>NZ_CP045732.1:0-311666 GCF_016864235.1 Legionella sp. MW5194
GTGTCTGCGAACGTTTGGCAGAAATGTCTGGGGCTTCTGGAAGAGGAATACCCCCCACAGCAATTTAATACCTGGTTACGTCCCTTGCATGCGAAAGTGCAGGACAACAGCCTTATTTTATTGGCCCCCAACCGTTTTGTGGTCGACTGGGTCAATAAGCATTTTTTTGCACGAATAAGAGAACTGGCTACGCAACTGGGTGGCGAGTTGATTTCCGCTGTCAGCATTGAGATCGGCAGTAAACCGTCTGCTCAACCGGCTGCTGCCGAACGTGAAACACCGGTCGCTGCCCCTGTGAATAAAGTCATCCCCAAAAAAACCGCTGACTATAAAAACAGTTATTTAAACAAAAAATTTCATTTTGATACCTTCGTTGAGGGCAATTCAAACCAACTGGCTAGAGCCGCTTCCCTGCAAGTGGCTGAGCGCCCTGGCGACGCGTACAATCCGCTTTTTATTTATGGCGGTGTGGGGTTGGGTAAAACCCACCTGATGCATGCGATAGGCAATGCCATTTTAAAAAATAATCCTGAAGCCAAAGTGCTTTATCTTCATTCTGAACGTTTCGTGGCGGACATGGTCAAAGCCCTGCAAACCAATACCATCAATGAGTTTAAACGGTTCTATCGTTCGTTGAATGCCCTGTTGATTGATGATATCCAGTTTTTTGCTGGAAAAGACCGCTCACAGGAAGAATTTTTTCATACGTTCAATGCGTTACTTGAAGGCCAGCAACAAATCATTCTCACCAGTGATCGCTATCCTAAGGAAATCGAAGGGGTGGAAGAGCGGCTTAAATCACGGTTTGGCTGGGGATTGACCGTTGCTGTCGAACCGCCCGAGCTTGAAACGCGTGTGGCCATTTTGATCAGTAAAGCGGAGCAATCCAATATTGAATTGCCCTACGAAGTGGCTTTTTTTATTGCCAAACGCATACGTTCCAATGTCCGTGAATTGGAGGGCGCTTTACGTCGTGTCATCGCGAATGCCCATTTTACCGGCAAGTGCATTACTATTGATTTTGTTCATGATGCCTTGCGTGATCTTCTTGCTTTACAGGATAAGCTGGTCACGATTGAAAACATCCAGAAAACGGTCGCTGAGTATTACAAAGTCAAAGTGGCGGATTTATTATCCAAGCGCCGCAGCCGCTCGATTGCCAGACCAAGGCAGATGGCCATGGCCCTGGCTAAGGAATTAACCAATCACAGCCTCCCTGAAATTGGCGACCATTTTGGCGGTCGTGATCATACCACCGTCATTCATGCCTGCCGTAAAGTCAAGGAACTGGTGCAGATAGAAAATGATTTTGCTGAAGACTATAAAAATCTGTTACGTATTTTGTCTTCTTAACTGGAAATAAACATGTTTCAACTGGCTATAGAAAAACGGAAATTACTTCCTGCGCTATTAACAATGGCTGGCGCGGTCGATAAACGGCAATCCCTTGCTATTTTGTCCAATATCCTTCTTTCGGTATCCAATAGCCGCCTGGTGTTGACAGCAACCGATTTGGAAATTGAAATGTCTGCTGTGTTGGATTGTGATTCGGTTGATACTGCATCACAAATCACCGTGCAAGCAAAAAAACTGATTGATATCATTCGTTCTCTGGATGACGATGCTGTTGCCGAGATTAAATTAGCCGCAGGTGGGGTTGCAATCAAATCGGGACGCAGCCAGTTTAAATTAGCCACCTTGCCGGCGGATCAATTTCCGGTAAATGATTTGGATAAAAGCGAGCTTGAGTTCACCATTCAGCGCGAGTCATTGATCCATCTGCTGCAATCCACTCATTTTGCCATGTCGCAGCAGGACGTTCGTGTTTTCCTTAACGGCCTGTTGCTTGATATCGAAGGGAGCCATTTAACCACGGTGGCGACCGATGGTCACCGCATGGCCATTTGTAAGTTTCAATGTGAGCAGCATTTGCCGTCGCAGCGGTTTTTGTTGCCCCGTAAAGGTGTTCAGGAAATGCTCAGATTGTTGGCTGCTGTCACGGACGAGTCCATTGTGGTAACGGCTGGCAAGGGTCATTTTCGTTTAGTGACCGAGCAATATACTTTTTCCACGAAATTGATCGAAGCGCGTTTTCCGCCCTACACCAAAGCCATTCCAACGGACCAGGACAAGTACGTGCTGATTGACCGGGATATTCTCAAACGGTCGCTGTCCCGAATTGCTATTCTGGCTAACGAAAAATCACGCGCGGTTCTTCTTCACATTCAAGCCAATTCGCTCACTTTGATTGCCAATAATCAGGAGCAGGAGGAGGCCAGTGAATTACTCGAAGCCCACGTCGATGGTCAGGAACTCAAGATTGGTATCAATGCGGGTTATTTATTGGATGTATTGGGTTATTTACCTGATGGACTTGTTCGATTATCCATGTCTACAACCGACAAGAGTATGCTAGTTGAATCATTACAGGACGCCAATTACCAATACATCATTATGCCCATGAAGTTATGATTCTCAGTGAATTGCATGTTCATAATCTCCGTAATCTGCAGCCGTTGCGTGTGAATTTGCATCCTCACCTTAATCTGGTTACCGGTCTCAATGGCAGTGGCAAAACCTCCTTTCTTGAGGCCATTTATTTATTAGGTAATGGCCATTCATTCAGAGCCCGTGAAATTTCCAGTCTGGTTACTTATCAACAACCCGCATTGTCTGTTTTTACTAAAACAGCCGACGAGCAGACGGTTTCCATCAGTAAATCCCTGTCCGCAGCGACAGTCGTAAAAATCAATGGTACTCCTTGTTTTACCAGTAGTCAGCTCGCTTACCTTTTACCAACGCAAATTTTTTATCAGGACATCTTTCAAATCATCGATTCAGGTCCAGCGGTTCGTCGCAGTGTACTGGATTGGGGATTGTTTCACGTGGAACACACTTACCATGGGCTATGGAAAAATTATCGCAGGGCTTTAAAACAAAGGAATAGTTTACTCAAACAGCAGGCTTCTGCGCAGCAATTTGCTCCATGGGACAAACTATTATCTGATTTGGCGAATGAATTGGATGAGTCACGGGCCCATTACGTGCTTAAGCTGAATGAACGTTTCAAGATCATTTTACATGCGTTTTCCGATCTTTCCTGTCAACTGAATTACTACAAGGGGTGGGATAGAAAGCAGGAGGGTATTCCGCTTGGTTCTGTTTTAGAGGCGACGTTAGCCGCTGATCGTCAAAGGCAATTTACCCATTACGGGCCACATCACGCCGATATTATGATTACCATCGATGAGCATAAAGCCCGGTTTCATCTATCACGTGGACAGCAGAAGATGGTTCTTTTTGCGCTTAAATTGGCTCAGGCTGAATTACTATCCCGACATTGCATTCATTTGATTGACGACATCAACGCCGAACTGGATCCGACTCATCTGTCACGGCTTATTGAGTACATTAAAACAAATGACTCTCAATTCATTATTACTTCAAATACGTCTGGATGGTTTACCGATTTTTTCCATGAACATCATTATGAGCTCATCTCTCTCGACAAAGGTCAACGGGCCTAGGTACGTCATTGAATGACGATGGCTCGTGTAAGTCCATGTTTCACGTGAAACAAATCAACTCAATGCTGTAAAGAAATGGTACGAAAGTATAATCCCGCGGTGAAAAGTGCTATAATCCAAGGTTTGCACAGGCAGGATTCGTAACAGAGGAAAACTTATGACTGTTAATGCTAGCTATGATTCGACCAATATTAAAGTCTTAAAAGGTTTGGATGCCGTAAGAAAAAGACCGGGAATGTATATTGGCGATACTGATGATGGCACTGGCTTGCATCATATGGTTTTTGAAGTTGTCGATAACTCCATTGACGAAGCCCTGGCGGGTCATTGCAAAGAAATATTTGTGACAATTCATGCTGATGAATCCATTACTGTAAAAGATGATGGCCGCGGTATACCGGTGGATATCCATAAAGAAGAGGGCCGGTCAGCGGCGGAAGTCATCATGACGATTCTGCACGCGGGTGGAAAATTTGATGATAACTCCTATAAAGTGTCCGGCGGGTTGCATGGGGTCGGTGTGTCAGTGGTCAACGCTTTGTCTGAGGAATTGCATTTAACCATTCGCCGTCATGGCAAGGTGCATGAGCAGCATTACCGTAATGGTGTTCCAGATGCACCTTTAGCCGTCACCGGTGATGCCAATGCCACAGGCACTCAGGTGTGGTTTAAGCCCAGTGCCAATACGTTCAGCAATATTGAATTTCATTACGATATTTTAGCCAAACGATTAAGAGAATTGTCTTTTCTTAATTCCGGTGTGTGCATTCATCTTTTTGATGAGCGCACCCAAAAACAGGATACCTTCCGTTATGAGGGGGGGATTCAGGCTTTTGTTGAGCACCTTAATCGCAACAAAACCCCGATTATGCCGGTTGTATTCAGTTTAACAGCTGAAAAAGACAACATCACGGTCGATTTATCCATGCAGTGGAATGACTCTTTCCAGGAAACATTTTTCTGCTTTACCAACAATATCCCACAACGCGATGGGGGCACACACCTGGCAGGCTTCCGAGCGGCACTGACCCGTACGTTGAATACCTACATTGAAAATGAAGGGTATGCTAAAAAAGCCAAAGTTACGACGACTGGGGACGACGCACGCGAAGGATTGACGGCTGTGTTGTCAGTCAAGGTTCCCGATCCCAAATTCTCATCGCAAACAAAAGACAAACTGGTTTCTTCAGAAGTCAAATCGGTTGTGGAATCCGTGGTTGCTGACAAATTTAATGATTTCCTGCTCGAGAATCCCAGCGTCGCAAAAGCGATTGTGGGTAAAATCATCGATGCAGCGCGGGCACGTGAAGCGGCAAGGCGGGCAAGGGAAATGACCCGACGTAAAGGCGCTCTCGACATTGCCGGTCTTCCAGGGAAATTGGCTGATTGCCAGGAAAAGGATCCAGCGCTTTCAGAATTGTACATTGTCGAGGGAGATTCGGCCGGCGGTTCTGCAAAACAGGGACGCGATCGAAAATTCCAGGCCATTTTGCCGCTTAAGGGTAAAATTCTCAATGTTGAAAAGGCACGTTTTGATAAGATGTTGTCTTCACAGGAAGTGGCAACGTTGATTACCGCTCTGGGTTGCGGAATTGGACCGGACGAATACGATCCTGAGAAAATACGATATCACCGTATTATTATCATGACTGACGCCGACGTTGACGGTTCTCATATTCGAACCTTGCTGCTTACTTTCTTTTACAGGCAAACACCAGAATTAATCGAACGCGGGTATATTTATATCGCGCAGCCGCCACTCTACAAGGTCAAGCGTGGAAAACAAGAGCAGTATGTAAAAGATGATGAAGCTTTGTTTGATTATTTAACACAGGCTGCCCTGGATGAAGCGGCATTTTATCCGGATAAGGAAGCACCTGCCATTACTTCCAAAGCACTTGAGGAATTGGTATTGCAATATCGACGTGTTGAAAAAATAATCAAACGCCTGTCGCGCCGTTATAATCAGAACATATTGAAACGCATCATGTATTTACCTGCTTTGCAAAGTGATGACTTCAACCATCAGGACATTATTGCCGGGTGGTCACAACAACTGCATTTAAGTCTGCAGCAACTGGATAACAAGAGTCAGCAGTATGCGGTGGATACGCAATATCATCAGGATGGAAATTATTACTTCCCAAGGATCAGTATTGCGCAACACGGCATTGAAAATTTCCTCTCCCTGAGCCCGGAATTTTTTGCATCGAAGGATTATAGAGAAATCAACAGCTTGGGTACCAAACTGGCTAATCTCATTGACGAAGGCGCTTATGTTCAGCGCGGTGAGAAAAAACAAGGGGTTGAAACGTTTGAGGATGCACTGAACTGGTTAATGGACGAGGCGAAGCGGGGCCAAAGCATTCAGCGTTATAAAGGGTTGGGTGAAATGAATCCTGAGCAACTCTGGGAAACCACCATGGATCCAGAAGTCAGGCGCATGCTGCAAGTCAGCATTGAGGATGCTGTGGCGGCAGACCAAATCTTTACTACCTTGATGGGTGACCAAGTTGAACCACGACGTGATTTCATTGAATCGAATGCATTGGAAGCAGAAAACATTGATGTGTAAAGTGAACGGGTAATAAAGACAGTGTGAAGGGGATAGGTGAATCACTCGGAGGAAGCCAGAATCACCTATTCCTTTCCAAAAAAGCCGCATCCTTACGGCGAAGCACTTCCATTGTGCTGGTCCCTTGTTTGACTTCCTGTCAGACAATCCGTGTCATCCTTTGCATCAAGTATTACTTAAGGCACTAAAAAAGTCTTGATGTATACTTCTCTATCCGTTGTAAGAAATATCTCAAAAAACAGTATGTCCTATCTTAAGGCAGGATAAGCCAGCTGATTTGATGGGTTAATAATGTTTGAGGGGTACGGCAGGGAATGAATGCAGTGGTTGATGCACAGGCGACACAGAGATATCGCGGCTCGCGCGATGTCTCTGTGCAGGAAGTGGATGATTAAAATAAAACGCAACACCCTTTTCGATGTTCATCATCGGACGAAGCGCTATCGTCAAGTAAACTCACCTCTTCCTCTTTCTCTTCTTTTGATTTAGAAACCATAATCTTACCAAATTTTTCATTAATGGTTTTAAATACATCACCCGTGGGCTGTACAGATAAAATCCTGAGACCCTTGGCAATTTCGGTATGTGACGCAGGGGAGTTGGCAAGACAAAGGGCAATCTCTTGTTCCTTACCGGCCAGACGGTGCTGAACCAGAGCGGCATGTTCATTGTACATATCGACATTGAATTCTTCGCCGATAAAGATACGCCCGGGGTTCTTGTTTCGGCTGTCGGTGATGGAATCAAGACGGCGGCAGACTTCCAGTGCTCTTGAAAAGGCGGCATGAAAGCAGTCATTGGTTTGCAGTGTGGGATTACGCAGAGCATCGCTCAAGTGGCTTAACCCTTTAAGATCGGCTCTGTTCGACAACATGTGAAAAATCAATTGTCGTTTCTCACTATCAGACAGCTCGTCCAATGCCTCACGGCTGGCAATCAATGAATCCTCATCATCCAGCAGGGCCTTGGCGTCAGTGGGATTAAAACCACGTAATTGTTCTGGTGTGTACTTTGGCATTGAATACTCCTTGTATTGATGCACAGATGGCAGATTAACGGTCAACAACGAGTGTAGCAGGCGAAAGGGGTCTCTCCAACAGGCCTTAAAAATTAATCCCAGGCCATGCCTTATTAACAAACCGGCCGCTCATAAATAATTCATTTAGTCTTAAAGTATTGTTAGTGAATGCCGACTATACTTGTGAATGTGGTTGCCTTAAAAAACAAGAACAAGGAGAAGGCAATGTCTAATAAAAATCACTTGCTGCAGGATCCCTTTCTGAACGAACTTCGTAAGGAAAAGGTGCCAGTGTCGGTTTTTCTAGTCAATGGCATTAAATTACATGGTCTGATTGATTCTTTTGATCAATACGTGGTGATGTTAAAGAACTCCGTCACGCAAATGGTCTATAAACACGCCATTTCGACCGTGGTGCCATCGCGGATGGTTAAAGTGCCCACTGGTGATGAGGACGAAAATGTGGCAGACTGACACCCTTTCAACGTGGTGGAATTGACGTATTGTTTGAACGACCGCAAGGTGGCGAGCGCGCTATTCTGGTGCAACTGGCGCTTCCCGGGGTGGATGCCGGCAGAGCTTTGGATGAATTTAAAGAGTTGGCGGTATCGGCTCAGGCTGAAGTGATCGCTTGCGTCACGGGTGCCCGCGCTACCCCTGAAGCCCGCTATTATGTTGGTCTTGGCAAAGCGGAAGAAATCCAGGGGCTGGTTCAGGCCGAACAGGCGGAACTGGTTTTAGTCAATCATGAGTTGTCGCCATCTCAGGAGCGAAACCTTGAGCGGCTTTTTCAATGCCGGGTCGTGGACAGGAGCGGTTTGATCCTGGATATTTTTGCACAACGCGCCCGTACCTTTGAAGGGAAGCTTCAGGTTGAACTCGCGCAATTACAGCATATTTCGACACGGCTCATCCGCGGCTGGACCCACCTTGAGCGCCAAAAGGGCGGTATCGGTTTACGTGGTCCAGGTGAGACCCAGCTTGAAACCGATCGACGCCTGTTGCGTGAGCGCATCAAATACATTAATAAACGCCTTGAAAAGGTCAGACGCAGTCGCGATCAAAACCGTCGCGCCCGTCAAAAAGCGGCGCTTAAAACCGTCTCCCTGGTGGGTTATACCAACGCGGGTAAATCCACCCTGTTCAATGCGCTGACTGGCGGCCACAGTTATGCCGCCGATCAATTGTTTGCGACGCTTGATCCAACCATGCGTAAATTGGATATTCCGGGCTCCTCCCCCATTATCCTGGCCGATACGGTGGGTTTTATCCGGGACTTACCCCATGATCTGGTGGAAGCATTCCGGGCTACGCTGGAGGAGACGGCACAAGCCGATTTATTACTGCATGTGATTGATATCGCCGATCCCAACTGGCGCGATACCGTGTTTGCCGTGCAGCAGGTTTTGAAAGAAATCGGTGTTGATGATATTCCCGTTATCCAGGTCTTTAATAAAATTGACCAGCATGAAGACTGGCAGCCGAAACTGGATTTGCAGGAAGGCAATTGCAAGGTCTGGCTTTCCGCTAAAACCGGTGATGGATTGGATTTACTGACCAAAGCGGTTGCCACCCTGTTGCATGGGGACATTACAGAAGAAACGGTCAGCCTGGGACCGGACCAGGCCAAATTGCGTGCCAAACTCTATCAGATGGGCGCGGTGACCGATGAAGTAAGCAAGGAGGAGGGGGGATGGCAACTGACCATCAAAATAACAAAAAGCCAGAAGGACCGTTTGTTTACCCCCAAAAGCGATAGCCTTGAAGCAGAGTATTAACTGCGGCGAATGATTTCCCTTAAGGTATCCATGGTTTGACTGCCATACAGGGCGGTCATGAACTCACCCCGGGGATTAAAAACAAAGGTCACCGGTACGCCGCGAATATCCCCTAGTTCCAGGGAGTGGCGGGGGTCCTTTTGCAGGCTGGGGTAACGAATACGGTATTGTTTGATTAAATGCCGTTGCTCAGCCAGAGATAACCCCTCATAATTGACTGCAAACAGGGCCACCCGGTCTTTTTCTATCCGGTAAAATTGATTGAATTCCTGAATTTCGTCGACGCAGGGCTGGCACCAGCTCGCCCAGTAGTTAATCATGACCCACTTGCCTTTAAGATCATGGAAGGCGATTTTCTTCCCCTGGATGTCCGTTAACACAACACCGGCCTGTGTCCAGTGACTAATGATTAGTAACCCAAGGAAAACCAATTTTTTTAGCGCCATGGTAGTGTCCAGAATAAAATGAGAGTTGCCTGTAACCGCCCACTTTCTGCGAAGAGATCAATCGATTGGGCTTCTGGCTTAATGAGGCTCTCGTACAAATCAACCATAGTAACATAATTCATTTCCATTCTGGCACCTCCCCAGGATTCAATTGGTCTTTCTGACAATCGGTGAAGCCATTGAGAAAGCGCTCCTCTTCCTCAATGGCCAGCAAGCTTGCTCACGTTCAGGAGCCGAAAACAGGGGATGTCTCCAATTCCTTGCTTTCTTTTTTGGAATTAACAACGGGTTCAGCAAGAAAGCCATGTTTACGCAAGGCTTGTTGCAATGCCGCCCCAGTAGCAGGTGTGTGCCAATCGGTATTGACTGTAAGGGAGGGAGTATTGCAAGGAGGGATGGGAATAGGCTGCCGATTGGGATTTAAATCCTGCTCTTCCTTTTGAATACGCAATAATTCACTGAGTGTAAGCGCTTGCAAGGTCCCTTGGTAAACATAAGGAAAAAGTCTTAATTTGGCGACCAGATTGAATGCGCCCCATTGGCTGGTTAATGGCGAATAACCATGCGCACCGGGATTTTCACGTAAATTCCGGTAATCCGATGGCGACAATAATCGGATTCGGCTTAAATCGTTACGATAAAAAACAGTCTCGTTTTCATCAAGAACAAACAATGGCTGTGGTTGTCGGTAGCGTTTATCCACATCAGGCAATTCTTCCAAACCGGCATAGTTTTCCTGCGACGGTATCTCACCACCCTGAGCCACGCGCTCCAAATCACCCAAAGACTTCTGCATGCCGCTAAGGCAGGCGACTTTATTGAAATAATTAATGCACTCATTAAAATCACTGTCGCCTCGTGCTGCATTCGGCGGCTCTGACGGAGTCGGGGTTGGGTCGTAGGCCCGGGTGGTGTAGACACCGACACGGTTCAACTCATTATGCAGATCATTGGCAAGTATACTTCCCCATACGCCAAACCGCTCCTGCAGCAGTACGCGTAAATCACTGATCATGGACATGTGGCCTGCGGCGAAGTGATCGGAATAATAATGGAACGTGAATAATTCCAGTCCCAGTGCCATGGCCTGATAACGGCAGGCGAGATCATGGAGTTCATCGCCAGTGTAGGTTTTTTCCGCTTTCAGGGTTTCCCATAAAACACGAGCCGAGTCCTGTTTGGGGATATAATTCTGGTTATTAGCCAACTGCTGAAACTCGTAGGCGATGCGGGAAAATTCCAGCGCAAGGTGATGGCCAATGGTGTAGACGCGTACAGACCAGGGCGTAAAATGGGTTTGGTTACGGTTTAACATTTCCCCATAATCTTTCACGCGTAAATAAAACATTAACTGTTTGACATAATCATTTAACGTGTCGGAAAAGGACACATACCGTGTACTGTCAATGCGATAAATTTTATCGATGTCGCTGTTTTGAACGTCGGGGGAAGCCAGATTATTATAAGCGCGCAACAAAGCCTGTTTGTCTTCGGGTCTAACCGGTTGGCGTATCAATTTTTTGCCAACGGACTTGGCTTTCTGCCCATGGCATTTGGGTAAATTTAATTCCATAGACCAGGTGGGATCGGTGAAAAAATCCCCGGCCATGGCGATGACATTGCCAAAGGATAAATTTAAATTAACAGGTTCAGGAATGCCCGTATTGGAAAAGCGCATCATTTGCAAGGACACTTCCCCTTGCTTGCCTGTTTTCAGGTAAGGGTTGTTCTTAAATCCGTTGAATTTTAAGGCATTCCCCAATTCTGTATGTTCCTTGGTATCCACAGACAAACTCCTTTTGTTGTTGAATAAAAAAATCGTCGGTGATGCGTGGGCTGAGTGGGTCGCTCAGATAAGTAAGCATAGAACAGGCTCTTTAAAACGGCAAAAGGCAAACGGATGAATAAATCAGACTCGGGGATCCCTAAATGGCTGTTTTTAAACTATGCTAAAGACATTTGGATTGAAGCGAGAAGCAATGAATCAAATCGCAGTAAAAGAACGCCTGCAGGGTACGTTGATGCGAGAGGGTGCGGGAGTTAAACTGTTTCGTTATATTGGGGCTGACAGACAAAATCCCTATGAACCGTTTTTATTGTTTGATTTTTTTGACAGCGACAATCCCCTGGATTTTATCGCCGGGTTTCCGCCCCACCCTCACCGTGGCTTTGAAACCGTGACTTACCTGCTCGACGGGCAGATTGCCCATGAAGACAATCATGGCCGACGCGGCCTGATTGGGCCCGGCGATGTGCAATGGATGACTGCCGGTAAAGGCATCATTCATTCGGAGATGCCTCAACAGGGCAATGGCCGGCTGACGGGCTTACAGTTGTGGCTTAATCTGCCGGCGGCCAGTAAGTGGGTTGAGCCGAATTATCAGGAATTTACTGCTGACGAACTGCCTTTGGAAGCGTTGCCGGCAGGCGGGCAAATCAAAGTGATTGCCGGAGAAACCCCAGGCGGCAGCCGGTCGCCTATCCAGGGCATCGCCACCCAGCCTTTGTTTCTCGATATTTCCCTACCGGCGAGACACGCGCTGAATCAGGTCGTGGCAGAAGACCACCAGGCCTTGCTTTTTGTTTTGAAGGGCCAATTGACCGTCGGCAGCGAGACGGTGGCCGCTCATACCCTGGCTGTTTTAAGTGAAGGGACGGCATTGCGGTTGCAGGCGATGGATGAAGAGACGCGCTGTTTATTCATTACCGCAAAAAAACTGCATGAGCCAATTGCCCGATTAGGGCCTTTTGTAATGAATACCCAGGAAGAAGTCATGCAGGCCCTTGATGATTTCCGCAATCAGCGTTTTTAACTCAGGAGGAGTGAATGGCAAAGGTATTGATTCTTTATTATTCCAGTTACGGTCATGTTGAAACCATGGCTTACGAAGTGGAAAAGGGCGTTAAGGAGGTGGATGGGGTTACGGTGGTTGTCAAACGCGTCCCGGAAACCATGCCGGAGGAAGTGGCTAAAAAAGCCGGTGTTAAACTGAATCAGGTAGCCCCCGTGGCTACACCACAGGAACTGACGGATTACGATGCCATTCTTTTTGGTACCCCAACCCGTTTTGGCAATATGGCAGCGCAAATGCGCAATTTTCTTGATCAGACGGGCGGCATGTGGGTAAAAGGCGGCTTGATTGGAAAAGTGGGCAGCGTGTTTGTGTCGACAGGTACTGGCGGCGGCAATGAGTCGACCATTATGTCGTTCTGGAATACCCTGGTGCACCATGGCATGGTCCTCGTGGGCGTTCCCTACTCGGAATCGGCTTTGACCGACTTAAGCCAGATGCGCGGCGGTTCGCCCTTTGGGGCCGGAACCATTGCTGGTCCGGATGGAAAATTGACACCGAATGCCATTGAATTAACCATTGCACGCGCCCAGGGACGTCATGTGGCCTCGCTGGCCAAGCGCCTGTTTGGTTAAATAAGGGTGTTTTTTGCATTTATAATGCACAATTTGCCCATTGGATTATTTGCCGGAATGACCAAATGATGTATAATCACTGGTCATTCCGGCATATCAATGGCTAGTTTAGCTTTTCTTTGCCAATTGATAAGGCTTAAGCTTAACTTTTTAATGGCTTTGTGCGTCTGATGGCAATTCCTTTTATTATTTTTACCATTTTACTTTTAAGCGTGATTTGCGTCGCCGCCATGCTGTATCGTCTGTATACCCAGCCTAACGTTCCTCTGTCCATCCTGGATTACATCAAACTGCTGGCGAGCGGTATTATTGCCTTCATTGCCGATACCCTGGGTGTAGGCAGTTTTGCAGTGAATGTGGCTCTCGCCAAGTTTTTAGGCACTTTTCCTGACGATGAATTACCCGCCGTCAACAATGGCGCCCAGGTTATTCCGGGTACCATTGAGTCGCTGTTTTTCATGCAGCTGATTGATGTTAATCTGACAACGCTAATCACCCTCGTTTCCGGCGCCTGTCTAGGTGGATTAATCGGCGGCGCGGTGGTAAGCCGGCTTAGTAGGCAAGCCATTCGTCTTGCCATGATGTGTTGCTTTCCATTATTAATCGCGCTGTTGATTTGTCATCAATTGCGCCTTATTCCTTTCGGCGGGGATGCTGTGGATTTGCATACCTATAAGCTGTTTATCGGCTTTCTGGCCATGATTGTCTGCGGCGCATTGACTTCCGTAGGCATTGGTCTCTTTGTTATGGTGCAAAGCGTGTTATTTTTATTGAATGTTTCGCCGGTGGTCGCCTTCCCCATCATGACCACGGCTGGAGCCATGCAGCAGCCTCTGACCACGCTGGTTTTTTTGCAACACGATAAAATTCCGATGAAAAAAACGCTGGTGTTAAGTTTAGCCGGTTGCATCGGGGTTCTTGTCACCATCCCGGTCTTCACGTCGCTCACAGTGACCTGGCTGCATTCATTATTGCTGGTTATTTTAATTTATAATCTTTATGCTATCAGCCGTACCTATTTTCAAAACCGCACGCAGGCGCGCAGGCAGGAATTGCTGATGTCGTGCACGTGAGCCCGTTAATTTTGGATACGCTTTAAGGACGAAGTCATGAAAAAAATTGCAAGCATTGTAGTCGGTATCCTGTTAAGTTTTTCCAGTCATGCCTTAAATAACCGCTTCGATACCATGGTTATTTTTGGCGACAGCATGTCTGACAATGGCAATATTTACCGCTTTCTCTGGCACTACCTGCCGGCATCTCCCCCTTATTATGATGGCCACTTTTCCAATGGACCTTTATGGGTCGAATACCTCTATCAACATTATTTCCCAACGGACTACACCGCAGGCTTTCAGGATTACGCCGTTGGTGGCGCGGGAGCCGTGTTGTCGTACAAGGAAAACCTGCCGTTTACCCTGACGTTTGAGCTCGATAATTACCTGTATTGGCATACTTATGGGCGTAAGGAAACCACCTTGTATACCTTGTGGATTGGTGCGAATAATTACTTGAACGGCCCGACCAATGTCGAACCATTAACGGATGGGGTGGTGGCAGCCATTGGTTCGGTAGCCGAGCGACTTATCAGTTATGGCGGCAATAAATTTTTAATCGTCAACCTGCCAGACATCGGTCATGCCCCGTTTGCCCGCGAAAACAGCAATGAAGCGTTACTGACGTTATTGACCGTGACTCACAACCGCAAATTGAAAGCGGAAGTGGCGCGGTTGAAAGCAAAATACCCGGATGTGACGTTCATTTATTTTGATATTTACAGCTATTTTGTTGATGCCACCCAGCATGCCAATGATTATGGATTAACCAATACCGAGGAGCCCTGTTATCTTGGGGGGTATACCGGCTGGGTAAAGGCTTTATTGCCTGATGAGGATACATTGCTTGAAAACATGAGGAAACGTTATCCCAAGCTTACGGAAAAGCAGTGGTTAATGATAAACTCCAATCCCGAGTTGCATGAAGCCATGCTAACCGATTATGTGCAGGCGTTACTTCCCGCTCGACTTCAGGATGAACCTTTACAATGCGACGGCTACCTTTTCTGGGATCGTGTTCATCCGACCACGACTGTGCACCGTTTTATTGCTGACAAGGTAAAGGAACTCATTGATGATGCGGGTTTGTTGGCGGTATTGCCTGACAACGAGATGAAGAAGGCCAGTTGATGGAAGAGTCGAAAAGTAAATCACAAAAAAAGCGCGAAGCGGATGCATTACAGAAATTGGGTGTGGAATTAATTGGCTTAAGCCAGGCCAAACTTGATCAATTGCCCCTGCCGCCCAATTTGCGGCAGGCCATTATGGATGCCAAAACAATCAGAAGCCATGGGGCAATCCGCCGTCAGGCCCAACTGATTGGTAAATTAATGCGGGCGGCGGACAATGAAGCCATTGTCACTGCCTATAATCAATTTATTGAGGAAGACAACGCCAGGACGGCTGCGTTTCACGAGTTGGAGCAATGGCGCGATCGTTTAATTACGGAGGGCAAAGACGCCCTTACGCAATTTATTGATTGTTACCACCCAGAGGATGTTCAGCAGCTTCGCCAATTGGTTAAAAAAGCCATTGAGGAACGGGATAAGGACACCCATGCCGGTGCATCGAAAGCATTGTTTCGTTTTCTAAGGTCCTGTTTATAATGAATTACTCTCTGTTTGTCAGCTGTGCGAAGGGGCTTGAATACCTGCTTGAAGACGAAGTCCGTCAACTGGGTTTACATGTGGAGCGTGTGAGTCCACAGGGTGTTTTTGGTGAGGCCAGTCTCGCGGTAATTTATCAGCTGTGCATCTGGTCGCGTCTTGCCAACCGCGTGCATTTGCTGCTTTTTAGCGGGGAAGCTCATAATGAGCAAAGCCTGTATAAATTGTGCAATCAATTCCCCTGGCAGACGGTGTTTACCGTGGATAAAACGCTGGCAATCGAATTTCATGGTTCCTCAGCCCACATCCGTAATTCCATGTTTGGCGCGCAGGTGATTAAAGATGCCATTGTCGATCATTTCCGCAAACAACAGGGTCATCGCCCATCCATAGACCGGGAGCAGGCTCACATTCGCCTGCAGGCTCATTTAAAACAGGATCAGGTGACAGTGAGTCTGGATTTAACCGGTTACAGTTTGCATCAGCGCGGTTACCGGACGCAGGCTGGGGAAGCGCCGCTAAAGGAAACGGTGGCTGCCGCCATGCTGCTTCGCGCCAAGTGGCCGCAGTTGGCAGCCAAAGGCTATGCGTTCCATGATCCTTTTTGCGGCTCAGGCACCCTGGTGATCGAAGCCGCCATGATGGCCAGCCACATTGCCCCCGGCTTATTAAGGCAGGATCAATCCTTAATTCATTGGGTTCAACACCAGCAGTCGCTGTGGGATAAATTGCGAGCCCAGGCCCTGCAGCAGGTTAAACCGCCCAAAGTAAGCATCAAGGGAACGGATAACAACAGTAAAATGATTAACCTTGCTCGTGCCAATGCCGAGCGCGCGGGCGTCTCACGCCTGGTTGAGTTTGCGGTGCAGGCTATTGCGGAAATTCGTCCGGCCAGCAGCAATGGCTTATTATTATGTAACCCGCCCTATGGTGAGCGTTTAGGAGAAAGCACCCAGCTTATTCCCCTTTATCAACAACTGGGGGCAACCTGGCATGCTCATTTCAAGGGATGGGAGGCGGCGCTGATTACATCCAATCCCTTACTGGCTAAGGCGACGGGATTGCGCTCCAGCAAGCAATACACGCTTTTCAATGGTGCGCTCGAATGCAAACTGTACTGCATGAGCTTAAGCGAGAGCAACCTGCTTAAAAAGACCACCGGAGATGAACTTTCCGGCGGGGCGCAAATGTTTGCCAACCGCTTAAAAAAGAATGCGCAACACCTGCAAAAATGGGCTAAACGCAATCACATCAGTTGTTACCGTGTCTATGATGCCGATTTGCCGGAATACAATTTCGCCATTGATTTATACAATGACTATGCCGTGTTGCAGGAGTACGCTGCACCAGTCTCTATCGCTGCCCACAAGGCTGAAAAGCGCGGGCTCGAAGTCATGCAGGTTGTGCCGCAGGTTTTGAATGTGTCCACTGACAAACTGGTTGTCAAACAGCGCAAACAGCAAAAAGGCAGTAACCAGTATCAAAAGATGGGTGAGTTTAAGCGCACCCTGACCGTCACCGAAGGGCGGGCGAAATTCATTGTCAATTTATACGATTACCTCGATACCGGATTATTTCTCGATCATCGCCCGTTACGACTGCGTTTTTCCCAGTTGGCGCCAGGTACGCGTTTCCTGAACTGTTTTTGCTACACGGCCACGGCCAGTGTTCAAGCGGCCTTGGCTGGCGCCATCACTACCAGCGTGGATTTATCCAATACCTATCTGAAATGGGCGCAGGACAATTTTAGGCTCAACCACCTTGATCTGTCCCGGCATCAACTGGTGCAATTTGATTGCCTTGAATGGTTAAAAATGGCCAGGGATCGCTATGATGTGATTTTTCTTGATCCGCCGAGTTTTTCCAATTCCAAGCGCATGGCGGCGACTCTCGATATCCAACGCGATCATGAGATGCTGATTCATGCTGCCATGCGCTTGTTAAACCCGGGGGGAATGCTCTATTTTTCTACCAATTTAAGGCAATTTAAATTGTCGCCCATGCTAAACGGCCAGTATGCAGTAAGGGACATTTCTGCTGAAACCATTGATGAGGATTTCAAGCGCAACAAACGCATTCATCAATGCTTCCTGATTGAGAAAAAGCAGGCTTAATGACTATTTATCCCCTGCGCCGCTTTTCTGCTTGCACGGCTTGCAGGAGCAGGGCGCCAGGTGTGCAGTAGCAAAAAAGCGCACTTTTGCCTTTAATTCTTCAACAATCGCTTGCGCATGCAAGGTATTGAGGGCTATTTGCGTGGTTGCTTGTTCACGTTGGTTGACTAAAAACAGCGTGCTGTCACCTTCATAAAATTTTTTGGCTTCCCCTTGTTGTACTTTTTGTGCCAGCCTCAACTCCCGGGTTAAAAGCGTGATTTGTTGAATCCCCCGTCGGATGCCAATGCGCATGGTTAAATAATCGTTGTGCAGCTGGTCATAAAAAAAACGTTTTGCGACTCTGATCTGGCGTAATTCGCTTTCCGCCTGAATTAAATCGCCCTTAGCCTGCCTTTGCAACAAGGGAAATTTAAAGGAAACTCCGACCATGGCGGCCTGGGGAATCAATAAGGGATCCCCTCCTGTGCCGTTTTGCTTGAACGTATAGGCGGTGGCATCCAGCTGAGGTAACAGTGCGTTTCTTGCCAAATCACGCTTTAATTTGATGATATGGCTATAGTTAGTAAGCTTTTTAAGCTCAGGATGTTCGTGAAGTGGCACGGGGCTTTTAGTCAGCGGTGTAGAGGCCTCAACCAACGAAGGCACCGTGTATTTACTCGGAATGATTGGCTGACCCTTGTCATTGCGGTAATAAAGTGACAGATTGACGCTGGCCTGTTCGAACAACATCCGGCCCTGGTTGAGTAGTTGCTCCCGTTGGAGTATCTGCTGTCGATTTTCACTGATGGCCAGCGCGGGCAAATCGCCCTGGTGGGCCTGCTGCTCAATGGCGTGTTGGCGTTTTTTTGCCAAGTGCAGCAGTTGTTCAAATGTTTTTAATTGCAGTCCTGCTTCTACCCATTGCCAGTAAGCCTGGATGGCTTCCTGGTAGATTTTAATTCTTACCGCCTCAGCATCCTGTTGTTTCATAAGAATCAATTCGGCAGAGGAAAGTAACGCCGTGCGCTGTTTATCAATTAATCGATCACGAAGCAAAGGCAGTGACAATCCTGCCCGGTATTCACCGCCTGAGTTGGTCAAATAATTTTTATAGTAAATGGGCCAATCCCCTTCCCCCTTTCGGTAACCCGCAAAAAGTTTGACGCCATTGTAAAGGGTGGGCATGGTAAGCTGCGTATCGCCATAATTATTGATGTAGCCGCCAGCCGGTTGGGAGCGGGTGATGGCTTTAAGTTCAGGATCAAATTGACCATGGGCTTTGATTAACTCCCCCTGCGCTTTTGCGATGTCAAGGCGGGCAATCTTTACCTGCGGATAATGGTGATTAATGCTTTGCAGTACGTCAACCAAATAGAGCATGCGGGGTTTTTGCAACGCCTGGGCGCCGTGGGGAATTAGAAGGGCACCTAGTCCTGCCAAGGCTAAGAGAACCTGATTTTTAAAGGTCATGGGTTTGTTTTCCCGGCTACGCTTTCAGGTGGAAAGCCATTAAACTGGCGCCATAATTCATACCACAGCGGAACTTCTCCTAATTGAACCCAGCCATGAACGCGGACCCCTTGCCTCAGAAATTGCGGTGAAGGCCACGGCTCATCAGGCACAATCACCGCACGAAAAAGGCCTAACCCATTGTCGGTTGGATCAATGAAGGCCACCTTTCCTCCAAAAGTACCCACGGCAATCTGAGGCCATCCCCGGAATTGAATGGCGGGCCATCCTTCAAATTGTAACCGTGCTTTCTGATGTAAGTGGACAAAGGGAATGTCATTGCCGTCAATCCACAGTTCCACCGCCCGCGATTCGGTCTCTGGAATAATCTGCGCCAATATGTCCCCTTCCTTGACAACCACGCTCTCCTGCCCGGTTAACCGTTTAAAAATGATGCCTTTGACATGGGCTTTGATGAGCTGGGATTGCTGTCTTGCAATGCGAACATCAATAGAGACCTTATCAATATTGGCCTGTGCCAATTCATTTTGGTATTTTGTGTATTCAATTTGCGCGAGTTCGTACTGACGTTTGGAATTAATGCCTTGCTGATAGAGATTTTTTTGCCGCTTGAGGTTTGCTTCTCCCGCCAGCAAGGCCTTCTCTGCGGCGTCTATACGAAGCATGATGGCCTTTTTCTCAAGCGCCAGACGTTTCAATAATTGCGGATCATTGTCGTTGATATCCACCAGCGGATCGCCGGGATTAACGCGCATGCCCTCATCCACATACCATTTTTTTATGCGGCCATTGATGGGCGAATTGACCGTGTGGGGCCGTTCAGTAGGAGAGAAGGCAATCACTTTGCCGCTTCCTAAAGCGAATTGTTGCCAGGGCGTGAAGCTTAAAAACAAAAACAGCATCAGCAGGATTAAAAAAATAACCCTGGCAATTTTGCGCGGGTTCGGTAACTTACCAATCATCTTGTCGGCATGTAACTTCATGAGAGCACCAGGCGGTTAGCAAGCGGAATAAGCTCAGGATAACGCGTTATGATAATCAGAATGGTGTCATTCAGCGTGGCTAAATGCATCAGGATGTGTTCGATGTCTTTTCTGTTTAAGGTATCCAGGGCACCATCAATGATAAGAAGCTGTGGCCTTGCCAGCATGGCACGAATGACCATGAGTTGAACAAGCTCAAGTGGGGTAAACACGCCCTCCCAATCAAAAATAATGCTTTTTAAGCCATGAGGTTGCCGCATGATTTTATCCATGAGTCCGAAGGCGATTAATAGATCTTTGAGTTGCTCGGTGGAAAAAGAAGGGTGATTCAGCCTGAGGTTGTCATAAATGCTGCCGGCAAACCATTCATTGTCCCGAATTAACAAGGCATGCTCCCGGAGCGAACGTCGTTGTTCTTGCAGACAGAGGATGTTGTTGACGAGAATGGTGATTGGGAGGCTGTTTTTAAATCCCAGAATTAATTCCGCGATGTATTGGCCAGGTTTTGATTCATCCACACCAATGACAAGCGGTTCTCCCATGCGGCTTGACGCTTTCTTTTGATCTTGGGTGATGACGGTAAGGCTTTGCATGGGGATAATCAATTCACTGAGTTCTGTTTTTATGGTTTCGCAGGGTAGATTTAATACGGTATCAATTTTATCTTCAGAGGCCACCAGGTCATAGTAATTTTGCAGTAAGACACTAAAACGCTTAAAGGTGTAGATTAGTGCCCCAAGGACAATCTCGGCAGCAACCAACTGCCCCAAACTCAATTGGTTATTGATAATTAAATAGCCGCCCATGCCCAACAACAGACTACTGGCAAAGGCGGAAAGCAGGTAGAAACCGAACTGATGTTTAATCAGTTGCTTAAAATGGGTGTTACGTGCTTTTAAAAAGGAGACCAGGCGTTTATCCGCCTGATGAACAGCGTATTGATGGTAATTGTTAAAGCGGAATAAAAAGCGATTGGTGAGCAGTTCCTCTAACCAGGCACCCACCTGATGTTTCTGCGCACACTCTTCCTTGGCACTCTTAAGTCCCTGGCGATAGGGAATGAAAACGATAAGCAGGATGCTCAGAATGATAAAACCATCAAACACCAGAAAAAGCGGATGGTAAAACAGGAGCAGGACCAGGCCAAAAAACAGTTGCAGGCTGAGATTGACCCCGTAGAGTAAAAGACTGGCCAATGCTTTATTAACGGTGACTATTTCGAAAAAGCGGTTGACGAGCTCCGGCCCATGATGAACGGAGAAATTCGCCAGTGAAAGATGAGTAAACTGCCGGGTTAGATTCAGGCTGATTTTTACCATCAATTTCTGCTGAATGACTTCAATGATGACACTCTGCCAAATGGTTAATGCCCCCAGGGCAAGCATTAATACCAGGACGATAAGGCTTAGCGTCACCACCGGCTGGAGTAATTTGCCAAAGGCGATGAGGTTGATTAATGTCTGAGCGGCGATGGGTATGCTTAAGGTCAGTAAGCTCACCAATACGCTGATCATGACGATGGAAGCAATCGTCGCCTTGTCCAATACTTCCGTAATGGAATTCATACCCTTTTTACTCATGGGATAGCTTACCTTCGTCTAATGTTTCAATTTATCCATAATAAAGAACTCTAGCGACTCAATGGCCTTATTCTCTTCTTCCCTTTTTAATAGCGATACATGAATGTCATCCAACGAGGGTAAAACAGTATTATCCAATCGATCCAGATCATTTGGAATCATGCTGCGCTGGATCGCGGTAATGCCTAAGCCGGCCCGAACAGCTGCCATTTTACCGGCATAACTGGGGCTACTGAAGGCCAGACGCCATTTTAAATGATGCTCGTTCAAGGATTTGATGACATTGCCACGATAAACGCAGGGAGACGGGGAGAGGACTAAAGGAATGACCGAGTGATGATTAAGGGTTGGAAGCAGATCTTTTTTTCCTACCCATTCAACCGGTTCATTCCATACGTTCACCCCTTTTGCCGTGTTTTTTTCATTGGTTTTTATCAAAATCAAATCAAACTCACCTTGATGAAAGCGCTCAACCAGGCGAAGTGTTAAATCGCATTCCACATTGAGCATGACTCGAGGGTGGAGCCTTGAAAATTCGACCAGGATGTCTGAAAGCATCATGGAAGCAAAGTCTTCAGGCAATCCAAAACGAAGCTCACCCTGAAGCTCAGGCGCCTTGAAGCGATCGAGCGATTCACGGTGAAGTTCATAAATGCGTTTGGCATAGCCTAAAAAAAGTTCCCCATCAGGGGTTAACGACAGGTCACGTCCACGGGTAATGAGTTGTTTCTCAACCAATTGTTCAAGTTTGGCAATTTGCTGGCTAATCGCAGATTGTGTCCGGCCGACGCGCAATGCCGCTTTGGTAAAACTGTGTGTTTCCGCCACAGCGAGAAAGCATTGCAGGGTAACTGTATCCAGAGACATTAGAATCCCTAATAATATAAATAATAATTTTTAATTTTACTTATATCAGTATATCTAATATTTTTTATTTTAACAAAAGAAATTCTAATGATAATGGTGATTTTGATGATTCTCTTTTTTTTAAGCTTGTTATTAGGCTGTCCGCTAATGGCACTGGGTCTTCACCTCGTTTTTGCGTCTCGTCCGCTGGTGAGTGCGCAGTATGCGGGCTACTTGATGGGCGTGGCCTTTCTGGCCGCCCTGGGATTGCTGGGTTGTTTATCCCTGCTTGGGCAGCCGATTCTCTGTTTCTGGATTAACATTGATACGTTAAATGCCTTGTTAGGTAGTTTGGTTTTGTTCATCAGTTTTGCCGTGCATCGCTTTTCATACCGGTACATGCAGGGAGACAGGCTTTACAGGCGTTTTTTTATTCTCATGTCATCCCTGACCGTCAGTCTGCTGTTGATGGTCCTTGCCGATCACCTTGGCCTGCTTTGGGTATCCTGGTCCCTGTCCAATGGCTTGTTGGTGATGTTGATGGTGCATAAAAAGGAGTGGCGCGCCGCGAAAAATGCCGGCATGCTGGCTTTTTATACGCTGGCTTTTGGTTCGCTGGCCTTACTTATGGCTTTCGTACTTTTTCATTTAAGTGGTTTAACGGGCTCTCTTCAGTCTCTCATGCAACATCCCCCATCCCCGGACTTGCCGTTGACGCAGGTGTCGATGATCTTTGTTTTGGTTACTGTGCTGATCCAATCCGCATTATTCCCGTTTCATCGCTGGCTTTTAAGCTCCTTGAACTCCCCAACCCCTGTGTCTGCATTTATGCACGCAGGCCTTGTCAATGGCGGGGGTATACTCATGGTTAAATTTGCGCCAATGATGACTCAGCACCCAGCCCTGCTGACGGGTTTATTTGTATTGGGGGCATGGTCGGCGTTGTCAGGCACCCTCTTTAAACTGATGCAGCATGACATTAAACGAATGTTAGCCTGTTCAACCATGGCACAAATGGGGTTTATGATGATGCAATGCGGGCTGGGGTTATATGCTGCAGCCATCGCCCATCTGTGTTGGCATGGTTTATTTAAAGCCTCTCTTTTCTTAGGCTCGGGTGCAGCGATTGCGCAATCGCCACCAGAAAACACCCTGAAACCGTCTTTTATGTCATTTTTCCTCGCCGTTTTCGGTGGGCTTGGCGCTGCCTGCGCGTTTGCCCTGATTACTCATAAAAGCATGTCCTGGACGCAAGCGCCTGCCTTTGTGCTGTTTTTTGCATTCATTGCCGGTGCCCAGTTGATGCTGACCTGGGTTTGTCATCCTAAAAGCCGGGGAAATCGGATTACCGGGTTAGTCGCCGCGGCTTTGGCTGGGCTTTTATACGGCGTCAGCGTTCATGGTATCGAGCAGCTGCTTCCCCGCGTGATGGCTACCCAGACGCTGTCGCTGTCATGGTTGCATTGGACAATCATGATCCTGTTTGGCGCCTTGTGGATTGGATTTAATGGGGGCCTTGCTGAGAAAGCAGGCGCAACAAGGTTGGGTTGTTGGCTTTATATGACGCTGTTTAATGCCAGTCAGCCCTCTGCAAAGACGGTGACGGCGTTACGTACCGATTATCGCTACTAAACGCATTGAGGAGTAAAGATGACCATTGCAAAAATGCCTTTGGCACAAGATCATGAATGGGACAATCAACAGGCCGTTTTTCCCTTTCGAACATCCAATAGAGCGCCTGATATTCGAGTGCTGGTTGAAAAAGCCGCCGAGGTACTGGCTCCGGTGTGGCCGCTTGAAACCTTTATTGCCTGTAATCCGCTTCAGGGCTATGAATCCCTTAATTTTGAGGAAGCACTGGCTTTAAGGCAGTGGCAATCGCCCAAAGCCGGGTCTGTTTCGCTTTTGGCGGTAAACCGGCAAATGATAAAGTGGTGTAGCGGTTTTTTTGATGAAGGGCAAAGCCGTATTGATATGCCCTATCGGGCAAGTGGATTTTATGCCGCTTTTTTAAAATTAGCCTGTTTTGATAAACAGCTGCACCACAATAACAAGGAATCAAAGCGTTTTCTCCGGGAACTGCCCGAGTCGGCTGAGGACGCAATTAACCGCTGTCTGTTAAGGCTTGGAGTGCCTGCCGGTCAAGAAGAATGCTTTTTTTCGCAAACCTTTCTGGCCCTTCCCGGATGGGGTGGGTTTGTGAAACGGCATACCCAATGGCGCAGTGTCACGGCAGCAGAAAGGCCGGTGACCCTGATTGATTTTCTCGCTGTTCGCCTGGTGCTGACTTGTTTACTATGGCCTTGTGCGGCTAAAAAACAACCTAACCTGCAGGGCAATGACTCGATCAAACCCTGGGTTGCCCCATTGAAAGCCAACGAGGCGGCCTATCAACAGACGCTGCTTGGCCGGCTTTTGCCGCAATTGAAAATCCCCACAATCAAGACAGGACGAAAAACCGCGCAGTGGGTGTTTTGTATCGATGTCCGTTCAGAGCCTCTTCGACGCGCCATTGAGGCATCAGAACACTACCAAACCATGGGTTTTGCAGGATTTTTTGGAATGCCTGTGCGTGTCAGTGAGTTTGAAACCGGCAAAACCAAAGCCTGTTGCCCGGTGTTATTAGAGCCCCGTTTTGCCATTCAAGAAATGCCCATCACCGTCAATGAAAAAACGTTAAAACGCTCTCAGAGAGGGAAATCCTTTATCCGCCGTTTAAGGAGCCTCTACACGCAGTTAAAGCATAATATTTCATCTCCCTTTGCTTTAGCAGAGTGTTTAGGCCCCTGGTCGGGTGTCATTCTGGCGTTTAAATCCCTGGCGCCTCATTTAAGCCAGCGCGCAGTTCAGGTCATGACGCATTGGTTTGCTCCTTCACTGCCCACTCGGGTCATCCATGAAGCCAGTGAAGCTGATTGGCAACACGGTCTGTCCCTGCACGAGCAAATTACTTATGCTGAAACAGCCTTGCGTCTCATGGGACTGACTTCGGATTTTGCCAAGCTCATTATTCTCTGCGGTCATGGAAGTGCGACTGAGAATAATCCCTATGCTTCGGCATTGGACTGCGGAGCCTGTGGTGGCAATCATGGTGGTTTTAATGCGCAACTGCTCGCGGCCATTCTCAATAAGCCCAAGGTGCGACGGGGGCTGGAAGATCGCGGCATCCACCTGCCTCTGGATACCCTTGTTTATGCAGCGCTTCATAATACCACCACGGATGCGGTTGAAATTCATCATCAGGATGCTCCTGCGCCGATTTATCCTACGCTTTTAAAGCAACTTCAGGATGACTTAAGGAAGGCTCAGTTTAAAACCAATCAAGAGCGCGGACTGGCTCTTGGGAGCAAAAAACCGCATCAGGATGTTATCCGCAGAAGCCTGGACTGGTCTGAAACACGTCCTGAATGGGGACTGGCACGAAATGCGGCGTTTATTATCGCACCGCGTCAGTTGACGAAGAACATTCCACTGGACGGGCGCTGTTTTCTTCATTGCTATCATTGGCAGGAGGATGAGAAGGGAGCATTGCTGGAGACAATTTTAACTGCACCCATGGTGGTCGCTGAATGGATAAACACCCAGTATTTGTTCTCCACGCTGGATAATGTCGCTTACGGAAGCGGTAGCAAAATTACGCACAATGTCGTTGGACGAGTGGGCGTCATGCAGGGCAATGGCAGCGATTTAATGCATGGTCTTCCTCTGCAATCGGTAATGAGCAGCGATGAACAGTGCTATCATCAACCCCAACGGTTACTCACGGTGGTTTATGCGCCCAGGGACAGGGTGTTGCAGATTATCGCGAGGCATGAGCGGTTACAAAATCTTTTCTTTAACCAATGGGTGCACCTGCTGGTCATTGATCCAGTCAATCAGTTGCCCTATCAGCTTAATCCGCAGGGCCATTGGATTTTATTAAGCGACCCGCAGACTGCGAAGCCTGCATCTTGCAATCAAGAGGAGGAATGGCATGCTGTATGAGCATCATGCTGTGCTTCTGGCCTCCATGCATGAAAAAGAACGGGCCATCGCCAGACCCTTCCTGGAACGCCTGTCCTGCACGCTCGCGATCCATGATTTTAATACGGATCAGTTCGGTACCTTCACCGGTGAGATTGAACGCCGCTTAAGTCCTTATGAGACGGGCCTGCTTAAGGCGGAGACGGCGGCAGCGCAGTATGGGTATCGGTTGGCTGTAGCGAGTGAAGGCAGCTTCGGACCCCATCCGCTCATCCCCTTTGTTGCCAGTGCGCAAGAATGGATGGTGTTCATTGACAGAGAGTCGGGTTTGGTTATTGCCGAGCACTTGATAAGTCAAAAAACCAATTACGCCATGATGACCATTCAGAAAACAACCGATATCAGCGCCTTTCTTAAACGATCCGGTTTCCCCTCCCATGCTCTGACACTGCAGGCAGGCTCCGATAAAGGGGTGCTGGCCAAAGGCATTCGCGACCTGGATTGTTTAAATGCCTGGCTGGAGCTCGGTTTTCAAAACGAAAACGACTTGCTTTTAGGCACGGACATGAGGGCGATGATGAATCCCACCCGGATGGAGGTGCTTGGTGAGCTGGCGGATAAACTGGCACAAAGGATTGCGACCTTATGTCCAGAGTGCCATGCCCCGGGGTTTGGTTTCAAGACAACGCAGGGCTCCCTTCCCTGTCGTCTCTGTGAGGCCTCAACCTCGTTTTACAGACACGAAGTTTGGGCCTGTGTGCAGTGCGATTATCAGGAATTAAAGGAACGAAACGATGGGCTTTTGGAGGCTGAACCCACGTATTGTGACTATTGTAATCCGTAAACAATCGAGAAATTAGTGTTGAAATGGTCTTGCACGACGCCCTGACCACTGGCTTTGAGTCAGGACGGGAATTTCAGGGTTCCAGATTACTCGGGATCTTTGCTGACTATCTCCGTATTATCGGATGTGCCGTGCATGGCCTGTTTTAAGGGCTGCATGTAGCCGGCCATGAAGCAGACTTCCGCTGTTAAATACAATGGCGCGACCAGAGCCTGATAGAAATTATCGATTAAAGCGGGACGGCGGCCCTCAATGAAATGCCCGGCCAATTGCAACAGCCAACCCAACACGAACAGGACTACGAAAGTCCAGAACGCGCCGCTGGTGAGTCCGGCATAGGTAATCAGGTTCGCAATCCAGAGTAGAATCACAAGAACCGGGAGAATAAGCAGACCGAGACGCCAATGGAGGCGCATATAATAAATCCACAACAGCAGGGTGGCGATGTCAGCGAAACTGATGTTCAATACATTGGGTGGAATGACCAGTCTTATAAATCCGAGGAGGATCATCAGCGACAGGATGATAAGCGGAACGCCAATGATATGGGTATAAAAAGTGGCAGTTTTTTGATGGTATTGAGCGTAAAAGCGGGCTTGTTCTATAAAGGTTTTCATCCTGAAGTCCTTGCTTTCTTTTCTTAAAAAGTTAGCACAGACTGCCTGAAAGCTCCACTTTTGTATTAACAGGCTGACCAGCGAAAACAGCCGGTTATATGATCATTGACCATGCCCACGGCCTGCATAAAGGCATAGCAGGTGGTTGGTCCCAGAAAGGCAAAGCCGTCTTTTTTTAGTTGTTTGGCCATGCGGGTCGACTCTTCCGTTACTGCCGGAATCTGGCTTAAGGTCTCCCACTGATTTTTTTTCACCAGTCCATCGGTAAATTGCCAGAAGTACGCCATGACATTTTCTCGCTCTGCTACCCGTAAAAACGCCTGGGCATTGGTGCGTACGGATTGAATCTTTAATCGGTTACGGATGATCTCGGGATTTAAGAGCATGACTGTAAGGTCAGAATCCGATGCCTGGGCTAAATGCTGGGGCGAGAATTGCATAAAGGCCTGACGCATGGCATCACGCTTTCTAAGTACGGTAATCCAGCTTAGTCCGGCCTGCATGCTTTCCAGGACAAGCATTTCAAACAGTTTTTGAGGGTTTCGGACGGGAACGCCCCACTCCTCATCATGATACGCGGTGTACAGGGGATCCTGTTTACACCATCCGCAACGTGTAACCACAATGGACTCCAATGGGCATGGACAGTTGAATCCATGCCCTGTCTAGACTTATTTATGCAGGAATTTTTTAAGCTGGTGAATGGATTTCATGTCGGCGGCGCGCAGTGCAAAAGCCTGGATATCATCCGAACCCAGATCATAAATACAGTAACTGAACCCTTCGCCATCATCTTCAGGGGAGGGACGACCGGATAAATGATAAAGCAAGGCATTGCCTTCTTCCAGGGCTTGTTCTTCGTCGCTTGCCTGGACAGGGCCAATACCAAATACCCAGGTGTTATCGGTATTGTATTGACTGATGTGGTAGGTCAGGTAGGTGTTGGACATGATGACCTGAGCCATGCTTAACCCTTCGCTTTTAATTGCGCCAGCGTCAGGGCAGGACTCCAGGGTGTGACTGGCAGCCCAGGTGGTGCCGGCCAAAAATAAAGCGCTCGCAAAGGCAGCAAGTTTGGCTGTAAACTTCATGTAAGACTCTCCTTTAGGTTGCAAAAATGCCGGGTCAGCGTAGCAAGGGGAGTGAGAAGATGCAAGACGTAGAAAATAAATTTTTATGCCTTGTCAAAGGTAAGGCGTGCAAAAACAAAGAGCACATTGCCGATATTGGTGCCCCCGGGGACGTAGGCTGCGGACAGCGACACCTGCTTGTAGGTCAGGCTTATCCAGGGTGCTGCACCGGGAAAAGGGTAGCCGTCAAAAATATCCGGACGCATGGTGACCAGCACGGAGTAGCCGCCGCCGATTCTGGCATTGGGAGACAGTTGCAGGGTTTTTAAAAAGGCATAACCGGCCACGGGTTGCACATGCTTGTGGGAGTCTAAAAAGGCCATGGCATAGAGGCCGTGCCAATCCCCGTCTTCATCGTAAAAGCCTTTGCCCATGCCGCCGCCCCAGGCGTTTTCATTGTAACGGGTTGTACGCAGCTTTTCTTCTGTGTACATGAATCGGTTATGCCATGCATAAAAGGGCAAGTACACTTCATTACTGCCGTCATACCAGATCTGATGAAGCCTTGAACACATTTTTCTTAACAACCAGGGCTTGCTGGCGCAGGAGGTGGTCTCATTGGCATAGGTCGGTTGCCACATCAATAGGAAAGAGAAGACAAAAATGAGTGATGAATTTTTCATTAATTTGTGTGTTTCCGTATTTCTCAACAACTGATTAAGGCAATAAACGGGATTGGATCGCTTATTGCTTTCAACATTTAAACGGCACAAAGAGCATACTAACATGGACTTGTTTCGCAAAAAAGCCATACATGAATCGGTTAATGGGGCGCCCCGTCTGGCTCAATGCCTGACCGCGTTTGACCTGGTGTTTCTCGGTGTCGGGGCAATCATCGGGGCCGGGATTTTTGTGCTGACAGGCATTGTTGCTGCAACGCATGCCGGGCCTGCAATTATTCTTTCTTATGTAGTCGCCGGCTTTGCCTGTGCTTTTTCAGCGCTCTCGTATGCCGAGCTTGCAGCGTCGATTGGCGGTTGCGGCAGTGCCTATGGGTATGCCTATGCGGGGTTTGGTGAGTTGATAGCCTGGATTGTCGGATGGGATCTTATTCTTGAATACTCCATTTCGGTTTCTGCTGTTTCTGTGGGCTTCAGCGGCTATTTTAATGACATGCTTAAAATAGTAAAACTGGATTTGCCGCCTTCTCTTTTGCATGGGCCTTTAAATCATGGATGGCTCAATGTCTTTGCCATGGGCATTATCCTCTTTTTAACCGCCTTGCTGATTCTGGGTGTGAAGTCGAGTTCCCGGACTAATAATGTGATGGTTTTTATTAAACTCACCGTTATTCTTCTGTTCATTATCATTGCCAGCATGAATGTGAGTCCGGTCAATTGGTCGCCGTTTATGCCCTTTGGCTGGACGGGCGTGATGAGCGGTGCGGCCTTGATTTTTTTTGCCTACATTGGTTTTGATGCCGTTTCGACGGCAGCTGAGGAAGCCATCAATCCACAGCGTGATTTGCCGCGCGGTATACTTGGATCATTAATCATCTGTACGGTCCTTTATATGATCGTGGCGGCCCTGCTGACAGGCATAGCCCATTACAGTACGCTGAATGTGTCTTCGCCAATCAGCCATGCGCTCATCATGCTGAATTACAAAGTGGCAGCGGGGCTTATTGGCGTCGGCGCCATTGCCGGGCTCACCACAGTCATGCTGGTGTTGTTTTATGGATTAACCCGGGTATTCTTTGCCATGGCGCGGGACGGCTTGCTGCCCCAGTATTTTGCTCAAACGCATCCGGTTACCAAAACGCCGGTGCGTATTGTACTGCTTTGCGGTAGCGTGATGGCTCTGATTTCCGCCCTGATTCCGATCTCCGATTTGGCCGAGCTGGTGAACATCGGCACCCTGTTTGCCTTTGTCATCGTCTGCCTTGGTGTTATTATTCTGCGCTATACTCATCCTGAGATGCCGCGGCCGTTTAAAACACCGTGGATGCCAGTGGTTCCTATTCTTGGCATCGTGAGCTGCGCTTATCTCATCATCAATCTTCCCTGGGTTACCCAGTTGCGGTTTTTAATCTGGATGCTGGTGGGCATTGTGATTTACTTTAGTTACAGCCAATTTGCCAGCCGCTTAAGTCCAGTGAAGCAGGAACCATGAGGTCAGGAGTTGCTTTTGAACAAAAAAGGGTTAAAAAAAAGCAGAAAACAGTTGATTTCCCGTCTGCTTAAAAAAATCGCCATGAAACATGAAAAGGAGAGCCGTGTTTGTTTTGGTGAATTGGTTAAGGAGTTGGGTGATCAGGCGTTTGGCCTCATTATGATTTTGTTTGCTCTGCCCAGTGCCTTGCCTGTCTCTGCCATTCCCGGTATTTCCTTTATTTTTGGCTTACCCATTCTGTTTATCGCCATTCATTTACTGATAGGCCGCCGTATCCTGTGGTTGCCCAGGCAATTGGCCGATCGCAGCATTGAGCGCGGTACTCTGCTTGATGTGGTGACTAAAACCCGGCCCTATTTAATGTACGTGGAACGTTTGCTGAAGCCGCGTCTGACTTTCTTTTCAACGCCCTTCATGGAGAGGATGCATGGCGTGGTTCTGCTGTTGTTAAGCATTTTATTATTGCTGCCCATACCCTTCAGCAATTTTATTTTTGCCATGCTAATCATCCTGTTTGGCTTGGGAATTGCCGAGCAGGATGGCCTTTTTCTTGTATTAGCCTATACCGGTACGGTGTTGTATGCCCTGGTGCTCATCGGATTGACACGCGGCATGATTCATTATTTCACTGGATAGTTAACATGATGCCGGCAGCCACGATGCCGGCGGCAGGAATGGTCAGTAACCACGCTAGAAAAATACGCCTTAAAACCGGCCAATGCAGGAGACTCGGTCCATTGACGAAACCGACACCCGCAATGGCGCCGGTGACCGTGTGGGTGGTGGAAATCGGCACTCCCAGTTCTGTCGCGGCAAAAATCATGGCAGCGGCCCCGGTTTCGGCAGCACAGCCGCGAAGGGTCGTCAGTTCCGTTATTTTTTTCCCCATGGTGTCGACAATGCGCCATCCGCCCGCCAACGTACCCAGGGCAATGACGGTATGGCATGAGAGGACGACCCAGAAGGGCACATGAAAATCTCCTTTAAGCCAGGAAGCGGAGTAAAGCAGGATGGCGATAATCCCCATGGTTTTTTGGGCGTCATTGCCGCCGTGCGTCAGGCTGAGTAATGCTGAGGAAGCAAGTTGGAGTCGTTTAAACAAGCGCTCCGTTCGCTCTCGAGGATGGCGTTTGGCCAGTCGCGTCATGCCCAAGGTTAACCAATAGCCAATCAGCATGCCCACCAGCGGTGAGATAAAAATTCCCGCAACGACCTTACTAAAGCCCGCTGGGATCAAGGCGGGAAAGCCCGCTTTAGCCACAGCAGCCCCCGCTAACCCGCCAATCAAGGCATGGGAGGAGCTGGATGGAAGACCATAATACCAGGTGGCTAAATTCCAGAAAATGGCACCCATTAAGGCGGCGAAAATTAACTGCGGATTCACCAAATCAGGATTGACGAGACCGCTGCCTATGGTTTTGGCCACCGACAGGCTAAAGACCAAGAAGGCAATGAAATTAAAAAACGCAGCCCACAGTACCGCTTTTTTGGGGGTTAAAACACCGGTGGAGACAATGGTGGCAATGGCGTTGGCGGCGTCATGAAAGCCATTGATAAAATCAAAAACAAAGGCAATGATAATCACAAAAAGGATAAAGAAAGTGCCGGTGTCCATGGTTATCCTTATTCCTTATCGACCGTATCCTCAAATTCATTTTTGCGAGGAACAATGCGGATCTGAGTAATCCGTGCACCCTGAATGCTTTCTATAGTAGCGGAAAAATCGGTAAATTGAACCGTCTGCCCCTCCCTTGGCAGCGAGCCCAGCGTATAGAGAATCAAACCGGCGACAGTGGATACTTCCTCTTCTTCCTCGCTGTTTAGCATGATTTCAATATTAAGGGCTCTTTCCAGTGCGTAAAGAGGGCAATCACCTTTCACCGTGAGGGAGCCATCGCCATGTTGAATCCAGGCATCCTGCGTTTTATGAAATTCATCTTTAATTACGCCAATGACCAAATGCAGTAAATTATCGAGGGTAATGAAGCCGATAATGTTTTTCTGGCGGCCGTACACCAGCGCAAAATGAGGGATTTCCCTCTGGAATTGCCTGAGCAATGCCAGCGCCGGCAAGCGGTAGGACACCTTGGGAATCGGGCGAATCACTTCCTGCAAAGGCAGTGTGTCATCACTGTGATGGTTTTGCAGAAGCATCTGGATGTCTTTGACGTGCAACAACCCGATAATCTGTTTCTTCTTGCGATCATAAACGGGGTATCGGCTGAAGCGCGTGCGGGTGATGATTTCAACCAGTTGGCGTTTGTTGATGGGGGTATGAATCATGACAATGTCATCGGAAGACCGCATGACATCCATGGCCTGCAGATCAGCCAGTTCAAGTGTATGAGCAAGGATACTGCTGGCCTGAGGGGTTAACTCGCCATGAATCTGGCTTGAGCGCAGAATTAACTTGATTTCATCATTGGAATAGGCCTGTTCACTGGGGTGAATGACATCCAGATCGAGCAACTTCAATAAAAAATTGGAGCAGGAGTTTAAAACCCAGATGATGGGATACATCAACCAGTAAAACCCATAAAGCGGTACAGCAGTCCACAGGGAAATCTGTTCGCTTTGGCGGATTGCCAGTGATTTCGGCATGAGCTCGCCAACCACAATGTGAAGAAACGAAATCAGGGAAAAAGCAAAAATAAAACTGATGAATTCTATAACGGTATCGCTCATAAATCCTAGGGTATGCAGCAAAGGGGTCAACAGCCTTGAAAAAGCAGGCTCCCCTATCCAGCCTAATCCCAGGGAGGCTAAGGTAATACCCAATTGACAGGCCGAAAGGTAGGCATCAAGCTGCTCATGGACTTTAGCGAGAATTTTGCCGCGGATAGGGTATTCGTCTCCCAGGGCCGCCACGCGGGTGTTTCGCAGCTTAACCATACCGAATTCCGCCGCCACAAAAAAGCCGTTGAGCAGGACCAGCGCCAGGCCGACAACAATGAGAAACAGGTTAAAGAGACTCACAGGTAATAGCTCGTTTTAGTCATCAATTTGGACATGGCTGACATCATGGCCTGAATAGGGGAAGGCAATGCGGCTGCGCCTGCCGCTTCAGCCATTGCCGCATGGTGGCTTTCTTCCTCGTGCATCTGTTGAAGGATCGCTTTGGATTTTAAATCAGCAGCCGGCAGGTTATCCAGGTGATCCCGCAGGTGAGCCCCGACCTGACGTTCCGTTTCGGCCACGAAGCCCAGGCTCCATTTATCCCCGGCCAGTCCCGCTAAGGCGCCTATGCACAGGGAACCCAGGTACCATACGGGGTTGAGTACGCTGGGTCGGCTGTTTAATTCCAGAAGACGCCGTTCACACCAGGCCAGATGATCCACTTCTTCAGCCGCTGCCTGTTCCATTTGCTGACGGACTTCCGTTAAGCGTGCCGTCATCGCCTGCCCCTGATACAGTGCTTGAGCGCAGACTTCACCGGCATGATTAACCCGCATCAACCCAGCCACGTGCTGTTTTTCCTTGGCGGTTAAAGGGACTGCATTAACGACACCTTCATTGGGTAGGGGGCGGCTGCTGGTCCGCTGTTGCGGCGGACAAAGGGTGCGCAGCGCGGTATCTGCATGGTGGAGCAGCTTGTCGATAAGATTCTGAGCCATACGCGTCATTCATTTACAAGAGTAAGGTAATGGTAGCCTGATTAGTCGGGAGTTTGAAGCAGAATTGCACATTTCTGACTAAACTTTGAATACGTTTTGCAGAAAACAACAGTCATGGCCGGTTTAAATAAAGAGTCATTTCAGGAGTGGAAAAAAAACCATCAGAATGCCCGTCAGGAAAAACAAGAGCATGCCGTGACGGAGCAATCCAAAGAGAACCCTTCTCACGGTGAACAGGTGGATCATTACAATTCATTAACCGAGGGCGATTTTGAAACCTTTGATCCCACTGCCGATAAGCCTGCTTAACGCCCTTTTTTATTATTCCCTTGATTATTGGCAAAATTTCCAAACATTATCTATAAATTAGTAAGCTGAAACCATAAATAAGGTCATATCATGGAGATGAAAAAGAGCCTTCTTGCTGTTTCTCTTGCCGCGTTAATGTGCAGTTATCCTGTGTTTGCAACCACCGCTGAGGGTGAGGAAGCGTATAATCAGCAACGCTATGACAAAGCGTACATGCTTCTATCTGAAGAAGCGGCAAAAGGAGATGCCAAGGCTCAATACCTTCTTGGTTCCATGTATTATCATGCCCAGGGTGTCCCCTACAGCGCGGAAAAAACCGAACAATGGCTGCTGGCGTCAGCCAACCAGGGCAATGTCGATGCCCAGGTTTTACTGGCAGACTTTTATTGGTATCAAAAAACACCGGAAGGCTATACCAAGGCGTTAAGCTGGTATGAAAAAGCGGCTGCGCAAGGGAACTCCAATGCGGAGTATGCCATCGGTTACATGTACAATTTTGGCGCCGGAGTGGCACAAAATTATGACACAGCCATGATGTGGTATCAAAAGGCGGCTGCCAAAGGCAATGCCGATGCCATGATGTCCATTGGCTACATGTATGACATGGGGACCGGTGTAAGCAAGAGCATCCCTGAGGCGGTCAAATGGTATACCAAGGCTGCTGATCTCGGGAACACCAGCGCGCAATTCAACCTCGGTACCATTTATGAATACGGGGATGGTGTACCGAAAGACATGAATAAAGCCTTTGAGTATTTAAGCAAGGCGGCTGAGAAAGGGCACGCCAAATCACAATTGGAGTTGGGTAATATTTACGACACGGGTAAATACGGCGGCGTGGATTTGAAGAAAGCAGCGTATTGGTATCAAAAAAGCGCCGATCAGGGCAATGCCACTGCCCAATACGACATTGGTGACATGTATTTTTATGGCGATGGCGTTGAAAAGAATTTAGCCACAGCAGTGGATTGGATTTCCAAGGCTGCGCGTCAGGGATACGGACGAGCCCAAAACCGCTTGGGCGTGTTTTATCGTGATGGCATTGGGGTGGCGGCGGATCCGGTCGAGGCTTATGCCTGGTTTAGCGCAGCAGTGAATAACAAATTTGCCGACGCAACCAAAAACCGTGACGATTTGGAAAAGAACTTAACGCCAGAACAATTGCAAAAGGCGAAAGATCTGGCTAAAACCTATTCCGAAGAATACGCACCGAAAGAGCAATAGCATTGACAATCCGGGAAGGCGGTGCGCATGCCGCCCCCGGATCGGTTTAAAAAAAGACAATTCTTCTCTCCCCTCATTTTACATCCTTGTTTTTTTAGGCTATTTTAGGCCTGAAAAAATTCGCAAGACGGGTTTTTTCATGTTGTAGTTTTCCCGAAGATTGATTGATTAAAAGGAAGCGACATTCATGAAATATCCTCTATTGGGTTTAATCCCATTCCTGGCCGTGACGCAAGCCACTGCCGCACAACCTGTCCCTGTTGCCGCCGCGCAACCCACCGCCTGCATCACCTCACAATTCAGCGCACAAGGAAACCAGCATTGGAAAACGGTGAATTTGAAATTAATCAACCAGTGCAATCAGGTGGTGGATTTTCAGGATTCGACAATTACCTTTAAAAGTACAACCCCGCTTTCCACGACATTTTGGGGTGAATTTTCCCCCTTGTCTTACCCTGATAATGCACTGACTATCAGTTCCCAGCCTCAGGCCGATGGGAAGTTTCTGGCAACCCTGACCCTGCATTTTCCTTCTTATCCCGGCGCTAACTCCAAATTGCCGGCAGGAAGTGCTTTTCAAATCAATTATGGCGTCAGCAGCGACAATCATGTTGAAGGCAGCGTCAATGTGTACACCGGGTCTGTGGTGGAGTCCGGCACCCTGATTTTAACGAATGGCTCGGAAAAGCCCGCAAATGTGGCGGAAAATTATGCGCTGATTCACTTGTCGATGAATGGCCAGATCGTCAATAACATCCAACTGCCCTGGGCTTCACCCCAAACCTTGTCCGGATTAGCGGCTGGCAATTATTCACTGGCAGCAGAAACCATCACCGCCAGCAACGGTGATGTTTATCAGGGTACCGTGGTGCCGAGTACCCTGACGCTGACCGCCAATCAGTCCGTCCATGCCTCGGTGACTTACGCACGGATACAACCCAATGGCAAATTGGCTATTCAACTGCAGGCCCTGCCTGCCGAATTGTCTGGGTATAGCGGCAATCCCACTGCCTTGATCACGCAAAGTCAAACCGGGCAATCCGCGACACACCCGTTGAATTGGAATGCGTCCACCACTGTCTCAAACTTAAGAGAGGGGGCGGTTTACACGTTCTCAACAGCATTGATTGAATACAACGGCTATCGCTGCACGCCGGCGTTTCAACCAGCGAGTCTGACTGCCAGTGCCTCCACGAAGCCGGTTACCCAATTAACGTACCAGTGTCTCCGGGTTGCAGAAGATCCCGTCACCCTGAATGTGAGCGGTGCACCGGATACATTAACTGCGTTAACGGTTCATCTCACACCCAATAATGGTTCTGAAGCCTTGTCGACCGTCATTGATTTAAGCAATGGCAGCGGTTCTCAGACCATGAATTTAACGAATGGCGTCATTTACACGCTGTCGGCCGATGCCGTACCGGGGTATATCCTTCAGTTTTCACCGCAACCCCTGACTGCGACAGCGAATGCCATTGAAACCATCACGTTAATACCGATTAATGCCAGTACGCCAGTCGGCGCCAATGGCCAGCTTACGGTCTGCGGCACAAAACTGTGCAATGAGCACGGTTCACCCATTCAGCTTAAGGGCATGAGTACGCATGGTCTGCAGTGGTTTGCCAACTGCGCTACACCAGCATCCCTAAACTACCTGACCAATCAGATGAAAGCCAACGTCGTCAGGATTTCCCTTTATGTCCAGGAAGGAGGGTATGAAACCAACCCGGCACAATTCACCAGTCAGGTCAGTCAACTGATTGATGAAGCGTATGACCGTGGAATCTATGTGATCGTGGATTGGCATATCTTAAATCCGGGTGATCCGAACTATAACCTGGCCCGCGCCAAGACTTTCTTTACCGCCATTGCCACAGCCCATAAGAATAAAAACAATATTCTTTATGAAATTGCCAATGAGCCCAATGGCGTGAGCTGGAGTACGATTAAAAGCTATGCCAATGAAATCATTCCAGTCATTCGGGCAATTGACGCCAAAGCACCTGTCATTATTGGCACGCGAGCATGGAGTTCTTTGGGAGTATCGGAGGGCGGCTCGTATCAGGAAATAGTCAATAATCCGGTCCAGTTTTCCAATATCATGTACTCCTTCCACTTCTATGCGGCATCCCATCGCGATAATTATCTGGCGGCACTCGACGATGCGTCGCAGGTCCTGCCGATTTTTGTAACCGAGTTTGGTACGCAAACCTTCACCGGCGACGGGGCCAATGATTTTGATATGTCCAATCGCTACATGGCGTTGATGGCGACTAAGAAAATCGGTTGGACAAATTGGAATTATTCCGATGATTTCCGCTCAGGAGCCATTTGGAAGGCCAATACCTGCGCCAGTGGTGCCTGGGTTGACAGCAACTTAAAGCCTGCGGGTATCTACATTAAAGAAAAGATCCAGGCTCCTTAATCCATCGCGCTGCCAGAAATCAACCTCTGGCAGCGTTTTTGCCGGCAAATTGCATAAAAAATGCCTATTAGATTAAAAATGCAACAAATAGATCGAATTTTCATCTATAGTTTAAACATAAGATTGTCATGGATGGTGAACTTATGTTTGACTTACTCCCCGTTGAAGGCGGCTTGCTTAGCCAAAAAAGAAAACAGATTGTACTTCTGAATGATCTTCTCAAGAAGATGAATCACAGCAAAAAAAGCGATCCTGAACGATTACCCTATTATTACGGCAAACTGGAAGCGCTGCATCGCAGGATCATGGGCAAAGGCGAGGCCGACACCGTCATTAAAAATTGGTTTCTTGCTCACCCGCTTTACAAAACCCACCAGCAGATTATTGACCTGGTCAAACACCGTCAACTCGAAAAAAAGGTCAAAAAAATAGCTAAACAGATGGATTTGGATAATTTGTACAGTAAATACACCAGCAAGGACAGTTTCAAAAGCCTGGTTCAGGATCGGCTGATGGCGATTGATTCCAGTTATAAAGTAACATCCCTCGGAGGGGGCAATAACCCCATTCTGCGCGTGACGCTCAATAAGGATCAGCAGTTTATTATGCGGTTTGTCCGGGTGGATAGTCAGGATGAAGCACGGGGGGTATCGCCAAAACAGGCCCGCGAGCAAGTCAGCGGCATGCCCCAGGTTCCTCAACCGTTGCTGATGCATTATGTGGCCAATGATTTTCAGGAGAAAACGTACATTGAATTCGGCCATTATTATCCCCAGGGGAATATTGAGGAATTATTCAAACAACTGAACGACCACAAGAAGGATTCGCCCAACAAGGAAACCATGGTATTGCTTTATGCGCGGAAATTTCTGGAATTTTATCTGGAATTAAACAGGCGGGGTGTCTGGTATACAGATCTTAAGCCCAGCAATGTCCTTCTCGATAGTCAGGGCGAGCTTGTGATAAGCGATCTCAAAGGGCTGCTGATGTCTCATGAAAGCAAAATGCCCTCTGCAAAAACCAATACCTCAAAAGCGTATTATCAATCGTCCGTATTCGAAGGCAAATCAATCAATCTTGAGCGCCTGCAACGGCAAACTCTGGCCAATACCCTCTACCAGTTAATGACCGGGAAGTTACCTGTCGCTGTCAAAGGGCATTACATCGATTGGAAATACAAATACAATTTTAATCAGGATTGTTTTAAATCACCGGAGGGCGAGTTAATTAAATCGTTAATTCTGGCTTTAAACATGTCAAGGCCAAAACCCCTGACCTATTATTTAACCCTGATTAATGATCATTTGAATCAGGAACAGTTACAGCCTCAGGAAGAAAGCGTGCGTGTGCCTACTCGGGACCGCGATGATTCCCAGGCTTCAATTACTCTTTAACGGAGTGACAGTATTAAAAATCTGGCTGTAATGGGCGTTGTCCGGATGATGATCACCGCGCGGGTTAAACGCGTGTTCGGCCACCACCAGATTTTTTATTCCCGATAGCCTGAAATTTCGCCATTGCGGAAGATGACCGCTGGCGCTGCCATTCGATACCTGGTAAGCATGCAGGTGTTTTATGCCGTTTAGGAGCCCATAATGATGAGGTTCTGCGCAACGCGAATGCCCATCGTAATGAAAGAGAACACGATGGCGACGGGTAATCGCTTCATTGATTTTGTCTTCAACGCTGTCCATTGCATTGCCTTTCTGTTTATAACAAGTATAGACAGTGCCTTATGGTGTGCGATCAGTTATTCATAAACTCAGGCTGTAAAATATTGAAACTTGCCAGTGCACTAAGTAATCTGTAATCGTCTTATAAAAAGGAGTTATTATGCGTAATGAAGTCAGACAATCCCTTGAAGAGAAAGCGCTGAAGACCAGGACAGTTTTTTTGGCGGCTAATCTCATTGTTCTTCCATTTTATTGCATCGATTCCACCTTTGGTCTTGCCGTCTCTATCGTGGTCAATGCTGTCTTGCTGAAGGCGCTTCATGATTTGGGACAATCACGGCGGCCGGGATCCAATCTGCTGCATGCGACCAATCGCTTCTTTTCAAACATGACGGGCCGTGAGAATGCTGAGGAGTTGAATAACACGTTCCGCAACGTCATCAATGGCGGGGCGGCGGTTTATGATGAAATGAGCCTTGTTTATGGCGAGACCTTAGGTCGCTAATTTAATGCTTGGGGTTTAAGCCTGCCGATTCATTTGAGTCGAAGATGAAAATCTTCGGCTTTATCGGCGGGGGAGTAGCCCTTACGGTAGGCAAAGGATTCACACACATGGGAAATGATTAGCAGCGGGGAGTCTTTGCCTTGACGCGACAAAACCCAGGTGTGGGTCATGTCAGCGATCAATTGCTGGCTGTAAGCCGCCGGCGATTGCCAAAGCCTGGCATGCCATGCCCCTTTGGTGTGAACAGTGACCTGATTGCCTTCCTGCTCACTGCTCAGCAGTTCACAATCAAAATGCTGATCAAAATAAATCAGCTTCCCAATCTGATGATCAGCAAACCCGGCAATGCCTTTAAAATGAATATCGCTACCCCGCAGGCGAATTTCGAAGCGCTCCGCATCAATGATCGTCAGAAAATCGACCATAGGCGCACGCGATGCATTGAGATGATTAAATTGCTGAATGATAGCAAACGCTTCTTCGGCCGCGGTTTGGGTCATAGGAACTCCATAAGATTAACGCTGCGGGAGCATTAATTCGCTTTTTTCCATTGCTTCCAGGTATTTTAATAGCATCAGCCTGAAATCGCTATTTAATTTATTCAAACGTTGCTGAGTCGAGATAAAATCGCCGACATCACCATTCAGGCTTGCTCTGACCGAGGATGCTTCAATGTTCCTGAGAATAGAATCCATTTTCTTCATTTCATTTAACATGTTAACTCTCCCGTTCAATCCGCTGGGATTCATTCTTAGTATAGTTCAGGATAGCGTGATTAGTGTTTAAGCGCAGGAGACGCCACTTGAACTCTTTCCTATTACCTATAAGAACCAAATTATAGTTTTTCCTGGGTATGTAATCTTTATGTAACTGTTTTTTCTGATTTTGAAAGAGCTTGATGATTGGATGAATAGTTAAAACACAGATTGAAGTAGTTGATTAAAACGGCTTCTGTAGTTCGTGACTTAGTTGAATGACTTAATAAAAACCCAGACTGGATTTGGCTCCCCGGACAAGACTCGAACTTGTGACCTAATGATTAACAGTCATCCGCTCTACCGACTGAGCTACCGGGGAATAGGGCGAAATCTTAAATTGATTCCGCCTGATGGTCAAGGGATTACGCAACTTTTTTTCGTTTATTTACAAAAACGGGCTAACCGATCCATGGCGTCGTGGATGATGTCCATGCTGGTGGCAAAGGACAGGCGTATACAGCCTTCATTGCCGAAGGCGGAACCGGGAACCAGGGCGACGCCGGTTTCCTTTAACAGTTTTTCAGAAAATTCCATGTCATTGACAAAGCCCTTTCGTTCGATAACGGCCTGCACATTGGGAAAGATATAAAAAGTCCCATCGGCAGGAATGGTTTCTATGCCGGGAATGGCGTCAAGGCGCTCAACAATGGCGTTGTGGCGTTGATGGAAGGCTTTGACCATCTCCTGCACGGTTTCCAACCCGCCGTTTAAAGCGGCCACTGATGCGCGCTGGGCGATGGAACAGGGATTGGAGGTCGATTGCGATTGCACGGTTTTCATGGCGTTGATGAGCACAGCGGGTCCGGCGGCATAGCCTATGCGCCAACCGGTCATGGAATAGGCTTTCGATACGCCATTCAGCACGATGGTGCGCTCATACAATTCCGGGCAGGCATTCAAAATATTGCAGAAAGGCTGTGACCAGATAATGTGCTCATACATGTCGTCTGTCGCGATGAGAATCTGTGGATGTTGTTTCAAAACCTCACCCAGGGCTTTTAATTCCGCTAAACTATAGGCAACACCTGATGGATTGGATGGGCTGTTGATAAAAATCATTTTGGTTTTTGGCGTGATGGCTTGTTTGAGCTGGTCTGCCGTGATTTTAAAGCGCTGGGCGGGCGTCGAGGGGATAATCACCGGTGTGCCGCCCGCGAGCAGGACGATGTCCGGGTAGGAAACCCAATAGGGACCCGGGATTAAAACCTCATCACCTTCTTCGATGAAGGCTTGGCAAAGGTTAAAAATGCTTTGTTTACCGCCGACAGAGACTAAAATCTGATTAAGTTGGTAATCCAGGTTGTTGTCGCGTTTGAACTTGTCACGTATGGCCTGCTTAAGTTCAGGAATGCCGTCCACGGCGGTGTATTTGGTGAAGCCGGCCTCAATGGCGGCAATGGCGGCTTTTTTGATGTGCATTGGGGTATCAAAATCAGGTTCGCCGGCGCCCAAACCAATGACGTCAAGCCCATCGGCTTTCATTTGCGCTGCTTTGGCCGCCACAGCCAATGTCGGTGACGGCTTGACTTGCTGCACACGGCCGGCTAGTGTGATATTCATTTTTAAACTCCTATGCTAGGATGTTAACTATCTGCCTTAATTTTAGGCAATTACAACACCCGGTTACTCGTATGAAAAACGTTTTTAAACTCTATGCCGATTATCAACCCGCCGGCGATCAACCGACCGCCATTGCCTCACTGATCGATGGCCTGCAATCGGGATTGGCTCGCCAGACGCTGCTTGGTGTGACCGGTTCGGGTAAAACCTTTACCATTGCCCATGTTATCCAGGCCATGAAACGACCCGCCTTAATTATGGCGCCCAACAAGACACTGGCAGCGCAGCTGTACGGCGAATTCAAAGCGTATTTTCCCGATAATGCCGTTGAGTATTTCGTCTCGTATTATGACTATTATCAACCGGAAGCGTATGTCCCTTCCTCCGATACCTTCATCGAAAAAGACGCCTCCATCAATGAGCACATTGAACAAATGCGCTTGTCGGCGACCAAAGCACTGATTGAGCGTCGGGATGCGATTATCGTCGCCACCGTATCGGCGATTTACGGTCTGGGTGATCCGGATTCTTACCTGCGTATGTTATTACATCTCTCTCGCGGAGAACAATGCGATCAACGTAAAATATTAAAACGACTTGCTGAAATGCAATACATTCGCAGCCAGGTTTCTCTGGAGCGGGGACAATTCCGGGTGCACGGCGACATCATTGATGTGTTCCCCGCCGACTCTGAAAAAAGCGCGGTGCGCATTGAGTTGTTTGACGACGAAGTCGAAAACCTGTCCTTTTTTGACCCCCTGACCGGCGAAGTGCTGCAGCGTGTGCCGAGGGTGACGATTTTCCCAAAAACCCACTATGTCACTCCAAGAGAACGTATCCTGCAAACGATTGACTGGGTGAAGGAGGAGCTCAAGGAACGGGTTGACTACTTTACCCGCGAAAACAAACTGCTGGAGGCACAACGCTTGCAGCAGCGCACCGGTTTTGACATTGAAATGATGCTTGAACTGGGTTATTGCTCAGGCATTGAAAATTATTCCCGCTATTTATCGGGACGTAACGAGGGCGAACCGCCGCCGACCTTATTTGATTACCTGCCTCCGGACGCACTCTTGATTATCGATGAATCGCATGTCACGGTACCGCAGATTGGTGGCATGTACCGTGGCGATCGCGCCAGAAAGGAAACGCTGGTCAATTATGGTTTTCGCCTTCCCTCCGCCCTCGATAACCGGCCGCTGCGTTTCGAAGAATTCGACCACCGTTCGCCTCAGACCATTTACGTCTCGGCGACCCCGGGTCCCTTTGAACAGGAACAGGCCGGCAATGTCGCCGAGCAGGTGGTCAGGCCCACCGGCCTGGTGGATCCGCAGGTGGAGATTCGCCCGGTGAGAAACCAGGTGGATGATTTGTTGTCTGAGATTCATACAGTTGTAAGCCAGGGTGAGCGCGTGCTGGTGACCACATTGACGAAACGGATGGCGGAGGATTTGACCGATTACCTGCGCGAGCACGGCATTAAAGTCCGCTACCTGCATGCGGACATTGACACGGTTGAACGGGTTGAAATCATTCGCGATCTTCGTCTTGGCGAATTTGATGTGCTGGTGGGGATTAACCTTCTGCGCGAAGGATTGGATATGCCGGAGGTGGCGCTGGTGGCGATTCTTGATGCCGACAAGGAAGGCTTTTTGCGTTCCGATCGCTCCCTGATTCAGACCATAGGCCGTGCGGCGCGTAACATCAACGGGCGCGCACTGCTCTATGCCGACCGCATCACCGGCTCCATGCAACGGGCCATTGACGAAACCGAACGCCGCCGTACAAAGCAGATGAACTTTAATGAACAGCATGGCATAACTCCGAAAGGGATACGTAAATCCGTGGCTGATATCATGGAAGGCGCTTATGCCACGAAACGCCGGAGCAGTGAGAAAAAAACAGAGTATGCGCATTTGCCGCCGGATCAGTTGGCTAAACAGATAAAATTGCTGGAAAAGCGAATGCATGTTCACGCAGAAAACATGGAGTTTGAACAGGCCGCGCAGGTGCGGGATCAATTACTGGCGTTAAAAGAACAACTAAAGACTGGATAGGCACCGAATCAACAACACCAAGGAGCGTTTATGACGGTAGGTGATTTAAAAAAAGCGTTGCAGGAATTGATTGAAGCGTATCAGCAATTGAAGTGGCCATTAGGGGTGGACAGGGCAACGGGGATTTTAGAGGCGTTGAGCGAGCTCGATGAAAGCGCCACGGCGGGAGAAGAGGAAAAAAAACTCGTAAGGCAGATGATTAAAAACAATTGGCAGGATGTGATTGTCACGCTTAACCCTGAACAGTGGGAAAGCAATGAAAAGAGTTTGCCGTTAATTCGCTTTCAAGAGCAACTTGAAACCCGGCAAATGATCCCGGTGAATGACCACCACAGCCTCTGTTTTAAGGAAATTGTTGACCGCTTTAATGGATTGCCGGGGCTTTTTAAGGCGGAGAATCTTTCAGCCCTCCTGCAATCCACCTGTCGGGTTATTGGATATGCGGAGCACGAGGAAATGGATTGTTACCCGTCAGCGAGGCTTAAAAACCGGGCAAAGAACACTTCTCCGGGAGCCAAAGCCAATCTCGACATGTCCCTCACCTCCATGGCGGCTCTTTTTTATCTGCTGTATTACCAAACGTCCGAGGCGCGAGTGGCCTTGATTCCCTTTCTAATTCATTACCGGGAACGCACGACGGATGAGGAGCGTCGGTCGGAATCAGCGATGCTTCGTTTTTTAAGAAAAACCCCTCACCATGCAGTCGAACTCATCAAACGAATGGATCATTGCGTCAGCTATCATATTGTCTTGAAAGACAAAGAGTTTGAAGCCTTTCGCATGATATTACCGGCTTTGCGCAAATCCTTTTTAGAAGCCCTTTCCCCTGACCTGTGGCATTTTAAAGCCAATCAGGATCGTGGGATTGACGATGTCATCACACGCAAAGTAGCCTTATGCAATGCGATAACCGCGCAATTTAAAGCCATGGCTGTGCCGTACAACAGAATAGAAACCGTTTGTCAACAGATTAAAGGGCAAGAAGGGTTGTTGTTGTCTCCAAAAGACAGGGAATTACTTGATGAAAGCCTGGTGCTGTTTAAGTTGCAGCAATACAGAGAACAGCGAGAGAGCGAAGGCCTGCGTCATACGTTTTTTTCAGGTGAGCTAAAATACCGTACTGCAAAAAAACAGGAACAAACACTTTTAGGCGTCCCTGAAAAATTAGGGTTCCTGGAATGGTTAGCGGCTCATCAGGGCCGGTTGGGGGATTTACAGGAAAAGACAAAACCAGGCGAGCAGTTGAGTCTGTAAGCAGCCCGACAGGCCAAGATTTTGAACCCTGGGGTTCAAGTGGGGGGCGGATGAGACAGTTCAGGCTTCCCACTCAAGGGTGGGCTTGCACAACACTGTGCTGCAGGATGCTCCCCTGTCAGTGAGTGTTGGTTCATAAATCACTCGCTGCCGGGTTAATTGCAGTATAGCACCGAAGGTCGGTTCGTCACCAGAGGAAAGTAAAATTTACGCTCTTTTTACGGTCAGTCCGGCTGCAGCTCGGGACTGCCATTTACCACCTGGTTGATTTTATTTTCAAGGGAACTGATGAATTGCGTGACCTGATGACGTTGCTGTTCCTGTAAACGCTGATAGTTAATCAACTCATGCGTGATGTGCAGAGCAGCCAACAACAAATTGTTAAAGTCATCCAGTTGCTTGAATTTTCGTTTGTTGGCCAGCAATTGATCCTGCAGCTTTTGGGCGGCTAATTGCAGGTTGTCAGTTTCATGCTCAGGGCATTTGATGTCATAGGTTTTACTTAATAACCTAATTGAACACGTTTTGGATGTACTCATGTCAGCGAGCCTTTCTGGTTACAGCAATGAGTAAATGGTAACAATTTTGGCTTGTTGGGGCAAATCAGTTATTATTAGCCATTTGTTTTAACGAGTTTTACCATGCCGGTTGAAAACCATCTGACGACGCTGCCTGATTACCAGGCTTTTACTGAAACCATTGCGGTGTTGGCTTTGCCAATTTCCAGCAGCGAATTGCACGGCATGATGTGCGGTTACCTGTGCGCCGGCGCCGCACAGCAGGGAGAGGCTTACCTGCGCGCGTTAGCGGTGAACAGCCGCAAGGATGAGGCGACGCGTGTGGCGGCGATGGCCATGTTCAGCGTCTATGCTTTAAGTGAACAGCAGATCAACACGCTGGATTTTGATTTTCAACTGCTGCTGCCAGACGATCATGAACCGCTGCTTTATCGCGCCCAGGCGTTCAGTGAATGGTGTGAGGGATTTACCCAGGGCATGACTCTGGCGGGAGTAGGTTTTGAACAATTTACCGAGGAAGACTCCCAGGATACCCTGCAACACATCACGGAATTTGCCGAGCTCGATTACCAGTCCCTGGATGTGGACGAAGAGGACGAAAAAGCCTTAATGGAAGTCAGTGAATACACACGCATGGCCGTGCTCCGCTTGTACAGCGATTTACAGGAAGGTAATGATAAGGATAATCCTGATGCGGCTCATTAGGAGTGGAGTTAGTCCAGTTTAACAAGGAATAGATGATGATTACCCAGCAAGAATACCGTGCGAGACGACAACAACTGGCCCAATACCTGCCTTTGGGCGCGGTGGCCATTGTTCCGGCGGCCGATGAAGTTCTGCGTAACGGCGATGCCCATTACCGTTTTCGCCAGGCCAGCGACTTCTACTACCTGACCGGTTTTAATGAGCCTGAGGCGGTGCTGGTGATTGTAGCCGGTCACGAAGGCGACAGTTATTTGTTTAACCGGCCGCGTAATCCTGCCCAGGAGCAATGGACAGGCAAACGACTGGGGCAGGAAGACGCCTGCAGTCGCCTGGGTATGAAAGAAGCGTATGCCATTGAGACGTTGAATACCCATTTGCCGCAATTGCTGGCCGATAAAACGGCCATTTATTACGCGCTGGGTAAACATCCGGCCTACGAAGAAAAAATCATCCAGGTACTGAATGAGTTGAAAGGTCAGATTCGCCGAGGGGTAAAGGCGCCTGGCGCACTCTGTGATCTTGATCCGCTGTTGAGCGAGATGCGCCTGTTTAAAAGCGAGGTCGAACTCAATTTGATGCGGCGGGCCGCGGGTATCTCTGTCAATGCCCATGTCCGCGCCATGCAGGCGTGCCGCGAAGCAGAATACGAGTACCAGCTGGAAGCTGAATTAATGCATGAGTTCTTCAGTCAGGGATGCCGTGGCCCGGCTTATGATCCCATTGTGGGCGGCGGTGCCAATGCCTGTGTTCTCCATTACACCGACAATAATCAACGCTTGCGTGATGGTGATCTGGTGTTGATTGATGCCGGAGGAGAGTATGAAAATTATGCCGCTGACATCACCCGTACTTTTCCGGTGAATGGCCGGTTCAGTGCAGAGCAATGTGCCATTTATCAACTGGTGTTAGAGGCTCAGCGTGCAGGCATTGCCTGCATTAAACCGGGCCTGCCCTGGAATGCGGTGCAGAAAACCATGGTCAGGATTTTAACGCAGGGGCTTTGTGAGTTAGGGTTATTGCAGGGGGATGTCGATTCGCTGGTGACGAATGAAGCGTATAAACCGTTCTACATGCACAATTCCGGGCATTGGCTGGGTCTTGATGTCCATGACAGCGGCAGTTACAAAGTGGACAATGACTGGCGACCCCTGAAGGCCGGAATGGTCCTGACGGTTGAACCGGGTCTTTATATCCGTGCTGGAATGCCGGGGGTGGATGAGCGCTGGTGGAACATCGGGGTTCGTATCGAGGATGATATTGTGGTAACGGCAGATGGCTATGAAAACCTGACTGCCGCGCTGCCAGTAGAAATTGATGAAATAGAGGCGTTGATGCGTGGTTGATGAACAGGTTGATATTTTAATCGTCGGCGGTGGCTTGATTGGCGCCGCCTTGATGCTGGCTTTGGCAAACAGCCCTTATCGCGTTCTGATGGTTGAAGCGCTGCCTTACAGCACCCTGCTTAACGACGATTTTGATACGCGAACCCTGGCCCTTTCACCGGCGAGCGTCACCATTCTTAACATGCTCAAACTCTGGCCATCGATTGCTCCTGATGCCACGTCGATTACAACCATCCATGTTTCTGAACAGGGCCGTTTTGCCACGACGCGATTACAGGGCGCTGAAGACAACCCCCTGGGTTATGTCGTGCCATTGCAGGCCATCCAGCGTGCCGTTTATCCCTTGTTGACACCGCAGCAGGTAGTCGCCCCGGCAAAATTGATTTCCTGGAATAATGATCGGCGTCTGGCGGTCATTGACGACGGGCAGGGATTGCGTCAGATCAAGACGCAATTGCTTATCGCTGCAGACGGTGGGCAATCCACCGTGAGGCAATTATTGAATTTACCGGCGCATGAGAAGGATTATCATCAGCACGCGGTTATTGCCAACATTGGATTGAATCGCAACCATCATCATGTCGCCTATGAACGTTTTACTCGCAATGGCCCTCTGGCGCTTTTACCGATGACAAACCGCCGTTCGGCGCTGGTGTGGTGTCTTTCCCCTACCGAAGCCAAAGCCGTCAGCACGTTGCCTGAGCCGCAATTTTTACGACGCTTACAACAGGTATTTGGCTACAAACTGGGGCGCTTTATTAAAGTAGGCGAGCGTGCGGTTTATCCCTTGAAACAGGTCGTCATGCCTGAAACGGTCCAGTGGCCGGTTGTTTTTGTCGGCAATGCCGCCCGGACCTTGCACCCCGTAGCCGGACAAGGATTTAATCTGGGGCTTCGCGATATGGCGGCTTTAGCCCAGGTCATTGTTGAACACGGCATCGATCCCGCCATGGTGGAGCAGTACCAGGCCATGCGCCACTCTGATCAGCAGGCGATTATTCATTTTACTGATGGCCTGGTGACGCTTTTCGGCAGTCGAATTCCTGGGGTTGGCGCTGGACGCAATCTGGGCATGATGGTGATGGACAATGCCCCCCTGTTAAAATTCATTCTGTCGCATTATGCTCGCGGCTATGCCGGGATAGTGCCTGATCTGGCCTGCGGTATCACGCTCACGAAAGGAACAGCGCATGCAAGTGATTTATGATGGAATCGTGGTGGGTGGCGGTGTTGTCGGCCTGACAGCAGCTTTGGCAATGGCCGAACGCGGTTTGGACATGGCGGTTATCGATGCGGGTTCATTGACAGCGGGCAGCCCCGCACCGGATGTTCGTGTCTATGCCATTAATCAGGCTTCGGAATCCCTGTTGCGCGAACTGGAGGTCTGGGAATTAATGGCACCGTCTCACCTTTCGCCTTACCAGCATATGCACGTGTGGGACGCCGCCAATGGCGCCAGCATTGATTTTGATGCCCGAATGATTGCAGAGAACAAACTCGGAACGATCATTGAGGAGTCCGTCATTAAGCAGGCGCTGTTGTTGCGTCTGCAGGAGCAGGGTAAAGTCGTGTTTCTGCCTCATCAGGAAATCGTTAAAGTCAATACCGATGGGCCGCAGGTTTCTGTAGCAAGTTCGAGCATGGAGTGGCAAAGCCGGTTATTGCTTGTTGCTGACGGTGCCAATTCCGCTACACGTCAAAAATTACGGGTAGGCTTAACCAGTTGGCCCTACCATCAGCATGCGGTAATCGCCACGGTAAAAACCGAAAAGCCGCACCAACAAACAGCGTATCAAGTGTTCAACAGTGATGGTCCGCTGGCGTTTTTGCCTTTGGCTGACAGCCGGCATTGCTCCATTGTCTGGTCTACGAGTCCTGCCCGGGCGCAACAATTGCTTGATCTCGATAAGGACTGTTTCAATCAGCAATTGGCCAAGGCGTTTGCCCATACACTGGGTGCTGTCACGTTACGCAGTGAGCGGTATCAATTTCCACTGATCATGCGTCATGCCAAACATTACACCGGTAAAAACTGGTTATTGTTAGGCGATGCCGCTCATACTATCCATCCCTTAGCGGGGCTGGGGTTAAATATCGGCCTTGCGGATGTCAGTGCCTGGCTTGATTGCTTAGCCAGCGGGCGCTCGCTTACCTCGCCCCGCCTGCTTGCCGCTTATCAGCGTAACCGTCGGCATGCGGTCTGGCAAAGCATTGCCTTGATGGATGCATTAAAAGGCTTGTTTGCCAACCCGTTGCCGCCTGTGCGGTGGCTCCGCGGCCTGGGACTCTCATGCTGCGATCGCATTCTACTGGTCAAAAGGTTGTTTATTGCTCATGCGGCGGGTAAACGTCTGGTCAGTTGACGCGTGAGAGCGTACCTGCCTCTTTAGTATTGAGGCAAAATGTGGTTTAATTTTAAACATGATTGTTATCAAGGTTACATTTCTGTGTCACTTAGGATAAGTTGGCGTCAAATACGACCAGCCTGCGCGTTGCTCTTCCTGTTGATGCCCGGGTTTACAGGGGCCACTACGGCGCCCGCAGTGAACGGGACATCGCTTAATCGCTGGGGAGATAAACCCGGTGAGGAAGCCATTCGTCTTGATGAAGCGGAGCAGCGTCTGGCCCTGGCAATCGCTAACCCCGAATACATGCTCCATCATTGGGTGGAATTACCCTCGGCACCGGATGCCAAAACCAGAAAAACCCGGCATTTGACCCTGCGTGAAGCCATTCTTTTAGCGCTGCGCTACAATCCAAACATTAAAAACGCAGAACTCGATCGCATTATCCAGCGTTACCAATTGCGTCTGGCTCATAATGAATTTGAGTTGCAATATGCCCTGGCGGGTTCGGCAGCCGTACAACGCAACCGTTTTGAGGGCATTGGTCAAAGCACCAACAAGAGTTTTTTATTAACCCCCGAAGTGGACCTGAAGACCAAATTAGGCACGCAGTTGTCGCTAAACCTCGAGAACAATGCCACCGCATTTAACAACAACAGCCCAGTCCTTAATTTTTCAGTGACCCAACCCTTGCTCAGGGGATTTGGCAAAGGCGTGAACGAAGCCGCCTTACGGGATGCCATCGACAGTGAATGGTTGAATAAAATCAATTTGCAACAGGCGGTCAGCGATCAGATCACTCAGGTCATCAGTGCCTATCGCGCGTTGATATTAAGCGGCAATAACCTTGAAAATCAGCGCCGCCAACTGGATGAGGCCCAAAAAACCTATGCGATCAATGAAAAAAAAATCAAGGCCGGCCAGCTGGAACCCACCGCCAATATTCAACAATCCTATCAAATCGAATCCTTAAGTCTCCTGGTGGAGCAGGCGGAAAATGATTTTAAGATTGCCGCACAGGATCTGCTGCAAACCATTGGTCTGGATCCACAACTGCGCCTGGCTGTACCCAGTGATGTAACTGTGGATAAGATAACCATCCCAGATTTAAAACAATCCATTGAGATGGCCTTAAATCATAATGCCCAGTTCCTCGCTCAGAAGATGCTGTTGCGGGCAGATAAACGAGCTTATGACGTCGCCAAAAACCAACAGTTATGGCAGCTGGATGTAGGTGCCAACGTGCAGAGCGGCATGGTTACGGATGTTGATGGCAATAATGGTTTTAAGGGGATTTACAATGGCCGCAATACCAGTGAATCGGCCAATATTACCCTCACGGTTCCCATTCATGATGTGAATCGCCGCAGTCAATTGATTAATGCCAAGGTGAAGCTTGAAAAAGACAGACTTAATCTCATCGCCATGCGTCGGGCACTGATTACTACCATTACCAATACGATCAATAACATTCAAAGCCAGGCAAAACGCTATGTGCTGGCTGAAAAGCAGGTCAAACTGGCAGCGCAATCCTATGCGCTCGAAAAGAAAAAGCAGCAGGCAGGCATTGCCAGCGCCCTTGATGTGAGCAACACGCAAAATCAGCTTATTCAGGCGCAGGCAGGCCTTATCAATGCCAAAATTGCTTACCTTAATCAACTGTCCGATCTGCAGCGTGTCCTTGGTACCACGCTGGATCATTGGCAAATTAAACTCAGGTACGGGGAATGAAGATTAGTCTAAAATTACTGGGGCTTTTACTGGCCGCACTATTGCTTTCAGCCTGCGGCAAAAAAGAGATAAAGCAAGAGCATACACAGCGTTACGTGGTCAAACCCGAGGTCCTGCACAAGTCGCTGTACTTCACCGGCAATATTCAGCCGCTGCATGAAAGCACGTTAAGCAGCCCCATGGATGCGGTCGTTGAAACCATGCGCTATCACTATGGTCAACTGGTGGATAAAGAGGAGGTCGTTGTTGTCTTAAATTCCAGTGAATTGCAAAAACAGTACAATGAAACCTTGACCGATTACCTTAAAGCCAAAGACAGTTTCAGCATTGCCAAGGCTAAATTCACCGGTACCCAGGATCTCTGGGATGCAGGCCTGCTCTCAAAAAACAATTATTTGAGTGAAAAATCCAGCCTGGATACCGCACGGGTAACGTTAATGCAGGCGACGCGCAAATTGACCGAAATGCTTGAAAAAATGGATGATCAGAAGGAGCCGAACCTGTCGACTTTAAGCATCTCCCAATTTGATAAAGTGCGTCAGGCCTTGACCACCCAACACAACCGCATCCATCTCAAGGCGCCTGCGACAGGGGTTCTGCTTTACCCGCCAAAGTCCGCGGATGAAAAAAGCAACCGTATTGCTGTGGGCGCGAATGTCAAAGCCGGGCAAGTCATTGCCCTGGTGGGTGATTTAAGCGGCATCAGTGTGGAAATTGATGTGCCCGAAATTGATATTGATAAAATTCATACCGGCATGGAGGCAACCATTACCGGGGTCGCTTTGGGTAAGCAGAGTTTGCACGGCCAACTGGTGGCTGTTAATGCCCAGGCGTCACTAACCAGCGGCGGCGGTCTGCCTTCCTTTAATGCCATCGTCGAAGTGAAAAATTTAACGCCGGAACAACGCCGCTGGATCAAGGTGGGTATGAGCGCCAACATCCAGTTGAGTGTCGACAGCGACACCAGCCTGATGGTTCCCATTGCCGCCGTGAAACAGGAAAAAGGTGCCAGTGTGGTGATGGTTCGCACACCGAAGGGAGAACTTGAAAAACGCGTGATCACCACCGGTGCGGCCGAAGCAGACAAGGTGATTGTCAATGATGGATTGCAAGAGGGTGACGTCGTTGAATATGGCTAATCAACCATTAATTGACATTCGGCAACTGGTCAAAACCTATCAGATTGGCGATGTGGTCAGTCAGGTGCTCAAACGCGTTTCCCTGAGCGTGGAGCACGGCGATTTGTTGGCTATTGTCGGTGCTTCCGGTTCAGGAAAATCAACGTTGATGAATATCATTGGTTTACTGGACAAAGCCGATGAAGGCGAGTATTGGCTTAATCAGCGCAACATCGCCGGTCTCAATGAGGATGAGTTGGCGGCGCTGCGTAATCTGAAAATCGGTTTTGTTTTTCAGCAGTTTAATTTATTGCCGCGATTTACGGCACGCCAGAATGTCGCGCTGCCCCTGATTTACCGCCATGTCCCAGCGCAGGAGATCGAAGAGCGGGTGATGGCTGCCCTGGCAAAGGTATCCATGCAGGATTTTGCCATGCATCGTCCGACGCAATTATCCGGTGGCCAGCAGCAACGGGTGGCGATTGCCCGTGCCCTGGTGGGCGAGCCGCAGGTCATTCTCGCCGATGAGCCGACCGGCGCCCTCGATTCGCGTACCGGAACCGATGTCATGAATTTATTTTTAAATCTTCATCGCGAAGGACGCACTATCATTATGGTGACTCATGATGAGCAGGTGGCCGCACAATGCGCCCGGCGTATTACCCTGGCCGATGGGCAAATTGTTTCCGAGAGCCGCCAATGAGCCTTCTCAATCACGGTCAACAAGCGTTAATTAATCTCGGTGCTGCCAAATTGCGTGCTTTTCTGGCCGTGTTGGGTATTTTAGTGGGCACCGCCGCTGTGGTTGCGTTAATCAGTTGCGGCCAGTTGGCCACGGAAAAAGCCTTAGCCCAGTTTAAAGCCCTGGGTACTGATTTGTTAGCCATTGCCGTTTATCAGAAAGAACAAAGCAAATCCCACAGCGAGACCAGCGAGGTTCCCTTGCCGGTTTGGCGGCAACTGCCTGATCGTATCCCGGATATCCTGCAGATTGCCCCCTATGCCACAGCGTATCAACCCATGAGCTTTGCTGGCCAGACCCTGCAGGGGGCGATCATCGGCGCGGATGAGTCCCTGAAAGAAATCATCCACATTGACTTGACACAAGGCCATTTTGTTTCCTTTGTCGAGTCGTTTGAACATTACTGCGTGATTGGCGATGGCATCGCCAGGCAAATGAGGCAAGTCACGCAGGATGATCCCATTGGCAAACAACTGCAGATTGGACGGGCGCTGTATACCATCATCGGCGTGGCCAAACCCTGGCAGGAAAATGGCTTTTTTAATGAAGACATCAATCAAGCCGTGATTGTACCGATAGCCGGCATGCCTTTAATCAGCAAAGACAGCAAAGTCACGAATGCCGTGTTATTGCTTAAACCCGAAAGCCCGATTGATGAGATCATTGATGACATCAAACAAGTCATTACCGCGCAATCGCCAAAATTGCAGGTGTTTCCGCGCAGTGCAAAACAAATCATTGCCAGCATGGAAAGCCAGGGGCAGATTTTTACGCTCCTGCTCGCCGTCATCGGCAGCATTTCGCTGTTGGTGGGCGGCATCGGCGTTATGAATGTGATGCTGGTTTCTGTCAGCGAACGCAAAAAGGAGATCGGGATACGTAAGGCGGTGGGAGCTAAAAACCGTGAGATTCAGGCGCTTTTTCTGATGGAATCGGTGATGCTGTCTTTACTGGGCGGGATTCTTGGCGTCATTCTGGGCCTGTTGTTCACCCGCATCATGGCTTATTTTAGCGACTGGCCCTTCCAGTTTTACTGGATGCCGCCTTTCGCCGGTTTTCTCGTTTCGGTGGCGACAGGTGTCTTTTTTGGCTTTTATCCCGCTAAACGGGCGGCGAAGCTTGAGCCTATTGTTTCATTGCGCAGTGATTAAATGCAGCGTCTTCGCTGTTTTGGAGCGTGACGCCGGTTTTTTCCTCGATTACCTTAAGAATACGGGTAAGATCACCATCACCGGCGAGCCTTTTACCGTCAAGTTTCTTTTTAAGGATAGTCATTAACAACGGGATGGAGCGTTGGTTCGGCGCCATTTTTTCCATGTCAGACAGTGCTTCCCTTACTGCATTGCCATGATGGGTACCCCAGCGTCCGGCCCAAAATCGATTCATTCCATAGCCGCCTTCCAGTCCCGTGGTCTTTTGACGGGAGCTTGCGGAGTAGTCACACAAGAGTTTGATGGCGGCCATGCAGGCAAACCAGGTCGGGGGCACTTTGCCCTGAATGCGTACCTTGGCCTCTGATTTATGATTCCAGGAGGAATAGATTGCAAACTCCTTTCGCCAATAGTCTACAGGTTTACCCGCCACGGTCCTTTCCCTTGCGCTTACAATCGGGTTGACTTAACTCCTTTTTCAGGAAATACAGGGTCGAATGGTTGAGATAACCTGAACGTTTGTATTCTATGTCGTAGCCCAGCTTCTGATAAAAACCGAGTGCTTCCCAATCCATGGTATTGACTGTTGAGAACAGACAACCCTGGGCTTTGCCCAATTCTTCCGCGGATTGCATGAGCTGGGTTCCCCATTTTTTATTTCGTAAGTCTTCGTCAATCCATAAAAGATCGATGTATAAACAGCCATAATACATGGAGCCATGGCAGCCTCCGCAGATGGTGCCGTTTTCATCGCGCAAGAAAAAAGCGAAAGGGGTAATCGTTGGCTGGTCTTTTTTTAATTTCGCGTAAGCGACGATGCCATCGCCCAAAATCTGGATGTCCTCTGGCGCTGGATTGTTCTCATAATGGATTTGAATACGTGCTGTCATGGATGCCCAACCTGGGGTTTAAATGATACGAGTCAGGGCTTAAGTTTTGCACACGCTTCCTATTTTGCAAAGTGAATAACGTCACTACTTGTTGAAGCATCGCAATGGTGACAGAATATAGGGGTTTCCCATTACCATGCCTGGTTTGGATTGAAAATGAAAGCTCTGACACGCGACATATCCATTACACTGCTTGTTAAATTCATACTGCTTGTGCTGTTGTGGTGGGTGTGTTTCAGCCATGTTGAAAAACCGGTTAGGGATGCGCGGCAATGGTTACTGGGATCCTCTGTTTCTGATGAGACGCAGTCGATGAAATAATTCGTCCCCCCATTAACCATCCGTTGAGGTTATCATGATTCCTGGTAGTGATGTCGTTGATCTCTCCCGCCTGCAGTTTGCCCTGACTGCCCTTTATCATTTTCTCTTTGTTCCCCTGACCCTGGGTCTTTCCCTGTTGCTGGCCATTATGGAAACCGTCTACGTGATGACCGGACGCGAAATCTGGCGTCAAATGGTCAAATACTGGGGGATTTTGTTCGGCATCAATTTTGTGCTGGGGGTGGCGACTGGCTTGACCATGGAATTTCAATTTGGCACCAACTGGTCTTATTATTCGCACTATGTTGGCGACGTATTTGGTGCGCCGCTGGCCATTGAAGGCCTAATGGCCTTCTTTCTGGAAGCCACTTTTGTGGGACTCTTCTTCTTTGGCTGGGACAAGCTCAGCAAATTTCAACACATGGTCTGCACCTGGCTTCTGGCCTTGGGCACCAACCTGTCGGCCCTGTGGATCCTGATTGCCAATGGCTGGATGCAAAACCCGGTCGGCGCTGTTTTTAATTTTCAAACCATGCGCATGGAAGTCAGTGATTTCAGCGAGGTCATCTTCAACCCGGTGGCCCAGGCCAAATTTGTTCACACCATCAGCGCCGGTTACGTGACCGGGGCGATTTTCGTCCTGTCAATCAGCGCCTATTTCCTTTTGCGCGGGCGCAATGTCGATTTTGCCAAACGGTCCATGACGGTGGCGGTGTCGTTTGGCCTGGCGTCTGCACTGTCAGTGGTGGTTTTAGGGGATGAAAGCGGTTATCTCACCAACAGTAACCAGAAGATGAAGCTGGCTGCCATTGAAGCCATGTGGCACAACGAAAAAGCGCCTGCGGATTTGACGGTATTCGGCATACCGAATGAAGCCATGCAACGCACCGATTATGAAATAAAAATTCCTTACGTTCTTGGCATCATTGCCACCCGTTCATTCAATGAGCAACTGGAAGGCATTGAAGAATTAATTGAGCAGGGGAAAGCAAAAATTCGTCAAGGCATGTTGGCGTATGACGCGTTGTCGCGTTTGCAGAAAAATCCTGCCGATGAAACCGCCAAGACCGATTTTGCCATGCACGGCGACGCATTGGGCTATGGCCTTTTATTGAAAAAATACACCGAGAATGTGGTGGATGCGACAGAGGAACAAATCAACCAGGCGGCCCATGATCTCAAGCCCAGCGTCATGCCCCTGTTTTTCTCTTTCCGCATCATGGCGGCTTGTGGCATTTTTCTGATTCTGTTATTCGCCGTGGGGTTTTATTTGTCCGTCAAACGCCGCCTTCATACCACCCGCTGGTATTGGCATGTGGCGTTGTGGTCTTTACCGTTACCCTGGATTGCCGCGGAGTTAGGTTGGGTTGTGGCGGAATATGGCCGGCAACCCTGGGCGGTACAAGGCATTCTGCCCACGATGATGGGGACTTCGTCGATCAGTGCGGGTCAGGTTTTAACGTCAATCGGCGGTTTCGTGCTCTTTTATACCATTCTCGCCATTATCGAAGTCTTTCTGATGCTTAAATACATCCGTCTTGGTCCCGATAATCTTCTACGAGGAGAACATTGATGCCTTTGGATTACGAAACGCTGCGTGTGATCTGGTGGATGCTGCTCGGTGTCCTGCTCATCGGCTTTGCCGTTATGGATGGTTTTGACCTCGGTGTTGCCATGTGGCTGCCCTGGTTGGCTAAAACCGACATGGAAAGACGGGTACTGATTAACAGCATTGCGCCCACCTGGGAGGGCAATCAAGTCTGGTTTATCCTTGGGGGCGGGGCGATTTTTGCCGCCTGGCCGGCGCTGTATGCCCTGTCATTTTCCGGATTTTATCTGGCCATGCTGCTGGTCCTGCTGGCGCTGATTTTACGTCCGGTCGGGTTTAAATACCGTTCGAAATTGAGCAGTCCGGTCTGGCGTAGCACCTGGGACAAGGCATTGTTTGTCGGGGGTGTCGTGCCGGCCTTAATTTTCGGGGTGGCTGTCGGCAATGTGTTGCAGGGTGTCCCCTTTCACTACGATGAGAGCTTAAGGCCCTTTTACACGGGGAGCTTTTTTGCCCTGTTAAATCCCTTCGCCCTGTTGTGCGGCTTGCTGTCAGTCAGCATGCTGGCCATGCACGGCGCTTTCTTTTTAAATGTAAAGACGACAGGCCTTTTGCAGGAGCGCGCCCGCAAAGCGGCGAGAGTCAGTGCGTTACTGACGGTCGTACTCTTTGTTGTTGGTGGTATTGCTCTCTACAGTGGGATTGATGGTTATGTGTTAACCAGTCCGGTTGTTCACGACGGTCCTTCTAACCCGTTTTATAAAACCGTGATCAAGGCCCCGGCCGCCTGGTTTGACAATTACGGTAATTACCCGCTCTTGCTGGCTGTGCCCTTGTTAGGGATTGCAGGGGCAATCATGGCGTTGGTGCTGGCTGCCCGCCGCGTCGCCGCTTTTGTATTCAGCGCCCTGTCTGTAGTCGGGATTATTGCGACGGTAGGCATTAGCATGTTTCCATTTATTCTGCCGTCCATCACCAATCCGGCGCAGAGTCTGACCGTCTGGGACAGCTCGTCAAGCCATTTAACCCTCTTCATCATGCTGGTGGCCACCGTTGTCTTTATGCCGGTTATCCTGCTTTACACAGCCTGGGTTTATCGCGTGCTGCGCGGCAAGGTCACGGAAGAAACGGTAATTCAGAATCGTGAAACAGCTTATTAGGAGACAAGAATGTGGTATTTTTCCTGGATTTTAGGCACGGCCATGGCTTGTATTTTTGCCATCATGAACGCCGTATGGCTGGAATTGCGAGACGATGGATTAAGCGCGACACAAGCCAACGGACGCCAACCCCTGCCGTAATCAATCAGCTTGCCAGAGCGAGTTGATAAAATAGCCCCGGTGATCGGTGTAATTTTTCACGATCCTGAATCCGGCATCGGCGGCTAGTTTTTCAACCTGCGAGCGAAGGTATTTGTAGGATGTCTCCACGTGGATGGGTTCAAATTTCCGGAAGGTAAACGCAGTATTTAAATCATCAATTTCCACGGTTTGTTCTTCAAGACTCAAAAGATAACTCTCCATCGCGCCGGTATGCACATTGTAGGTGCCATAATGATAGAAGGCATCGACATTAAAATGGCCATGCAAATCATGGTTAATGCGCTTTAACAGATTGAGATTGAATTCACGGGTTAACCCATCGCTGTCATTGTAGGCCTTCATAAGAATATCAATGTCCTTGCGCAGATCGAACCCGATAAGAACATAGTCTCCCGATCGCAAAAAAGTGCGCAGGGTATCCAGAAAAAAGGCGGTGCTTTGCAGATCAAAATTGCCAATGCTTGAACCAAGAAACAAGACCACATTGCGTTGGCTGGAATTGTTCATCAGCCACTCCATTCCCACCAGGTAATCAGAGTTTAAGGCAATGGTTTCAATACCGGCAAATTGCGCGCTGACCCGATCAATGACATGATCGAGGAATTTTTGCGATATATCAATGGGCACGTAAGTAAAGGCGCGGTTGTCGTTGATGAACTGCTCAATTAAAAGCCCGGTCTTGATGCCTTCCCCCGGACCAAGGTCAATCAGATTGAATGTGTCGCTGCCTACCCGTGTGGAAATGTCGTCCTTGTAGCGACGCAGGATTTCCAGCTCACACCCGGTTAAATAATAATCGGGATGACGGGTGATCTGGTTAAACAACTCGGAACCTGCCTCGTCATAATAATATTTCGATTGTATTTGTTTTTCGGTTTGCGACAAGCCGAGACGGATGTCCTCCCGTAGCTGCTGCTTTTCATCGCTTGCTTCATCAATAAGCTTAATGTATTGGCTCATATTATTATCCTTCGTTATCGGCCGCGAGACGAATCCCGCTGAACTGCCATCGCTTTTCGGGCTGGAAAAAATTACGGTAGCTGGCACGAATGTGATTTTGCGGCGTGATGCAGCTTCCTCCCCTTAACACCATCTGATTGCTCATGAATTTGCCATTGTATTCCCCCAGAAAGCCACGCTCGTTGCGATAGCCGGGATAGGGAGAGAAGGCGCTGGCAGTCCATTCCCATAAATCACCAAAAAACTGTTGCGGGTCTTCAGTACGCTCCGCATGAACCGGATGAAAGCGGCCCTCTTCCATGAAATGGCCGTTTGCCGGAGTTAAGGGTTTACTCACTACAAAATGCTCCCACTCCTCTTCCCGAGGTAGACGCGCATCACGAAAACGCGCATAGGCTTCGGCTTCGTAATAGCTGACATGCGCCACCGGTTCATCAGCATGAAGCGGCGCCATCCCGCGTAAGGTATAGATCTGCCAGGTGTTATCCTGCTTAATCCAGTAAAGGGGCGCCTGCCACTGATTGGCCTGTACGCAATCCCAGCCGTCTGCCAGCCACCACTGTGGTTGCTGATAACCGCCGGCTTCAATAAATTCAAGGTATTCCCCGTTGGTGATCAGACGATTAGCCAGACGGTAGGGTTTAAGCAGGCAGGCGTGCCGAGGGCTTTCATTATCAAAGCAAAAGCCATCATCCCCAAAGCCGATATTCACCACGCCGCCTTGTGACTCACTGAAAGTCAAGGGCCGTTCACCCGAGGTTTTCTCCCCACTGGCGCGTCTGGAAAGGTAAGCCGGCCAATCCGGATGAATAAAAAAATTATGCTTGATGTCCATGAACAGCAACTCCTGATGCTGTTGTTCATGTTCAAAACCCAAAAGCAGTAACGGGGTAAGTTCCTCCAATTGCTGGCGGGGCATTTGTGCAATGAAATCCAGCAGGTGGTCCGTCACATGGCGGCGATAGCGGTAAACGGTTTCCGTGGTTGGCCGCGACAACAAGCCTCGTTGCGCCCGCGTGTAAGGTTTGCCAATGCTTTGGTAATAGGAGTTAAATAAATAGCCAAATGCCTGATTAAAAAGACGGTATTCTTTGCAATGCGGGGTTAGCAAAAAAGTTTCAAAAAACCAGCTGGTGTGGGCAAGATGCCATTTTGGCGGACTGACATCCGGCATGCTTTGAATGACATAATCCTCTGTCAACAAGGGTTCGCAAATGGTTTCAGTGGTATTTCTGACCGTTAACAAGGCCTGACACAGGGCTTCTTTTTCCATCAAAATAATCCTTTATTTTGTAGAAAATGAATAAATAATAATAAATCTAGTCAATGAACAAGAAGTTCGCAAACTTTAAAAGCAACGTGATTCCTCCCTTTATGCCAATTAATCAAGCACTTTTTATAAAGCTATCTATACTCTAAAGAGGAAAAAGGGCTTGCTCTATTGGTCTGGAGGCGTGATGAGAATATCGCATGGGGTGTTAAACAAAGCCGTTGCTGCCAACATTATTTCCAGAGAGCAGGCGGAGGCGTTGTTTGAGTTCCTGCAGAGGCAGCCCGAGCAGGGCCCTGCATTTAATTTGACCAATGTGCTTTACTACCTTGGCGGATTGCTAGCCATTGGCGCGATGACGCTGTTTATGAATCTGAGCTGGGAGGCCTTCGGCGGCTGGGGGATTTTTTACCTGTCCGTTCTTTATGCCATTCTTGGGCTTTGTTTGGCCGCGATTTGTCAAAAAAGAGAATTGCATGTGCCGGCTGGCATCTGCGCTACCTTTGTTGTCTGTTTGACGCCACTGGCTATTTACGGTTTGCAGGTAGCCATGGGGTGGTGGCCTTCTCAAAGCACTTACAGCGATTACCATCGCTATGTGCAATGGAACTGGATTTTCATGGAGTTGGGCACCCTGGCTGTGGGTGTCATTCTGGCGTGGATATATCGCTATCCGTTTATGGTGATGCCCATTGCTGTCACACTCTGGTACCTGTCAATGGACATTACAGCCTTGATTGTGGGCGAAAATGCCTTTGATTTTGAATTGCGTGCCCTGGTATCCATGTATTTTGGATTGACGATTGTCCTGTTGGCTTTTTGGGTTGATGTGCGCTCACGTCATTCCGGCGATTACGCATTCTGGTTATATCTGTTTGGAGTAATGGCCTTTTGGGGCGGGTTGTCTTCGCAAAATTCGGACAGCGAATTATCCAAATTTTTTTATTTCTGTATTAATCTGCTGATGATAGGTATTGGCGTGGTGCTGGTTAGAAAAGTCTTTGTGATTTTTGGTGCCTTGGGCTGTGCCTTTTATTTAGGGCACCTGGCGTGGAATGTATTTAAAGACAGCGCTTTCTTCCCGGTGTCGCTCACAGCCATCGGCATCCTCATTATTTATCTTGGTACCTTATGGCAGAAACATGAGCGTTCACTCACGGACAGGGCACATTCCCTTTTACCAAAACCGTTGCAGGAATTACTCAAGGCCCGTAATGACTATTGACGGCGTCATTCATTAACCCTGATGAACAAGGCGGAGACTTCCCATGGTAAGCAAGTACGATGCAATCATTCTTGGTGGCGGCAAGGCGGGTAAAACCCTGGCGATGGATTTAGCAAAAAGTGGGCAGCATGTGGCCATGGTTGAAGATAATCAAATTGGCGGAACTTGCATTAATGTGGCGTGTATTCCTACAAAAACACTGGTTAAATCAGCAAAAATAGCCCATTACTGCCGCACAGCCCAGGCCTACGGGTTACAGGCTAATCTTGAGCCGGTGGATTTCAAGGCCCTGCGTGCCCGCAAGCAGGCGGTAGTAAAAGGCATGCGGGATGCCAATTTAAAACAATTTTTAGATTCAGGAATGGATTTACTGTTAGGCCGCGGCCGCTTTGTGGATTACAAAACCATTGAGGTGACGTTTGGTCAGCCGCAGGAAGGCAAAAAGACAGAACTCATCACGGCCGATCGCCTCTTTATCAATACCGGGGCTTTGCCCTTCATCCCACCCATCAGCGGTTTGTCCCAGGTTCATTATCATACCAATGAGACCCTGATGAACAGTGAGTATTTGCCGGCCCATTTAATCATCATTGGCGGCGGCTATATCGGTTTGGAGTTTGCGCAGATTTTTCGCCGCTTTGGTTCGCAGGTGACCGTCATTGAGGCGGCACCGATTTTTCTTGCACGTGAAGACCGGGATGTGGCTGAGCAGGTGCAAACCATGCTTCAGCATGAAGGGATTCAGTTTCTTATCGATGCCAAAATAAATCAGGTGATGAAAGAGGGCAAACAGGTGATGCTTGATATTTATCACGCGGGGCAGTCAGTAACAGTGCAGGGCAGCGATATCCTGGCAGCGGTTGGGCGTATCCCCAATACTGCCGGTTTAGGGCTTGATCGAACCGGTGTGGCCGTGGACGAGCGTGGTTTCGTGAAAGTCAATGATTATCTCGAAACCTCTGTGGATGGAATTTGGGCTTTAGGGGATGTCAAAGGCGGCGCACAATTTACCCACTTATCCTGGGATGATTACCGGTTGGTCAAATACAATCTCAATCATCCTGACAACAAACGCAGCCGGCATGGTCGCTTAATCCCCTACACCGTGTTCCTTGATCCAGAGTTGGCACGCCTCGGCATGACCGAGACCGAGGCGCGTCAATCCGGTCGTGCCATCAAAATTGCCAAAATCCAGGCCGCCATGATTCCCCGGGCAAAAACCCAGGGGGAAACCACGGGCATGCTCAAAGCAGTCATCGATGCGGATACGGACGAAATTCTTGGGGTTTCCATCCTCTGTGCCGAAGCGGGAGAAATTTTAGGCACCCTGCAGGTGGCGATGGAAATGAAATTACCCTATCCGGTGCTGCGAGACATGATGTTTGCCCATCCAACCATGGTGGAAAGCATTAACATCTGGTTTAACAATGTCCATTAATTCGCCTTCGACTTAAGGTAGAGTTAAGCTGGGCCTGTTATATTGCCAATCTGTTTATAATTTGAATAAAAAACGATGCTGTTAAAAGAACAGATTGTTGCACGAAGTATTGACGAGGACCAAAAGGCTGTCGCTGAACAGTGGGCTAATACCTTCAAGCACAGCCAAACCGACAAGCGAGCCGTCCAGATGGCGCAGCTGATGGCGGCCTGCATTGCTCACGGTGAGTTTCGCGTTCGTGATTATTTGAGCAAAAGCGAGGGGCTGCAACCCCCGTCCCATCAATTAAGCGTCATTGATTACCTTTCCCACGCCAGCCGCATTATCTTTGATTATCACGAGTTGTCTGTTGCAAACCGGCAGGAATTTCTAACGTTTTTCCCCCTCCCTGAAGACGACAGCGCTGTAGTTTCCCGTTCGGCTACCCATGGCGTGGATCGGGACACGCCCAATGCCATTGTCGAATTAAAGGGCCTGGTGTTGGGTTTGGCCGGGCAACTGCCAACCTACCTTAAAACAGCCCGTGATTTTGGCGTAAACATCGCAATGGGCGGGGAAGGACAGCGGAATGCCAACCAGAAAACCATTACCGCCAATGGTTACAGTGGGCATTTGTATTTCCACCGCTACGATGAAAAGCAATTGCTCATGGCCGGCCTTGAACAAAGTGCGCCTGCGACATCGGCCCTGCATCTTTTATGGGGCGAATCAGCCCCTGTTGCCAATGAACAGCACGGTACTGATCAATTTGGCCAGGGGCATTCGCTGCTTGGCGCCTCAGACATCTATACTGCCGCTGGCTCCCTGTATTTCAGTGATCCGGTTTACCAGGCCAAACTAATGACAGAAAAACAGTGCTTTCCGCCAGATAAATACGGCGCAATGCAGGTGAAATTAACCGATGAAAACTGGCCTCAAATAAAGGCGTTTTTAATTGAGCTTCAGGGAAACAGCCAACAAGGTAAAACGGATTTACTGATGAAGCAGTTATTGGCAAAACCTGCGTCTGCGGTTGAGGGCGAGCGGCAAGTTAAAAGTTTTATCGCCCTGGATTTCGCTACCTACCTGCATCGGGTTTATGATGCGTTTATTGCGGCCAACAATCTGGACGAAAATAAAGCAATATTGCCCCTGCAGAATCAGTTGTTAGCTATCATTACCCGATTACAGCAGGGAGATGCCAGTTTTTATCAGGCCTTTTCGATGAAAGTAAAGGCAATAATGGGCTTAAAAGGGTTGCCAGACACCTACATCAGGGCGATAAAGCGAATTGATGAGTTATTTACTAAACAATTGAGCGTTGATCCCCAATTAAAAAATGTCCAGAAGGAAATCCTGCTCGAAAAACGCCTGGACAGTTTACAGGCTGAAGCAGTCGAATTGTTGCAGAAATTGCGGCTGGTGCGTGAGTATTTTACGGCGGACTATGTCAGTGATGATGAAGGCATCAAACGCTATTGCAAACAGTTAGACGAAGCCGAGCGGAAATTAAAGGAATGTTATGCCGATGTTTCGAAAACGCCCTCGTTGGAAAGCAGCTGGCTGATGCTCGGCGCAGATGTCAACGAGAAGGCAATGGATTGCTTAAATGAGGCCATTGAGCAGGGAAAAAGCAGTCTGAAGCAAGCCCCTAAACTGTATTCCGCCTTCACGTTGCAGTCGTTGACGCAGGAGCTTGGAAAAGCTCAAATCGCCAATGAAACCCTGATTTTGCAATTGAAAGTGCAGGACGCCTTTTATGAGAAACTGGCAGAAGACAACAGCAAGGCCACCACTCAAAAAATTGACGAATTACAGCAACATCATGAACAGAAACTTAGGCTTCTTGAGAAGGATCATCAGGCGAAGCTTAGCCGACAACAGCAGCGATACGAGCGGCGCATGAAACAGATGGAGCCGGTTTTACTGCAAGTGATGAAGCTTGAGAAAAAGGCTAAACAGTTACACGAACGCGGCAAAACGGGCGCCGGCGACAAGGCTAACCAGTTAGCCATCGATGTTCGTTCGAAACTGCAGCATTATTATTGCAGCGATAAAACTGAACAGCAAGCGTTAAAGACCCTGCAATACGAAACCGAACGGCTGATGGATGGTTGTGTCGAAACCTTTGAAGATCATCGGGGCTGTAAAGAAATCCTGGCTGGAATCCTGATGCTGGTGATTGGTTATTTTATCGCGGTTGAAATCATGAAGAAGAAAACGGGAAAACCAACGTTCTTTCTGACGGAGACCGAATCGCTTAAAAAACTGAACAACCTGCGTAACGCATTGAACAACGTCAATTTGGACAACGAAGACTACTCGGAGGATGAGGACAATGCGCTGGTGATTGATGCCGCCCAGATCTGAGCGGCGGCTACCGTTTAGGCTTTGAAGCTATTCTTATTATCAAGGCCGTCTTCATCCTCAGACTCATGAGTGCTTTTTTGAGCTTCTTCATCTTCAATAATCAGTCTGGCAGGTCCCTTGCCTTTGTCCTTGTCGCTGATATTGATAGAAACATGATCGGGTAATTCGGATGTATCGTCTACCGTCGGCTGTTCCGGCGCAGTTTGCGACGGTGTGCTGGTTTCGTCCTTGGATGCTTCGGCGAGAGCGAAGGAGAAAGCGAGGAGCCCTTCAAAAAACAGATCCACCAGAAGCTTTGATTTACAAAGCGCGTTATTTTCGTCCTCACAGGTATTGTCTTCAGCAAACAACGCGATAATCAAGCCCAGTTGTGTGGCTGCTAATGCAAACTGCAAAAATTGCACCCCCTTTTCACTTCCATGAGTATCCGTACGGAACATGGAAAAAAGGGCGATCAGTATTTGTGCGAATTTAGCGGGGATGACGGCTTTGACATCAAGATTCTGAAGGCCGGACCCTAAAATTTCTGTGACAGCTTGGACCCTCTGCGTGTGTCGATGTCCAGAGGAAGACGAGTAGGCAGCGGGTCTTAAGGTATTTATTGCATTATTAAAAAAACCAGACATTTTATTTCCTTATAACTAAATCCACATTTTTTGGCTGTAACACCTTATCATAAAAGACAAATTTATAAAAAACCGTTTTGAAGTAACAAAACTGTAAAGTATTGTAAAAAATTTATTTTGTGTTATTATTGCGCTAACTTAACCAATATGATCAATTATGCCTTCTTTATGCTCTTCAGGATCGACAGTAAATCACAAGGAGTGGGGGGATATTTTCAGTTGGTGGAAAAAAGAAAAACACCCAACCCTCACGGGGCGTTTTTTCCCCAGTTATCAAACCAGTCTGCTGGATAAAAGCATCACCGAATTTTCATCGTTGCTGGCATCTAAGGAAAGGCAATTAAAGGAAAAAAAACTGACCGCCTTGCAATTGCTGCGGACTCAAATCCTGAATTGGCAGCACATGCACACCATTAATGAATTATCGTCGCATCGTCACAAGGTCATCAAAACACTGCTGAAATGGGTTGATAAGGAAATACAGACCACGGAAGGCTCCAGGGTTAACGAGGCGGAGGCAAAGCCCAACACCCTCCGGTTAACGCAATCCTTAGGCAGGGAGCAACCGGTTTTTTCATTCCCATCAAGTGGTGAAACACTCTACAGTTGGTGGAAAAAACACAGCCAGCGGCATTGGTTGACCTGGCGCTCCGATGCCACCCGGGAACTGGATAAAGCCATTCGCTGGTATTCCAATGCCGTCATTATCGATCAACAGGAAGCGTTGCGGCAGATTTTGCATGCGATTGATGTCTGGCTTTATGCACGCAATGGATTAAGCAGCCGTCAACCGCAGGTTTTGGAATTAAAACACAGGGTAGAACAAACACTCGCATCCCTCCCGGTTGAAGAAGAAAGTGAGGACGAGACCTTGTCGTTCGATTTTAATGGATAAACGCTATTTCAATCTGCTTCTCATTGCCCATGTATTCATTCTTTGTTTAAGTAATGTACTGGTGCAATACCCCTTTGATGTGGCCGGGTTTAAAACCACCTGGGGTGCTTTAAGCTACCCATTGATTTTTATTTTATCCGATTTAACCGTCCGTCTTACCCAGGCGGCGGTCGCGCGCCGGATTGTTTACCTTGCCATGCTCCCTGGGCTGGTCGGCTCTTACCTGATTTCCAATGTGCTGACTTACCATACCCTGTTTGCTGGCAATGCCATGGCCCTGCGCATTGCCTTAGCCAGTTTTGTTGCTTACGTCTTCGGGCAGTTAAGCGATATTTTATTATTTCAACGTCTGCGTCAAAAGAAACCGTGGTGGATTGCGCCGGTGTTTTCTACAACCTGGGGAAATCTGCTCGACACGTATTGTTTTTTCTTTATTGCTTTTTTTCACAGCAGCAACCCGTTTTTAAGCCAGCACTGGTTAGAAATTGCCAGCGTTGATCTGGTGTTTAAGTTGATTATCAGCCTGGTGTCGTTTGTGCCGCTGTATGGCTTACTCCTTGCCTGGATTTTACGTTCACAGCAAAGAGCCGGGGAAGCAGCGGCCTAATTCACAATGGCCGCCAGGGCAACACTGCCTTTGCCGGCATGAAGACCAATGGCCGTGGAGGCCGGCTCGATGAAAGCGGGTTCATAACCAAAGGCTTCCGTGGTCATCAAGGCAAATTCCTCCGCCTTTTCCGGTACCCCCGCATGAATAATGCAATAATTGTCCAGACCCTTGCCACTGGCCTGTTCCTGAATGAGTGACACCAGTTTGCTTAAGGCTTTGGTCTCGCTGAACGCCTTGTCGTGGATAATGCCTTTCCCTTCTTCATCAAGGGTAATGATTGGCTTGACGCCGGAAAATTGCGCCAGCATGCCTTTCAATTTGCTGACCCGTCCGGAGCGGATTAAAGAGTCGAACTGGTTGACCATGACAAAAATTTTCGTTTTGGCAATTTTATCCTGCAGACTCTGTTTAATCGCTTCAATGCTGTGCCCGTCAGCAATCAATTCCGCGGCATGATTCAGTAAAAGACCCTGGCTGCCGGCAACATGGCGGGAATTAATTACGTGAACATTGGCAAACGGCTGGCTCGCTTTGACAATGGCATCGTGCGTGCCGCTTAAGGCTTTAGCCACACTGAGAACCAGCACGTGTTCATAATGCGCTGACAGGTGCCGCAGCTTTTCTTCAATTAGCGCGGGGGCGGGAAACGAGGTGGTGGGGTAAACCACGGATTGCGTTAAATGGTCGTAAAAATTTTCACCATCAAGGCAATAACGATCCAGTAAATCATGGCCGTCGAAATGGACATTGATGGTGATAAAATGAATTTGATACTGATCAGCCACGTCGTGTGGGATATTGGCACACGTATCCGTGACCAAGGCAATGGGGTATCGACGCTGATGGATAATTTCGTATTGACGAAGCATGTCGTCGACTTTGGGGTATTGCACTTTGCCTAACGATTGCAGAGAAGAAAAAACCTGCCAGGGTTTATCGCAATGAAGATGCAGTCGACAGATGCGGGAATTGGCTGTCAATACAATACTGTCTCCCTTGTCCTGGACGGCCTGCGTAATGGCCGCTTTGTCAATTCCCTCGCCGACCAACATGGCTTCGGTACAATAGCGGGTAACGGGTGGTTGGCCACTGACGGGTTGCTCTTCATGATGTGATTCACAGCGCAGAAGTTCTGTTGTTTCCACTTTTTGCAGGGGATTGGCTAAAAATTCTGCGAATCCGTTCACAAAAAGCCGAAATCCCAGGGCCCCGGCATCGACCACATGCGCTTCTTTAAGAACGGTTAATGTGTTGGCGGTTCTCTGCAGCGCTTCTTCAAGGAAGGGTTGGGTGTCAATCATTAACTGGTTGAAACAGGAGGTGCGCACGGCTGCGTTTTCCAGGGCTAAGGCCCAGCTTTCCATGACCGTCAGAATGGTACCTTCAACCGGATTAACAATGGCGGCGCGCACGCTGGCAGCGGCACGGCTGACCATTGCGGCAAAATACCGCGTATCCAGTTGTGGCGGCATCGTGGCCTCTAAAAGCCCATTAAAAAACTGTGAAAAGATCATGCCGGAGTTGCCGCGTGCCCCCAATATGCCCGCATCCGCAATGGCGCGGCATGTCGCCTCCATGCCTGCCATCGGTTTGGCATGTGTAACGATGGCTCTTGCGGTGGCCGCCATGTTATCCCCTGTATCGCCATCGGCTACCGGAAACAGGTTAATGGCATTCAGTGATTCGCGTTGTTGGATGAGGGTGTAACACGCATGAATAACCGCAGAATGGAGCAATCCAGCATCAAGGTGCAATAATGCCATGGCTAACAAAATTCAGTGACTTTCCATTAGCATACACCGACTTTTGATTGGCTTCATCCCTCTTGCCCTTAATTTATTAACTTTTAATAACTTATGCCGGCAAACTTTACTTGACATCTCGCATGGCGCAACCGAACATAGCGTCTATATTAATTAATTTAGTCGCAGGGAGAGCTGAGATGATGAAACAGAAATGGCTAATCAGTGCTGCTTGTTTTTTAAGTGCGCATGCATTTGCTGATGGCCTGTCGAATAACCCGGTTGTCAATGGCCAAAAAGTTATTACCCTGAGCGCGGGACCCGCCTGGTATTCTTCCGGAAGTACCCAAACCGTGACACTGCAGCCCGATGTTTTGAAAACCTACATTGGTGACAGTGAAACTCGCGTTCTTGGCACGGCTGAAATTTTCTTTGGCATTCAATGCCTGCTGACGAATCAGATTTACAGCCAGTTCGGTATTGCCGCCGCTTACGCGGGCAATGCCAAATTACGCGGCGATGTTCTCGAGGACGGCGATCCGAATTTTAACAATTTCGTTTACCGCTACCAGCTTAATCATGGGCGCGTTGGCTTAAAAGGCAAGCTGCTGGGTGATTTTGGCTATTGGGTTACCCCTTATTTGAGCGGCAGTGTGGCTGTGGCGTTCAATCATTCCTTCGACTGGTCATTAACGCCCAAGATTTTTGAAGAAGTGCCGGCACCGCCGTTTGCTTCCAACACCACAACCGCCTTTGCCTATACGGTTGGTGCCGGTTTGCAGGCGCCGCTGAATAAACACTGGCAACTGGGCCTGGGGTATGAGTTTGCTGATTTAGGCAAAAGCCAATTGGCCGCGGCCATTGGCCAGAGTGTGAATGATCGATTCAAGGAAACGCACCTGTACACCCATCAACTGCAATTCAGTGCGACTTATTTACTCTAAAAGGATTAAGAAATGCGAGGGATAATTCATTTTATCGGACTGGTTTTCTTAGGCTTACTCTCAACAGATGCTCTGGCAGGAGCCCAGCCTAAATTTTCTTTTTTTGTGATTGAGCGGGGACAGCCGGTTATTACGTCGGATGGCGCTACCGAAGTCATTTATCAAGTCACCAATAACACCCGGATTACCCGAACACTGGTGATGGTGCCAAGGCCAGGTCTTGCACTGGTGGCGGGGTTGCCTGGCAAATGCAACGCGCCGTTTACCCTGACACCGGGACAATCCTGCCAATTGCACCTGGTGATTTTAGGCAGTGAGATTGGCAGCGGTGTTTCCGGAGGTCCGGTCGTCTGTAAAACCTACCTCCCCAACAGCACTATTCCTGATACATCCCTCTGCTCGCAACCTGCTTCAGGTGATACGCTCAACATCCGGGTTGTGGGATAAACACCATTCCCGCCTTCACTACGTGGTGTTAAGGCGGGACGAGTGATTGTATTGCATACGTTGAACGGCAATGTTAATTGCCACGGTTACCGCAGCTGTTGCGAATGGCACGAAAAGCACCATGCCCCAGGGAATGGAAAATGGAATGTCCAACAGTGCAGAAGCCAGGTAACTATTGATGGCTATTGCTGTAATACTGGCCAGAAATCCCGCATAACCACCAATAATCAATGCCTCGCTGCTGCGTATCCAAAGCAGGGCATAACGGCGCATACCTAATCGTTTAAGGATTTGCGTTTCCTGCTGTTTGTTGTTGCTGAATGACAGAATAGCCAGTGAGGCCACCACGAGGCCTGCCAGTAATGCGAAGAACGTAATAAAACTGATGGCGTTCCCTGCGCTGGATATGATGGCTTGAATACGGCTAAGGGTATTTGCCACATCAATGAGACTGACGTTGGGGAATTGCTTCACCAGTTTAATCAGAAGCGCTTGTTGTTCAGGGGGCACATAGAGGCTGGTAATCAGTGTATGAGGGAACGCATTCAATAGGCCTGGCTTAAACAGCATAAAGAAATTGGGTTTAAACGAAGTCCAATCCACTTTGCGCAAACTGCTAATCTCAACCTGCACCTGACTGTCGCCTATCTGAAAGGTCAGGCTATCGCCGGTTTTTAACTTAAGCCGGTTCGCCAGGCCCAGTTCGACAGAGACCCAGGGCTTATCCAGACTTAAAGCCCAGCGGCCGGCAGCAATGTCATTGCCCTCGGGTAGTTCTGCAGTCCAGGATAAATTAAGTTCCCGTTGCAGGGCATTGATGTTTTTGCTTTCCTCGCCAAACAGTTTTTTTACAGGCTGATGGTTGATTTCAATCAATCGCCCGCGTACAACAGGATAAAAAGCGGCGGATTGGACGCTCTCCTGTTGAAACAATGCATGAAGGTCGTGCAACTGGGAGGGTTCGACATTGATGATGAAATAATTGGCAGTATTGGCCGGCAATTGTTGCCGCCAATTGGCTAACAAATCAGTCTTAAGCAGAAACAGGGATAAAATGGCAGTCAGGGCAAGGCCGATCCCCACTACTTGCAGGGCACTGTCTTCGAGATTGCGGGCAATGTTATTAAACCCAAAACGCCAATTCAGCGGGATGGCCCGTTGACTTTTTACCAGCCCAAAAATTAACCACAAGCTGGCAATGACCAGGCTGACATAGACCACGCACCCCATCAACACAGCGACAGTCATGCTTAAGGATTGGGTATACAGGTAGGCCAGCAAGGCAAGCAGTATTAAAGCTAAGCCGTAAGTCAGGTAAGCGCTGTTTTGCCCGATACGGTGCTGCTCGCGGAAAATAGCGATGGCTGTCACTTGACGCAATGCCCAGATATTACCCAAAGAAAAACACAGCAGCAGGAGCATGCCACTTAACAGGCTAAAGACGAAGGGGATTGCGTGGAGTTGCAGTTTAACATCCGGCAACAAGCCGCCCAACCACTGAACCAGCAAGGGTTGTAACCCATAACCCAGGAGCGCCCCTGTCAAACTGGCCAAAAGCCCGAGAAGACTTAAGCCGGTGAGGTAAAGGATAATCACCTGCTTTTTAGACGCCCCGAAACAACGCAACAGGGCCACTTGCTTTAAATGGCGCTGACAATAGCGTAACGAGGCCATGCTGACTGCTACACCCGCAAGGACCAGACTCATCAGGGTTCCCAGGTGCAGGTAATTTAAGGTGCGCTCGATGGTTCGGCTGACGGCGGGTGTGCTGTTTTGGCTATCAAGCCACTGCTGCTGTTCGGTGAGTTGCGATTTAAGCAGGTCCTGCAATTGTGCGAGCTTATCCGCATTGCCTTTCAGGAGCCAACTGTAAATAAGATTGCTTCCGGGTCTAATCACCCGGGTTTTATCAATGTCGGCCTGATTCATCAGGATGCGTGGCGAAAAAGAAAACCAGTCGCCCGTCTGGCCGGGTTCCTGACGAATAATGCCGGTTACCTGGAATGAACCTGCGCCGATATGGATAGTCTCACCGAGAGCAACGTTGAGTAGAGGCAACAGTCGGGGATTGAGCCAGACTTCGCCCGGGGGCGGCGCATGGGCGATGTGGCCTTCGGCATCTTCCATCCGCAACGCTATTTTCAGCGAACCCCGTAAAGGGTATAGCGGCGAGATGGCTTTGATCTGGGCTAACTGCAATTGCTCATCGTGCTCTGCCATGCTGAGAAAAGTGAGATTGACAGTTTGGGTGAGGTTTCGTTTGCTCGCTTCTTTAATCCATGAAGGATCAATGGGTGCGTTACTGGTAACTACCACGTCCGCCCCCAGCAGACTGGCTGCACCCTGTTGCAATTGGAGGTTGACCGAATAGGTAAAATTATTTAACGCGCTGATGCAGGCCACGGCAATGACCAGCGCCATGAATAAAAGGGTTAATTCCCCACTTCGCCAGTCGCGGCTTAGGGCTTTAATCGGCAAGGGCCATGTCAGCATTGCAGTTGACCATCCACCAACGGCCAATGACACTGACAGCGTCTCGCCAGTTCCTCATCGTGCGTCACAATCACCAGGGTCGTTTGATGGGCGCGATTCAGTTCAAACAGCAACTCGATAATGGTTCGGCCCGTTTGTTTATCCAGGTTGCCCGTTGGCTCGTCTGCAAACAGGATGCGCGGAGAAATCGAAAAGGCGCGGGCAATGGCAACCCGTTGCTGTTCGCCGCCGGATAATTGAGTTGGGTAGTGGCCTGCCCGCTGACTTAAGCCCACTTTCGTTAACCAGGCCATGGCCACTGGCAACGGGTCATCGTACTGACGATTAATTTCCAGGGGCAATAACACGTTTTCCAGTGCGGTCAGGTTCGGCAATAAATGGAAGGATTGAAAAATAAAGCCGATATTCCTGGCTCGCAATTGGGCACGCTGGTCTTCATCCGCTATAGTTATATCCTGAGTGTCATAATAAATTTGCCCTGAGGTTGGTAAATCAAGGCCTGCCATTAAATTAAGCAGCGATGTTTTCCCGGAGCCTGATGCGCCCGTAATAGCGATGGTAGCTCCTGCCTTGATTACCAGATTAATGTCTTTCAAAATAGACACGGTTTGATCACCGCTTGGCACGGTGAAATAGACATTCTGTAATCGAATTAACGTTTCTGGAGGCGACATGAAACCTCTGCACGCAGGTCTTGTTTTCTTTGCATTGATCATAGCACCCCTTTACGCAAAGAACATTGTGGTTCTTGGGGATAGTTTAAGTGCTGGCTACGGCATTGATGTACAGAAAAGCTGGGTCGTACTGCTGAGTGAAAAACTCAAGCAGGAACATCAGTCCTACCGCATCATTAACCTCAGTACCAGTGGAGATACAACCAGTAATGGTTTGCGAAAGTTAAAGCCGGCATTGCAAAAATATCAACCAGAGGTCATCATTATCGAGTTAGGGGCTAATGATGGCCTGCGTGGCCTGCCCGTCAGGCAGATGAAGGACAACCTTGAAAAAATGGTGATTGCCAGCCAGAAAACCGGCGCTAAAGTCATTGTGCTTGCGACCCTCCTGCCGCCTAACTACGGTTCGCGTTACCTTGACCAATTTAATAAGGCTTATGCTGAATTGGCAAAAACGTACGGCATAGTTTTAGTCCCTATGTTTCTTGACGGCGTGGCAGGTGACAGTGAATTGATGCAAAAAGACGGTCTTCATCCCAATGAACGGGCACAACAGCGCATTCTGGATAATGTATGGCCGCATTTAAAACCGGTATTGGAGTAATAAAAACAGGCAAGGTTTTTGCCTGTAAATTACGTTTTAATAGTTTAGTCGGTGCAAAACACACGATGAATGATGGCTGACTAGAAGATCAATGAGAAAGGGGAATGGTTATGAATAAATTGATGTGCACGCTTGCAGCCTGTGGGTTGCTGCTTTCTGCCTCGGCGGCCATGGCGAATCCGCAAAACTGGCAATCCTGGGTCGCGGAAGTGCGTAAACAGGCCCTGGATCAAGGCATTTCAGCCGAGTTGTTTGATGAAGCCTTTGCCGACATCCGTGAGCCAAGCCGTCAGGTGAAAAGCCTGGCACGCTCCCAGCCGGAACATCGGTTGACGTTCACCAAATATTTAAATACCCGCGCAGACAATTACCGCATTGCCATGGGTAAAAAGAATTACACCAAAAACAAAGCGATTCTGGATGAGGTCGCTGCCCAGTTTGGTGTCGATCCCTGCTTTATTGTGTCGTTCTGGGGAATGGAAACCAGTTACGGGACCTACATGGGCAATTTCCCGGTCATTAAGTCCCTGGCGACTTTGGCTTATGATTCCAATCGACCGGATTTCTTCCGTAAACAGCTCTTTTTAGCCCTGCACATTGTCAATGACGGGCATGTGTCATTGAATCATTTCAAGGGCGAGTGGGCAGGGGCGTCAGGCCAGCCGCAATTTTTGCCGTCAAGTTGGGTAGAATACGCGGTAGATTATGACGGGGATGGCCGTAAAGACATTTGGGAAAGTAAACCCGATGTGTTCGCCTCAATTGCCAATTACATGAAGAAGAATGGCTGGCAGACAGGGCAACCCTGGGCTATTCGGGTGAAATTGCCTGCCAAATTTGACTATACCCTGGAAGGTAAAAGCATCGTCAAACCAGTCAGTGAATGGAATGCACTTGGCGTTCGTACCGAAAAAGGAGAACCCTTGCCGTACCAGCAATTGGAAGCCAGTATTGTTCAACCGCATGGCGGCCCGGTTTTTCTGGCATTCCCCAATTACAAAATGATTTTGCGCTACAATAATTCTATCTACTATGCCGGCGCGATTGGGTACATGGCGGATAAAATCTGTAACCGCGTGCAGTAAACAGGCGATGCGGCCAGCACCGCTGCTGTCGGTGCGGCCTTGCGCTTCAAGGAGGCTTTGTGACGACTTTTCTCGATAAGACCGCAAGTTTAACACCGCTTGCCCGCCGAGTGATCTGCGATAAAGCCACTGAATACCCCCACACGGGGCAATATAACCAGCCTGTAGGCCGCGGCACCTACCTCTGTCGCCGCTGTGGATTGGCCCTGTTTCGAGCTGAAAGCCAATTTCATTCCGGTTGTGGGTGGCCGAGTTTCGATGATGACATTGTTCAGGCGGTCAAGCAGGTTCCGGATGCGGATGGTCAGCGGACTGAAATTCTGTGCGGGCGTTGTCAGGCGCACTTGGGCCATGTGTTTACCGGTGAGCAGTTTACTGCCAAAAATCGCCGTCATTGTGTGAATTCGGTGGCCCTCGATTATGTAGCCGACGGTGAGGTGCTGGATACCGAAGAAGCCATTGTCGCGGGAGGATGCTTCTGGGGCGTTGATCATTTTTTGCGCCAATTACCCGGTGTTCTGAATGTGGAAGTCGGTTATACCGGCGGGCATGTGCCCGAACCAAGTTATGAGCAGGTGTGTCAGGGGAACACGGGCCATTACGAAGCGGTGCGTGTGGTTTTTGATAAAAGTAAACTGGATTATCACGCCGTCATCAAGCGTTTTTTTGAAATTCACGATCCAACCCAACGCACGGGGCAGGGCCCCGATTTGGGGCAGCAATACCGCAGTGCAGTGTTTTATTACAATGATGAACAAAAGGCGACGATCGAGAGTTTAATTCAGCAATTACGGCAACGCGGCTACGAGGTGGCAACCCGGCTGCTGGAGGTTCGCCCCTTTTGGCCTGCGGAAGCCTACCATCAGGATTATTATGCCAAACACAGCAAGGCGCCCTACTGCCACCGGCCCGAACCGCGTTTTGGTGATTAGCCTAACGCGGGTTGCGCGCTGTACAGTTGATTATTGTTTGTCTGTGACGCTTCAACTTCAGGACGCAGGTACTTCGCCAGATGCGTTGTGGGGTATCGCTTTAAAAACTGCACGGCCAGATTAAACCGCCGGGTGTCGGAAAGACGGTTATTTTCAAGCGCTTTAATGGTTGCCAAACTGGCATCGCTCGAAAAGAAGGTATTCAACCCCAAACGCCCTGACAGCCCACCCAAACGGGACGATTTGTAATCCCTGTACTGTTTCACTACCTCGTTGACCTGCGCCATGGTTAGTTTCGGCGCGGCGTCCTCCCTGTTGTACAGGGTCTGTCGAAGGGTTTTCGCGCGCTGCTCTTCACCGCTTTGGGTTGAACGGATAAATTTATGAGCGGGCTCGCCGTTCGCTTTCGTTTTAAGCTCAGACAGTTGGCCAGGATAATAATCAATTCGAATGTTGCCCTGGTGATAGTGTTCGTATTTGCTTAGGGCGTTACGAAAGGCAGACGCCAGTATTTCTGCCTGCTTTCCCGCATCAAAGAAAAAAAGTTTGATGCGCAAACTGCGTTGCGAATTCGCCTGGAATTGTTGCAGTAAACCTTCCTTAACCAAATCATCGGCAATTTGCGGCACAAGAACCGACTTTTCATCATGAGTCAAATGCAGATGTCTGGAAATACTGGGGGAATGCCTGGCAATCTCACTGTCGATCGACATGAACGTGGGGTGCGGCTGGGCGCCTGGGGTTCCATGCAACCAAACGCCCAGTTTGGCGCTGCCAGGCAAGGGCGGTATTTTTTCTCCTTGATAACAAAGAATGACGTTTTTATTTTTTTGTTTCTCAAGTTCTACCCATTTGTTTACTGCTTCCTGCTGATCAAGGGAGAATTTTTTCCTTGGAATTGGAATGTAAAGGTAATAAGTCATGGCAAGAAAACCTTGGTAAGTAACAATTGAGTAAAGATTTGTAAAAAATCATACTTAAAAAACACAGAAATGTAAATAATTATTTCTTTTTGATTTGCCAATGAACAAGAAACGCGTGTGTCGTCAATGGCTTAACATGAAAGCAGGCGTGAGGCTTTATCCTCGATATAAAAGTGAATGCAGTTACGACCGGCTCGCTTGCCTTTCAACAGCGCCATTTCAGCATTCGTTAACAGGCATTCTGGTTGTATGGATAGAGGATCAAAACAGGTATAACCAATCGTTACGCTGAAATCGATCTTATCATGCGGCGTTTCGGCAATAATTAACGACAGATTGTGCTGAATCCGTTCGACAACGGTACGAATGTTGGCTGTGTTATCGGTGTGAATCAGAATGATAAAATCGGAAAACTCACTGCGGGCAATGGTGTCCTCCGCACGGCAGGTACGCATTAAAGTTTTTGACATTTTTTTAAGAAGATCGTCGCCAGCTTCGAAACCATGGTGTTCGTTGATGGTTTTCAAACCATCAATGTCCACTGTCACCAGGCCAAACCCTTTCTGAGACTCCAGGCTTTCAGCGAGTTGGTAGGCCAGTATTTTCTTAAAGCCGGTAAAATTCCAGGCCCGGGTTTTTTGATCGGTGAAATCCAGGCGTTGATCATAAGTCATTTCATCCAGGAGCATTTTTTGCGCTTTGGACAGGCGGCAATTATTAATTTCCGTTTCCGCAAGCTTAATGATGTCATTGAGGCTACTCAAATCGGTCAGGCAAAAGGTTCTGGGTTTATTGTCGAGTAACACAATAGCCCCTATTTTTTTCTTTTTTTTATTGTATATCGGACAGCTGACATAAAAGCGTATTTCTGCGCCTTCAAGAATCAGGGGTGTTTTGAGAAAGCGCTCATCGTTGTGGGTGTCTTCAACAATCAGAATGTCGTCATTAATGTATTGTGTAAAAAGCGATAAGTCCCTGTTTTTACCAAAAACTTCTGTGGAATTAATTAAGTTAAATCGCTGACGCTTCTCGTCAAACAGGCTGATGGCGACAAGGGGTACATCAAACAGGCGTTTGCTTAAGCTGACAAGACGGGACAGGCTGTCTTCAATGGGGGTGTCGATGATTTTACTCAATTGCTGCGTAATGATATGGATATCAGAGGAAAATGCTTTTTGCCCCATGATCAATCCTTATTCTGACCCGGTACTATCAACTATAGCACGCACAGCCGGGTATGCAGGTAAATCTGCTTATAAGTCAAGTGATTGGCCTTCGCCAGGCGATATTTTTGGCTTTTGGCAGGCATTCCTGGGTAATCTGGTGTAAAATTTAATAAATTTGTATAAATTTATGTCTTCAGACGTCGTATAAGGCGTAGATTAAAGTTATGGGCAGTAAGCCCGATATAAAACACGAGGACAGGGGTCAGCCCAGGGTTGGAGAAAAGGTATGCAAAGTTATTCTTTATCTGAAATTCTATGTGAACGCATGCAGAATGCAGAAGAGGAGCTTGGTTTCGTTGAACGCATTATCCAACTGAATTGTAATGAAATCGACACGTGGGAGTTCAGAGACCGAAAAGCCTTTGAAATCGGTAACATTGAGGAACTGGCTTTCAGCATCAAGCACAAGGGCCAGTGCCAGCCCATTGTGATTGTCAGGGCATCTGATGAATTTCGACCCAAAAGCGATCCGGGCGCCAAATACATCGTCATTGCCGGGTATCGCCGCTGGTCTGCCTGTAAACTCTACAATATTCCGGTCAAAGCGGTGCTTAAGGATTTAACATTTAATCAGGCGATTTCGGTGCTCGTTTCTGAAAATGAAAAAGAAAACGTGTCTGATTACTCCAAAGGGATGTTTTACACCACGCTTTTGCGTACTGAAAAAATCACTCAGGAGCAGTTAAGCGACAAGCTCGGCTTAAGCCCTTCCGTCTTAAGTAACTACCTGGCCTTTGCCCAGGTTCCTAACGAAATCTGGGAAGCCGTGGGCGATTTATCCCATGTTTCTGCCAAAACAGCGGCTGTTATCCGTGCCATCGCCAAAAAAGGCACAATCTACATCGAGGTTTTGTGTGAAATCGGCGATAAGATAGCGAAGGGATTCGGGGAAAAACGCATAAAAGAAGCCGTTGAAGAGCAGTTGGATAAAAAATTAAAGCGGGCACCCATTGATAAATTCAATAATCACCACTTTAACTACCGGGGAAAACAATTAATGTCCCTGCATCGCGGCACCATCAAATTAAGCAATACGCTGGTTCAGCATGAACACTACGACAATCTCGTGGCTAACCTTGAAAAGTTGCTGGCTGACTTTGCGGATTTTTACATCAACAAATGATCATTGTTTTTTTTCTTCTTGCTGGTACAGGGCATCAGCCTGCTCCGCCTTTTTAGTGTTTTCACGCAATTGCTGTTCTTTCAACTGCTCTTGCCAGAAGTCATTCAGCTGGATTTTGAAGCGGTTGAGAAAACGAAAAAGCTTGCCGAGATGCATGGCCAGCATGGGAAGTTTATTGGGGCCGAATACCAGAAGGGCAATGATTAAGGTAAGCAGCAATTCGCCTGAGGTCATGATTTTTCGTCGTCTTCATTGAGCGCCTTGCGAAAATTTTTAATGGCGCTGCCCAAGTCTGAGCCAATGTTTTTAAGTTTGCTGGTGCCGAAAAGGGCAACGACGATTAACAAAATCAGCAACAGCGACAAAGGACTCACTCCGCTTAGTCCCATCATTCACTCCTGTTTGTGCGGTTAATTAACATTATCATACCGCCAACAAGGGCAGCAATCAAAGTGGCAGGTGCTATTTTATCAGGCTCAATCAAGTCAAAAAAACTAAGCGCACTCAGGGTTAGCATGGCGCTGAAAATACCGGACCCAAGCCCCCTATTCCATGTCTGTTGACGGTTTTGCACAGGGGGAGTGGTGGAAAGCATTAATGATCGTATTTTCTCCTCTTTACTAAGTACCAGAAGGTCATTAAGTAAACGCGGCATGTGGGGGAGTTGCTCCGCAAAGAAAGGCAGATTTTCTTTTAATCGCTCGATAAACGCTTTGGGCCCGATTTGCTCTTTAAGCCATTTTTCTAAAAAGGGTTTGGCTGTAGCCCAAAGATCGAGCTCAGGATACAACTGCCGACCTAGGCCTTCGATGGCCAGCAATGTCTTTTGCAATAACACCAGCTGCGGTTGAACCTCCATCTGAAAACGCCTGGCCACCTGAAATAGCCGCAAGACCACCTGGGCAAAGGAAATGTCTTTTAATGGCTTTTCAAAAATGGGTTCGCAGACGGTGCGAATGGCGCTTTCAAATTCCTCAATGCGGGTATTGCGCGCAACCCAGCCTGATTCCACGTGCAATTGGGCAACACGGCGGTAATCGCGGTTAAAGAAAGCATAAAGATTCTCAGCCAGGTAGCGCTTGTCATTTTCGTTGAGCGTACCGATGATGCCAAAATCAATGCAAATGTACTGTGGGTTATTGGGATGCTGCGTGGATACAAAAATGTTGCCAGGATGCATGTCGGCGTGAAAAAAGCAATCGCGGAACACCTGGGTGAAAAAAATTTCAACACCGCGTTCGGCAAGCTTTTTAATGTCAATGCTGTAGTCGCGAAGGGTTGCCACATCAGCGACCGGAATCCCGTAAATGCGTTCCATGACGAGGATGTTTTCTCGCGTGTAATCCCAGAATACTTCCGGAATGTAGAGCAGCGGGGAATTGAGGAAATTCCGACGCAATTGACCGGCATTGGCCGCTTCACGCTGCAAATCCAGTTCATTAAGCAGGCTGTGTTCAAATTCCGCGACGATTTCCTTCGGCTTGAGGCGCTTGCTTTCCGGCCAGTACCGATCTGCAAAATTGGCAATGGTGTGCATGATGCTTAAGTCCTTTTCGATGACTTTACGCATGTTGGGACGCAAAATTTTCACCACCACCTCTTCACCGCTTGTTAAGCGGGCAGCGTGCACCTGGGCCATGGAGGCCGAAGCCAGCACCTGGGTGTCAAATTCGGCAAACACCTCGAAGGCTGAGCGGCCATAGGCGGCGGCAATAAGGGCTAATGCCTGTTCACTGGGGAAAGGCGGCACTTTATCCTGTAGTTTGCAAAGCTCCAAAGCAATGTCTGGCGGTAAAATGTCCGGCCGAGTGGATAGTGCCTGACCAAATTTAATAAAAATAGGCCCCAGCTCTTCGAGGGTTTTACGCAGGGCTTCGCCGCGTGTTAATGGCTGGCGGCGCCACCAGGTCCAGGGATTTAAGTAGACGATAAAGCGAAACGGTGCAAACAAATGAATGGAAACAATGAGTTGATCAAGACCATTACGTGCCAAAACCCAGTTAATGTAGAGCAGACGAAAAATTTGTTTAATCGATTTCATACGCGGCCGCTAGTAAGTTAATCCGTGCCGTGAGACGCTCCACGTCGTGCCCCAGTTCATCGATGTCCCTGAAGAAATCCTCGATTTCTTCCCGGGAGGGGAAAAGCCTCAACTCGTCATGCAGGTAATGGGTCATATTATGCTGCATGGATTGCGTAAAATGATTAGTAAAGGCCCGGCCGCGTTTCACCAAAGAGCCCAGCTGGTGAGCGATCACATCGCCGGTAAAGTGGGCAAGATGCCCTTCCCAGTCGATGTCAAGTTCATCAAACAGCTTCTTAACCTGATAACCCAATTCCGTATCGCCTGAAAGCCTGATTTTATCGTTAAACAGAGAGCGCGCTTTGGAAGCGGGCAGGAAGCTTAAGCGGATTAACCCTAAGGGATTGCTGTGAATGACCGTGTCGGGATGCTCTGGACAGCTGTCCAACAGAAGGAGTTGCTGCTTTTCAAAGGTAATGAAAAAACGAATGTCGAGCGGTGAAACAACCACTTCTATCCGTTTGCCATGCAGGGCGGCAATTTTTTCCGGCATGGTATCATCCAGCGCCAGCGCGCCATTAATGGCTGTCTGCAATGCTTTAAGCGAGTATTTTTTTATCATAACCCTCTCAGTATTTGTAGGCGATATGCAGGGCAACAATGCCGCCGCTTAAATTGTGATAATGACAATCCTCAAAGCCCGCGTTTTCAATCATGGTTTTCAATGTGTCCTGATCCGGATGCTGTCGGATGGATTCCGCCAGGTATTGGTAACTGGCGGCGTCTTCGGCAAACCACTGCCCCAGTTTTGGCAGTATGGCAAAGGAATACCAGTCATAGACAGGCTTTAAACCCGGCAGGGTAGGGGTGGAAAACTCCAGAATCATCACTTTGCCCCCCGGTTTGCAGGTTCTGAACATCGAACGCAGGGCTTCATTTTTGTCCGTGACATTACGAAGCCCAAAGCCCATCACGATGCAATGAAAACGGTTGTCGGCAAAAGGCAGGTACTGGGCATTGGCCTGCACATAATGAATGTTATTAAACAAACCCTCATCCAGTAGCCGATTGCGGCCGACGTCAATCATGGCGTCATTAATGTCAGCGAGAATAACCTGCCCTTTCGGTCCTGCCTTTTTGCTGAGCAGCCGGGTTAAATCGCCGCTGCCGCCAGCCAAATCAAGCACAACCTGCCCTTCACGAACCTGGCTTAATTCGATGGCGAAGCGTTTCCAAACATGATGAATGCCCAGGGACATGAGGTCATTCATCACATCGTAATTTTTAGCCACCGATTTGAACACCGCGCCGACTTTTTTTTCTTTTTCGTCCCAGGCTACAGACTGGAAGCCGAAATGCGTGGTTTTTTGCTCATGAGTCATCAGAAGCCCTTCGATTTAACAAAGAAACAAGTTTACCGTAAATTGGTGTTAACTTCATGTGCCTGTTGCGTGAACACCCCGTTTTTAAAAAAATTGTGTAAACTAAATAGGATAGGTCTGTAAAACGGTTAGTTAGAGGGAATAGCCCAAGGTCTTGGAAGAAGGCTCCACCTGTTTTCTATAAGCCTTTCACTGCGAGGAAAATAAATGGATTTCCCAGGCGTTGCCAAGTCACAGCTCGAAGAAAGATTAATCAGTGAGTCCTATAAAGATTTTTATTTTATCGTTCTAGCGGATTTTTTTGCCGTTATTTTATACTCCCTGATCCTCGGACCTGTCATTACAAGCCCCTGGCTGCTCTTTTCCTGGGTTTTGCTGATGATCATCGTCAATCATGGCCTGCGTGCCCTCATGGTTTTTTATTTTAACCGCGAAGTCGCCCAGTCCGGGCTGCGGAGCACCGCATTCTGGAAAACCTATTTCGTACTAAACAATACCCTGTCTGGTATTTTATGGGCCTTGGGAGGACTGCTGTTTTTGTATGTTGACGATGCACTTTACCGCATGGTGATTTTTGTTTACTTGACTGGTTTGTTAGGCGCCCCGCTGGCTAAATTACTGACTCATCTTGGTGCCTACCTTGGTTTTATGGCGCCCATCGTGATGGTTATGCTTTTTTTATCCGTTTCAGTCATTCCCAGTTTTTCCCTCATGCTCTTTTTGGCCGTTGTCCTCTACGTAGCCCTCATTGTTTTCGCCTCAACCAGCGCTAATCAGTTTTTACTGAAATCAATCTACCTTGAACTCTACAGTTCTGCGTTGTTGCTGGATTTAAAACGCAGTGAAGAAAATTTCCGTAATACCATTGAAAATGCGCCCATAGGCATGGCGCTGGTGTCACCCGAAGGACACTGTATTCACGCCAACAGGACCCTCCAGGATACCCTGGGTTACAGCGACAAGGAGTTGAAAAATAAAAACCTTCTGGATATTACCTACCAGGATGATTTAGGCATGACCAAGGAATCCATGGTTAAAATCATGAACGGCGACATGCGTATTTCCCATCTTGAAAAACGTTTTATACGTAAAGACGGCAGTGTGATTTGGGCCATGGTAAGCTTGTCGTTAATTCGCGATGACAAAGGCGAGCCCCTCAATTTTATTCTGCAGATGAAAGATGTAAGTGATCGGATTCAAAATGAAGAGAAAATGCGGCTGCTTAATGAAAAAACACTGGAAACCTTAAACGAGCTGAAGCTGCTGGAACATGACGAAAGCCTTTTAAACAAACTTAACCGCTCCCTTCAAATCTGTATTTCGGTTGAGGAAGCCTATCCTCGAATCTGTCTGGTGGCAGAGGAATTATTTCCCGAGCTAAGCGGGGGCCTGATGGTGTTTAATAAGGCAACGAATCAGCTGGAAACGGTCATTCACTGGGGCGATGAGGAGCTATTAACGAAACAGTGTTTACCGCTGGATTGTTATGTTATCCGCGAAGCAGACATTATTGAGGTGGATGAGCCTCAGAAGAGCATTCCCTGCAATCATTACATCCGCCTGCCTCAGGGAGGATCGATAGGGTTGCCATTAATTGTACAAAATGAATTAATCGGTGTGATTCACGTGTTTGCTCCGGATAAAAGAAAATTAACTCCGCATCAGCGGGATATGGCGATTTCCTTTGGTAATATTGTAAAACTGGCGTTAGCCAACATTAATTTGCGATCTTCACTCAATGAACTGTCGCTGCATGATCCGCTGACCAATTTATACAACCGCCGTTATTTAAACGATTTGCTATCCCGGGAACTGATTCGCCTTGCCCGTGAAAAAAGCACCTTGTGCGTCGCCATGCTCGACCTTGATAATTTTAAAAAATTCAATGATACCTACAGCCATCTTGCAGGAGATGAGGTATTAAAATTAACCGGGCAATTGTTAAAGAAAAATTTCCGCGACACGGACATCGCTTTTCGTTTTGGAGGTGAGGAATTTGTGGTCGCCTTACTTAACACGACACTGGTGCAAGCGGCTAAAAAACTGGATCAGTTCCGTGAGCTGTTGAAAGAAACGCCGATTGTTTATAAAAACCAGCAGTTGTCCAGCATTACCATTTCCATTGGTGTCGCGGAAGCGCCGCGGCATGGGGCGACCATTGACGAAATCATCAAAGCCGCCGATCAGGCATTGTATGAGGCGAAACAAACCGGAAAAGATCGGGTTAAACTGTATAAAAATGACATTTAACTCTTCACTCAAGATCACGAAGGGAGCGAATACGGTTGACGTGGTTTGACCGTCGCAAATTTGCTAAGCTTATTATTCTGATCGGCAACCACTTGAAGCGCAAAACAATGACACCCTTGATAAAGTGTGCTTTTGCACCTTTGCTCAGCCTGTTTATTTTTCTTCTCGGCGCTGGTTTTTTTTCAACCCTGCTGATTTTAAAAATGACCCTGGCGCAGGCTTCAACCTGGTTTATGGGGGCCGTAACCAGCGTGTTTTATATCGGTGTGGTGGCGGGTTCGCTTCGCACGGAATCGATCATTCTACGATTGGGGTATCGTTATGCCTATGGGTTTTTTGCGCTCATTCTGGCCTTGTGTTGTCTACTGCACGGATTCGTTTATGAGCCAGGCCTGTGGCTGATTTTGCGTTTTATTGCCGGCTTTGTGACGGCTGGCGTTTTTGTCGTCATTGAAAGCTGGTTGTTATCGGTGAGTTCGATCTGCAATCGTGGTCAGATCATGGCCTGGTACATGATTGCTTTTTACAGTGCCCAGAGTGTTAGCCAGTTTATTCTCTGCCTTAAAAACACCTCGCCCTTTTTTCTTTATGAACTGGCTGCGCTGCTCAGTGTGATTTCGATCAGTCCCATCGCTTTTTTAACCAGCAGTATTCCCAGGCTAACCTCGTCTTCCTCGATACCCAGGATCGTGTTGTTGAAAGCCTCCATACCGGGATTGACCGGGGCGTTGGTTTCAGGGCTGATTATGGGCGTTATCTATGGCTTGTTACCAGTTTACCTCAGCGCATTGTCAGGTGGGGTGTCCCTGGTAGCTACCTACATGTTTGCGGTAATATTTGGCGGCATGTTGTTGCAGTATCCCTTAGGAAAATGGTCTGATCAGGGTGATCGGCGTCAGGTCCTCATGCGAATTACCATACTGACTATTCTGACGCTGCTGTGTTTGACTGGCTTTAAAGGCCCATCGGGCTGGCTGTTTGGTTTTATGATGCTTTTTGGCGGCCTTACCTTTGCACTCTACCCCATCAGTGTCAGTGATGCCTGTGATGCATTAGGCCCAGAGGACATTGTGGCGGCAACGCAAACCCTGCTGCTGGCCTACAGTGTGGGAGCCATGGTGGGGCCGGTTATCGCTTCATTTTTTATGCTGGAACTGGGGAACCGCGGGCTATTCATTTACTGCATCGTGATTTGTGCAGCCACACTACCGATTTATGCAAGAAAAGAACGCCTTCAACCGGGCACGCTCATCAGGACAGGACGTCTTCCGCTTGATTTAAAGAAACCGGATTGAGCAGCCACTGAATCTGTGTATTAAGATCAATTTCTATCTGCGAAGGTTCTTCGATGTCTCGCGATTCGTAGGCATTTTCTTCAGGAAACGTACTGCTAAAGTCCCGCATTCGCTGTTGCCGCTGTTCATGCAGCCAGACAATTTGCGGTGAGAAAAGCCTCAGCATGCCCTGCACCCAGCGATCCAGCACCTGCCAGTAATCGCTGTCGTTAAGCGTCATTTTAAAGCGTTTGATAAACCCGGCGACATGACGGGCATCGTAAATGATATCGGAAGCAACCCAGCGGTTGACGGTAAACAGGCGGATGGGTTGTCCGTAACAATTCATGGCAATGGCAACCAGATGGGTCATGGGATTGTCGATGTATTTATCCCAGTCAGGCAAGGTAGTGGGTTTAATCCGTGCCGGAATGCCTTTATACCTCAGAAAACAATGGAAATGCCCATGCTCCATGCTTTCAAAATTTTCACGATGGCAGTGGTAGAAATACTGAGCTCCCGTTTGATGATCAATGCGATCGCCTTTGGGGTAATGATTCATGGAGATGTGTTTACGCTTTTTCTCAAGGGTGTAGTGAATGATATTCCTGCCCCTGGCTGTCGTCATCTGTTGCTGGGTTTCAAGCACCTGCCTTGCAGCACGCAGCAATTGGGATTGTTGAAAAGAACTTAGGCCTGGAAAAGAAAAATTCATGGGTCATGTCGTTAAAAGAGAAGAAGCACAGGGAAACAGCCGCTATGACTGTTTCCCTGACATGAATCAACTGCCGCTGCAACCGCCACAGCCTTTGCAACCGCCGCAACCTTTGCAGCCGTTACACCCTTTGCAGCCTTTACAACCATTACAACCATTACAACCCGTTACTTGAGTGCCTGCAGTATCATTAGCATAGGCAGCAGGAGCGACCGTAGCAGCAGATAACGCAGTTAATAAAGCGGCAACAGCAACCGTTGATTTTTTCATGATAAGTCTTCCTTGAAAGTAGTTAAGAACATGAAGCCACTTAAAGAGTAGCAGAAAAAAAATAAATTTTCTTTCCTCCCTCATAAAAAAATGGGCCTTTTTTAAAGAGGTTATGGACAGTGTGTTAAAAGTTAGCAAAGAGCGTTTCGAAAGAAATCAGAGGGCAGGGAAACAGAGGGTGGAATTAAGACTGGGGAGCCTGATTGGCATTGCCAGAATTCGTGGGATTCGTTGAACCGGTGTTATTGGCCGGCGTATTTTGCTGGCTGGGATTGGTTTGATTTCGTATCAGTCGTTTGCTGCTGACTGGGTTGGCTGGGATTCGCCGCATTGGCATCCGCGTATGTCTGGGTTTGTGACGCCTGGGATTGAGCGCTGGCCTCTGCATTGGCATTGGGTTGGGCAGAAACAGCGGTTGCAGCGAAAGCGGCCAATAAAGCAATTACTTTTTTCATGATCTCTCCATCGATTTTTCATTTGGGAATGCCTCTGGCCGACAGCACATCAAGAGGCAGATTCACTCTAGCGGTTATTGGCTGAATTTGACAAGAGTTTCTTTTTTATCAAGCAATTAGTTAGGTTCACACCAGTGATTTGACGGCAAGAAGGTATTGATTTTCATCTGGATAACTGGCGGTACATTGCGCCTGCCAGAGGCATTCAGCCAGTTTCTCAAGCAGCAGGTGTTCAACCACCAGCCTCTCCTGGTATTTGGTGAGTAATTGTTGATAAACCGCGACAATGCCTGCTGGACGATTCGTGGCCAATTGATCGCGAACTGCCAGATGAAGACCCATGTGCAGGAAGGGATTGGTCTGACCTAATTCGGGAAAATAAGCCTGTTCGTTTTCGGGGGTGGCATTTTCCAGCATGGGCTGGTATTCAGGATGATCGGCAATGACATTGACAATCTGCTGTTCCAGAGGCAATAAGGGTTGGGCATTGCGGTGTTTATGCCAGCTTGCATAAAACATCTGCCGGGTGTCTTTCACATTGTCGCCGTAGAACATGGTTGCCTCGCTTTGCCAAAACGTTGAGTTTACTGCATTGAATCGTTAACAACAAACGCAATCTGCTGGAATTGTTGACAATCACGCGCCGCGTGTGAGATAGTTTCCCCTGCGAGGTTGGACTTGCTATGTGTCATTCCACTGGGTCAATTGGCGACACACTGATTGGCCCTTTCTATTTCTGCGTACCCTCTTTTATTGGTATCTTTTTCTTCAATTTAGCCGAATAATGTGATTATATCGAGGTTTTCAATGGACGGAGATTCTCATGCGATTTTTTACAGGCTTTTTTAACCCGACTGTTTCTGGCCAGCAAACCGACCGGTTTGTCAAACCGGACAGTGATTTTGATTATCAATCCACTACGCATATAAAAATCGTCAATCAGCAGGTGGAGCGTTTCAGCAAGGCATTGGCCGACTTGCAGACCGTTGATGCTCATATCCTTGCCGGCACTGGGGTTGCCGTCGTTTCGTGGTTGACCTGCGGGTTTCTCCCTCTGGTAACGGTGGGAATGGTCGCCAGTACCTACGTTGGTTATTGCGCCCACTCTCGCAAAGAATATGCCAGTGATTACAAAAAAGCCCTTGAGGATTTAATTGCTGTTTATCAATGGGCGATGGGTAAAAACAGCGACAAGATGTGGTACAAGCTCGGCACCCCGGAACTTCAGAACCTCATTGTAACACTGGGTCCCTGGGTGAATACCGACACCATCCATACCTGGAGAAAGGAGGATCTGCAACCTTCAACGCTGGCTAAATTCACAACTGGCCGGCGCACTGACGTTTCGGAAGAAACCGAAAGGCAATTGCTTCGTCTTTCAGAGGGTATACACATGAATTCAGCTCAATTCCGTCTCTACGGTGAAGGGAGTGTGGATACCTTGTTGAGCAGCATCAAGGACAATGCCATGGAAAAAATAACGCAACTGACTATGGGCCCTAAACAATCCTAGATTAAAACTGGCTTCCAGCCAGTTTGAGGCTCAAACAGATCATCAGCAGGCCGCTGCACAACTCCACGCGCCGCCAGACAGCGGTGCGGGACAACACGTCGGAAAAATAATGGGTCGTGAATGTCAGTGAACTGAACCATAACAGGCTGGAAGTGGCCACTCCCAGTACAAAGGCTTTTTGATGTTCTGGGAATTGGGCGCTGTTGGTGCCGATAATGACTAGGGAATCAATAATGGCATGGGGATTAAGCAGGCTGAATCCCAAGGCGAGTAGAATAATTTGTAAGCGATTGCTGCCTTGCTGCTCGGGCAACTGCGATGTTGCCGATGGCGAATGAAAGGCATTTTTTAACGCCTGACTGCCATAATACATCAGAAAAGCCACTCCAAACCACGTCATTCCTACTTTAAATTGCGGGTGCAATTCCAGGACATGGTATAAGCCTGCTACGCTGCCGCAGACTAATATAAGGTCGCAACAGAAACACACCAGCGCAGACAGGATGGCGTGTCGACGTTGTGCGCCCTGGCGAATCAAGAACACATTTTGAGGGCCTAAGGCCATGATCAGGGAGAGACCGAGTACTAAACCATTAAAATAAACCAACATGATTATTTCCTCCTCAAATTGCGAATCCATGCATTATCCCTGAAAGCAGGCTATTATAGAAATTAATAATTTTGATTATTGATAAATTTTGCTTATGAGACTTGATCATCGTGGATTGCAGGCTTTAGATGCTGTCATTCAAACCCAGAGTTTTGCCGCCGCTGCCCAGCAATTGTTTATTACTCAACCAGCGATAAGCCAGCGCATCAAACAACTGGAAGTCATGATGGGGCAGCCGTTGCTGATTCGAACGCATCCCTACAGGGCGACTCCCCTGGGTGAAAAAATGCTGGGCTTGCTTCGCCGCATTCATCTGTTGGAAGAGCACTTTCTTCAGGAAATTGAACAGGATTTGCCTGCTCGGTTGTCGGTAGCCCTTAATCGTGACAGTTTGGAAACCTGGTTTACTCATTTACTGGCGGATTTGCGCTTTCTTGAAAAAGTGAATCTCGACATCATTACCGATGATCAGGAATTAACACTGGATTATTTTCGCAAGGGGGCGGTTTCCGCTTGTGTGTCGAGTCATGATAAAGCGTTACCCGGTTGCGAATGCGTTCTGTTAGGGCACATGGATTATTTGCTGGTCGCCTCGCCCGCGTTTATTGAACGCTACTTCGCGAATGATGCCGCAATGGAAGACAATCTCTACCACGCGCCTCTGCTGGTTTTTGACAGCCGTGATCGTCTGCACGAACGCTTTTTTACTCACTTCTTTAACAAAGCCCTGCTACCCAAGCGTTACAATATGGTCCCTTCTGTGCAGGGGTTCAGGGAGTTTGCGATCCAGGGGTATGGCTTTGGCCTTATTCCAAGCCTCGATATCACCCGCGAACTGGCACAAGGCGTTCTCAAGGAAATCTGCCCTGGCAAACGCTGGCTTATGCCGCTGTATTGGCATTACTGGCAATTGCCAGCGCTCCATTACCAGGAATTCATTGAGACAATTATCCAGGGCGCCGGCCGTTACCTCATTTGAGGCGCTAGTCAAGGCCAACCATGATTTTCCCCTCCTCGATACGGGTGGGATAAATCGTTAAAGACTTGGATGAGCTGACTTTCCCTAACAGTTTACCAATCGCGGGCGGCCAGGGAGACCAGCAGGCAACTTTGCCGCTGTCTAAATCAAATTCACTTTTATGAAAAGGACAGACAATGGTGTTTTGCTCGGTGATTGTGCCTTTCGTCAGCGGCAGTTTGAAATGTGGGCACTGCGACGACAACGCATGGACTTTGTCCTTGTGCCACAGGAACAGGATTTTGTTGCCGTCAATGTTGGCCACATGCCGTTGTTGATTCCGCAACTGCTCCAATGCGAGTGCTTCCTTCCAGATCATGATGATTCTCCCTTCAAAGAAAGCCAGCAGAATACCATCCAGGGACAAAGAAGTCAGTCAAAAAAACCATTTTGTGTAAATAAAAAGCAATTTAATGCCATTTAATAAATACTGCAGCAATCATCATTGCAAGTTCTCCACCGAGGGGTATAAAATGCTTGATTATTTTTCTTGTCTGTCGCTGTTTAAGGTAAGCATATTAAGGAGGGGGCGTGCGCTCTTTGTTGAAAAACAACGCAATTTTTGCGATTTTGTTCATGAGTGTGATTTCATTCGTCAATGCATCGTACGCTGCGAAAGCCAAGGATGAAACCTCAAAAGCAGCGGTTGAATCGGTGTCCACGCCAAACGAGGCACAATCAATCGTCCCGGAAGAAGTGAAACCGATTCCCAAACAGGACGTGACAGCAGAAACAGGAACGCAACAGGAAAAAATCGCGGAGCCCCTGATTGACGGGTATTACCCTGCTTACCCCCAAACCAAAGCGCCAGCGGATGACGTTCAGAAAAAACTAATTGAGCACGGCGAATACCTGGCTAAAATGGGCGATTGCATCGCTTGCCACACCAATGTGAAGGGGGGTACGCCTGCGTTTGCCGGGGGATTGCCGATCAATACGCCTTTTGGTACGTTTTACAGCCCCAACATTACCCCGGATAAAGAAACCGGTATTGGTAACTGGACTGAAGCCGATTTTATCCGTGCCATGAGAGAAGGTCGTGATCCCAAGGGCAGAAATTATTTCCCGGTTTTCCCCTACATTTACTTCTCAAAGACCACCGACAACGATTTACGCGCGCTTTATGCGTATTTCATGAGTCTTCCGCCAGTGAAGCAGGAAAATAAATCGCTTCCTTTCCCATTTAATGTGCCCGGAGCCCGGTTTTCATTGTGGGGATGGAATTTGCTGTTCTTCTTCCCGGAGGAAGACACCATTGACTACCAAAGTGACAAATCGCCGGCCTGGAACCGCGGCAAATACATTGTTGACAGTTTGGGGCATTGCAGTATGTGCCATACACCGCTTAACATTTTTGGCGCACCAAAGGATCGCTATTATTTAACCGGCAGCTTCATTGATGGTTACTGGGCTCCCAACATTACCAAATTCGGTTTGCGTTCAGCGAGCCGCTATGAAGTGGCGGATGTGTTCCTGAAAGGGCAGCTCATCAATCGCGCTGGCCCCGTCGCAGGCCCCATGGCCGAGGTTAATCACAACAGTTTGAGTTATCTGACCGAAGAAGATCGTCTGGCCATTGCAACCTATTTAAAGACGGTTGTCAGTGAAGAGTCTCTTGGGGTTTCACCGTCCGAGCAACAACCCACGCTGAAACGCGGTAAACAGGTTTATGTCAATGCATGCATCATTTGCCATCAGGATAATAAAATGGGCGCTCCAGTCATCGGGGATGGTGCAAACTGGTATCGTCGCCTCAAAGACAGCGGCCTCACCGGATTGTATCGCCATGCCATTAACGGGTATAACAGCATGCCGGTTAAAGGCGCCTGCGTAACCTGCAGCGACAACGACATCATGGCGGCCACGGATTATATTTTAAACAAATCGCTGTCCCGCTCCCAGTGGACGGATTTGGACAATGCCGGTTCTCAAAAATACCCGTCCAATGGCAAGGATGTCTACAATGAAAACTGCGGCATGTGCCACGACGACGGCAAACAAGGCGCGCCAAAAATTGGCGACAAAGCCATCTGGAAACCCCTGCTGCAGAAAAACATGGATGTCTTAATCAAGCAGACAGTAAGTGGTGAATACCATCCGAAAAACGGGGGCTGCAAGCATTGCACAACAGGGGAAGTGATTGAAGCAATCAAATACATGGTGAGCCAATCGAAGGAAGAGGGTAACTATTCCTTGTGGTAAAGGCGATTGTGATAAGCAGAGTCATTAACAAAAATTAATCATCAGGCTGGTTACCCAACCAGCCAATAATAATAAGGTGAGGAATGGGGATGCGAAACAGGTTTAAGGCTGGCGGATTGCTTGCCGCTGCCGGAGTCGGGCTACTGACAACTCAAACGGCCACTGCTGCAGCCGATACGTGGCAGTTAAATATGTACAAAGGGGTAACGCCTTTAAGCCATGACATGTATTTCCTGCACACGACATCGATGATTGTGTGTGCGCTGATTGGAATCGTGGTGTTTGGCGTGATGATTTATTCGCTTATTCATCATCGCAAATCCGTAGGTTACAAACCGGCAGCCTTTCATGATAACCCCCGTCTTGAAATAGTCTGGTCGGTGATTCCCTTCTTGATTCTTATCGCTTTAGCCATTCCCGCCACCACTATCCTGATGCGGCTTGAAGACAGCAGTGATTCTGACGTCACCATCAAGGTCGTTGGCTCTCAATGGAAATGGCAATACCAATACCTGGATCAGGGAATTAGTTTTTTCAGTAACCTCGCCACACCCTATGATCAAATTCAAAATAAACAGAAAAAAGGACAGTGGTATCTGCTGGAGGTGGATAAGCCGCTGGTGGTTCCTGTTAATCGTAAAATCCGATTTTTGGTGACCTCAACGGATGTGATCCATTCCTGGTGGGTGCCTGAGCTTGGTATCAAGCGCGATGCCATGCCCGGATTCATGCACGAGGCCTGGGCTCGTATCGAAAAACCAGGGGTTTATCGCGGCCAATGCACCGAATTATGCGGTATTAACCATGCGTACATGCCGATTGTAGTGCAGGCTGTGAGCGATGACGAATTCAAACAATGGGTCGATGCCCAGGTGAAAGTGGAAGACATTTACGCTGCCGGGGCAGGCAAACCCAAAGAACAGGTTAAAATGACCCGTGAAGAATTGATGACCCTGGGTAAGACCAAATACGAAGCCATCTGTGCGGCCTGCCATAAAGCAGACGGTAAGGGCTTGCCACCGATGTTCCCGCCGTTGAAGGGCAGTTCGATTGCCGTGGGTAAACCCATCAGTCGACACATTGCCCTGGTGCTGGATGGCGTTCCAGGTTCAGCCATGCAGGCTTACAAAGACCAATTGACGGATCAGGAAATCGCGGCCGTAGTAACCTATGAGCGAAATGCCTGGGAAAATAATACCAATGATGAAGTGCAGCCTGCCGATGTGGCCAAGGTACGATCCGGTGAGGTTCAGGCACCTAAAATAGTGAAAAAAGCGCAAGCTGGAGGTTTACGATGAGTCAAACATTGGCACATGAACTCGATCACCATGATGACCATGATCATGGACCAGAACAAGGGAAAGGATTTATCGGCTTCGCCAAGCGATGGTTATTTACCACCAACCACAAAGACATTGGCTCGCTTTATCTTTGGATAGCGATGTTGAGTTTCTTTTTAGCCGGTGGCATGGCATTAATCATTCGTGCGGAATTATTTCAGCCCGGCCATCGCTTTGTCGACCCCAATTTCTTTAACCAGATGACCACCATGCACGGCCTCATCATGCTCTTTGGGGTGGTAATGCCTGCGTTCACTGGCATGGCGAACTGGCAAATCCCAATGATGATTGGCGCACCAGATATGGCTCTGCCACGCTTAAATAACTGGAGCTTCTGGATACTGCCCTTTGCGTTTGCCTTGTTGTTTTCAACCATGTTCCACAGTGGCGGTGGTCCCAATTTCGGTTGGACCATGTATGCTCCCCTGTCAACCAAATATGCTCCGCCCAGCACGGATTTCATGATCTTTGCTGTGCATATGATGGGTCTGTCTTCGATTATGGGTTCTATCAACATCATTGCCACTATTCTGAACATGCGGGCCCCCGGCATGACCTTGATGAAAATGCCCATGTTCGTCTGGACCTGGCTAATTACGGCGTTTCTACTGATTGCAATCATGCCCGTTCTGGCCGGTGCTGTCACCATGATGCTGGCTGATCGTCATTTCGGTACCAGCTTTTTTGATGCGGCAGGCGGCGGTGACCCGATTTTATTCCAGCATGTTTTCTGGTTTTTTGGACATCCTGAAGTGTACGTTCTGATATTGCCAGCTTTCGGTGTCATCTCTGAAATTATTCCAACCTTCAGCCGTAAGCCATTGTTTGGTTATCATTTCATGGTGTATGCAACGGTCAGTATTGCCTTGCTTTCATTCATTGTCTGGGTACACCATATGTTCACCACCGGTGTGCCGTTGGGTGCTGAATTATTCTTTATGTATGCGACCATGCTGATTTCGGTTCCCACAGGCATTAAAGTATTTAACTGGGTCAGCACCATGTTTAAAGGGGCCATGACGTTTGAAACACCCATGCTGTTTGCCATAGCGTTTGTGTTCCTGTTCACAATCGGCGGTTTCACCGGGTTAATGCTTGCACTGGTGCCTGCGGATTATCAATACCAGGATACTTATTTTGTTGTCGCTCATTTCCATTATGTTCTTGTTCCCGGCGCCATCTTCTCCTTAATGGCAGCCACGTACTACTGGTTGCCGAAATGGACGGGCCACATGTACAACGAGTGTTTGGGTAAATGGCATTTCTGGCTGTCAGCCATTTCAGTAAATATTGCCTTTTTCCCCATGCATTTCCTGGGACTGGCGGGTATGCCAAGACGTATTCCTGACTATGCTTTGCAGTTTACCAACTTCAACATGGTATCTACCGTGGGCGCCTTCATCTTTGGTTTCTCACAGCTGTTGTTTTTATACAACGTATTCATGACGGTGAAGCGGCGCCATGAGGGCAAACGTCTGGATGCGCGGGTATGGGAAGGGGCCCATGGTTTGGAGTGGACATTGTCTTCACCGCCTCCATACCATAGTTTCACTACGCCGCCAACGGTTCCCTAGCGTGTAGTCGGGGCATTAACCGCCCCCTGTGTAAATGAACGAGCAAACAGGTAATGCAGTGAAAGGTCATCGAAGAGTTGTGTTGTTATTGTCACTCATTGTGCTTGGCATGTTTGGTTTTGGATTTGCTCTGGTGCCTATTTATAACAGTCTTTGCCAAACGTTGGGGATCAATGGCAAAACCAATAATAAGGCGGCGGCGTATAATAGCGCACAGGCATTTGTGGATAAAAACAGGGTTGTGACGGTTCAATTTGTCTCAACCAGTAACAGCAGTTTGCCTTGGGCCTTTTACCCAAAAGTAACCCGGATTAAAGTGCACCCCGGCGAAATTGCCAAACTGGCTTTTTATGCGGAGAATAAAAGCAATTTCCGGATGACTGTGCAGGCAATACCCAGTGTCACACCGGGGATTGCCGCGAAGTACTTAAAAAAGACAGAGTGTTTTTGTTTTACCCAGCAAACCTTGAATGGACACGAGGCGATGGACATGCCGTTGCTGTTTCATCTGGATAACGACTTGCCGGCGGAGATAAAAACAATCACCTTGTCTTATACATTATTCGATGTGACAAATCGTGTAATTAATTGACTCTGGATTGACAGTGGTTATCCAGGCGAATAATAAAGAGGAGAAAGAAACCCATGGGAGCGCACGGTACTTATTACGTCCCTAAGCCTAGCCATTGGCCGCTGGTCGGTTCCATTGGCCTGACCACAACACTGGTCGGCGCTGCATCATGGCTGCATGATGACTGGTATGGCCCTTACATTTTCTTTGCCGGGCTCTGCATTCTTGTAGGCATGATGGTCGGGTGGTTTGGCCAGGTCATTTATGAAAATGAAAAAGGACTTTATGACCTCCAGGTCGATCGTTCCTTCCGCTGGGGCATGTGCTGGTTCATTTTCTCAGAAGTGTGTTTCTTTGGCGCTTTTTTCGGTGCATTGTTTTTTTGCCGCTATTGGTCAGTTCCTTTGCTCGGTGGAGAAATGCATCCGATTACGCACTACACCTTGTGGTCTGACTTTGTGGCTAAATGGCCGCTTTTGCAAAATCCCAATAATCAAACCTTTGTGGGGGCTTCTGAAGCCATGGGGGCATGGGGACTTGCAGCAATTAACACTTTAATCCTGCTTACTTCCGGTGCGACCATCACCTGGGCGCATTGGGCATTGAAACTTAATAAGCGCAAACAACTGATAGCAGGCATGGTCTTAACCATTTTACTTGGTATGTTGTTCCTTGGCTTACAATCATACGAATACCATGAAGCATATACTGAAATGAATCTGACCCTGGATGCGGGGATTTACGGTACCACCTTCTTTATGCTGACTGGCTTCCATGGCTTGCACGTGACCATCGGAACCATCATGTTGATTGTTATTCTTATCCGGTGCATCAAAGGTCATTTTACTCCCGAACGGCATTTCGCGTTTGAGGCGGTGGCCTGGTACTGGCACTTTGTGGATGTGGTATGGCTTTTTCTGTTCATTTTTGTGTATTGGCTCTAGGCGGCCTGCCAGACGCGCAGCGAACTTGCTGCGCGTCTAAAGTTTGGTGTTAACCAGAAAGCCCGGTTGATAATTAATGTGAAAAATTTCAAAGGTGTAGGTAAACTGGTAATGGCTGTAGCGCGTATGGATGATCTGGGCCTCGCCACGGAAAAACTGAGAAATGAAAGCCACAGGACTCCCCTTGTCAATGTACTCTGTGGTAGTAACGACCAGTTCGTTTTCTGACAATACAACAAGACTGCATGAAACTTCCCTATTTTCAAACTTAATTGTAACTTTAACTTCATGAATGGGCTGAATTTGCATCTACATCTCCCTTCATTGTTAATTATAGGTAGAAATAGACGCAGTAATTGGTATTCGTTGGCTTATTTTCATTAATAATCGTCGCGTTCACTTTAAAGTGCGCGAAATTATACCAAAATGAAGGTGAAAGATAAATAAACAGTCAGGGCAATTTTTAGTGGTATTCGTGAGATAGTTATCAACTCGAGCTGATAGTGCATGAATAAGGGGATTCTTTTGCAGCCAGCCTATCAGCTAATCGTCTGCACATACTCCGGGATGCATTCGTAGGGCATGGGTTTTGCGAATAAAAATCCTTGATAAAAATCAATGTCATACTGTTTGATGATCTGCAGTTCTTCGTTGCATTCTATCCCTTCGCAGATCATTTTTATCCTTAGTTTTGTGGCCATTTCGCCTATTTTTTCCAGTATAATTTGCTTAAATTCATTAGTATGAATCTGATGAACCAATTCATAATCCAGTTTGATGTAGTCCGGCTGTAACTCCGTGAGTAAATTTAAGGAGCTGTAACCTGAGCCTAAATCATCAAGTGCCACGCCATACCCCTGATTTCTATAATAATCGATTATTTTTAATAAATGCTTTTTATCCTTCACTTCATCACTCTCTGTGACTTCAAATACAATCTGGGATGGGTGAAGGCCGGTCTTTTTTAATGATTGGTTCGTTGTCGTCAGGCAAAAAAGCGGATCGTATATCGCGGTTGGATTAAAGTTAATGAATAATTTCTTATCAGAAACATCAATTTTACTCATGTTTTCGATATGGCAGATGCGGGCATTTTTATCCAATAAAAAAAGTAATTCGCTGGATTTGGCAGCGCCAAACAGCTCTGCCGGGGGGACAATAGCCGTATCCCCCTGTTTTCCTCTCAGCAGGCACTCAAAACCGTAGGGTTTAAGGGTATCACTGTGCAAAATGGGTTGGCAGAAGGTAGTTAATTCCTTATTGGTGATGAGTTCCACCAGCCATTGGGACAAACACAGCCCGACCACTTTCTTTAATGAGTGCGTGTGATTCAATACCCGTTCTATGCCGCTGTCGGGAGTATCCATGGGCAGCAAAACGGCCTTGCTGTCTTCAAGCTCTGCCTGTGAAAAACAGCATTCCAGGGCATGGCCCAAGTCTTTGGCTTCTTCAGACGAAAAAAATAATTCGATAATCCCGCCGCCCCGGGTGTTAAATTCATAATGACACTGGGTCAGGTGATTGATTAATTTGGAATAACAATGGCCTCGTGGAGGTGAAATGAGTAGCTGGTAGCTTCCAGACAATTGATAAGTTGATGTTGAATCACATTTTTGACAAGGCATCGTCTTTCCCTGATTGACCATTCTTCCTCTCTTGTGAGTATAGAACTTTTTTGATGAAGACTGGGCAAAAGGCTATACAAAAACAGGGAGTACAAAGCCATGGTTCGTCAGCCGGGAAGCGTAAATACCGGCAATGAGGCCATCACTACCCCAACATATGCTGTAAAACAGCCTGTAACTCATGATCTGAATTGTAATGAATCACCAATGATCCTTTTCCGGACTTACCCTGTTTGAGTTTTACTTTGGCTTTCAGCCGCTGTGACAGGTGGTGTAACTGATTTTTCACCTCGGGATGGACGTCAATGGCTACGGCTGACGGTTGAGGTTTTCCTTCCTTGATCCGTTTGACCAGTTGTTCTGTTTCACGAACGGATAAATTTTTAGCCACGATGAGCTGGGCTGCCTGATTTTGCTGCTCATCCGTAAGAATCAGCAGGGCGCGTGCATGCCCCATGTCCAAATCGCCATGCTCCAGTAAACGCTTCACTTCATCCGATAAGGTTAGAAGGCGAAGAAAATTGCTGACGGCGGTTCTTGATTTAGCAAGTAAATCAGCGACTTGTTGATGCGTCAGAGCAAATTCGTCGGTCAGACGGTGCATGGCTCTTGCTTGATCGAGTGCATTTAAATCTTCGCGTTGCAGGTTTTCGATAAGGGCAATGGCCATGGCTGTTTCATCATCAACCGTACGGACAATGACCGGCACCTCGGTTAATCCTGCCAGTTGTGCGGCTCGCCAGCGACGCTCACCGGCAATGATCTCATAACACTGGTTGTTGAGGGGTCTCACAATTAACGGCTGCAGCAGTCCCTGCTGGCGGATTGACTCGGCCAATTCAGCGAGTGTGTCCTCAGAAAAATCAGTACGTGGCTGATACTTGCCCGGCTTCAGGCAGGACGGTGACAGGAATAAAGGCGAATCGGCGTTCTTAGTCTCAGACCCCGCTGTCTGTCCTAAAAGTACCGATAAATTTCGACCTAAACCACCACGTTTAACTGCCATAATGCACCTCTGATTTAACCGGTTACTGTCTGCTTGCTGATGACTTCTGAAGCTAAAACCATGTAGGCTGCAGCGCCAGGCGACGATTTGTCGTATTGCAGGGCGGGCATACCATGGCTTGGCGCTTCAGCAAGACGCACATTGCGCGGTATAACCGTACGGTAGACTTTGTTACCAAAGTGCTCCAGTAATTGCTTGGATACTTCGGCACACAGACGATTGCGCGCATCATACATAGTCCGAAGCAGACCTTCAATGTGCAGGCGGGGATTAACTGCCGCTTTAATCTGTTCAATGGTTGACATGAGTGCGGCCAGACCCTCCAGCGCATAATACTCACATTGCATGGGAATCAGCACCGAATCTGCAGCCACCAGCGCATTGATGGTCAACGTGTTGAGGGCCGGAGGACAGTCAATCAAAATAAAATCATAATTGCTTAATACCGGCTGCAGGGCTTTGAAAAGAAATGTTTCACGATGATTTCTTTCCATGAGGCTGACCTCTGCCACTGTCAAATCCCCATTGGCGGGGATTAAATCGTATCCGTAGACTGTTTTTAAACAGGCCTGCTCAGCCAGGCAATCTCTAAGAATCACATCGTTGCTGCTATGAACCAGTTCATTCTTGTTAACGCCTGAGCCCATGGTGGCATTGCCCTGGGGATCGAGATCAATAAGCAGTACCGCCTGGCGGTTCGCTGCGATGGACGCCGACAAATTGATGGCGGTCGTCGTTTTTCCTACGCCACCTTTCTGGTTAGCAATGGCAATGACTTTCGCCATGGTGTGGTATTCCTTGATTAGTGATTATTGATAACGACTGCGCATCGTTCCCCGTCAAGACCGGGAACTGTGTAAGGATGGACCTGGTATGGGAACTCAATCATGGCCAATTCAGTCTCAGGGTAACGGCCCTTCATTGCGAGCCAGAGACCGTCTTTTTCCACCAGATGCTTAGTCCAGCCAATCATTTGCGCCAAATCGCTAAATGCCCGACTTATTACTGTATCAAAAGCAGGGGAAGGGTGGTAGTTTTCTGCTCGGGATTGTACGATTTCAATGTTATGGAGTTGCAATTGCCGTTTGACTTCCTCAAGAAAACGGGTTTTTTTGCCATTGCTGTCGAGCAAAACGAGGCTTAAATCAGGTCGGGCAATGGCCAGCGGGATTCCTGGCAAGCCCGGTCCAGTGCCCACATCAATCAGGGATTGGCCGCGCAGAAAAGGCAAAATGGCCAGACTGTCCAGCGCATGGCGGGTAACCATGGCCGGCACATCGCGGATGGCTGTCAAATTGTAAACGTGATTCCATTTTTCCAGCAATACCAGGTAAGCCAGCAGGGGTTCACTGAAATCAGGCAATCCCAGTTGTTCTAGCCCCTGGCGCAGAAGAGGGGCCGGTGGTCTTAGTGCTTTCATGCGGGTGTCCGTTGTTTTTTAAGGTGAATTAACAGCAGCGACAACGCGGCAGGCGTCACGCCGGAAATACGCCCGGCCTGTGCCAGAGTGACGGGTTTAATGCGCGTTAATTTTTGCATGACTTCCGTCGATAATCCGGTCACCTGATTGTAATCGATGTCGGTCGGTAACTGGGTATTATCATGTTTGCGCAGACGTTCAATTTCCAGTTGCTGACGTTCAATGTAGCCTGCGTACTTGCTTTGAATGTCAACCTGTTCGGATACCTCTGCCGACAAAACAGGCAGATTCAAGGCAGCAATGCCCTGCAATTGGTGATAAGTGATTTCCGGTCGCTTCAACAATTCGGCGGCACGGCAATCCTGCTGCAAGGGTTTTTCAAGCAGTGGCTGAAGCAGGTCATTGTGACTGACGCGAATGAGTGTGCCTTTCAATGCGGCCTGCGCCCGTTCAATGGCTTCGCGCTTCTCACAAAACGCTTGCCAGCGGTGTTGAGACACCATGCCCAATTGATACGCTTTTTCGGTCAGGCGTAAATCGGCATTGTCTTCACGCAGCAACAGACGGTATTCCGCGCGGGACGTGAACATGCGATACGGTTCCTGAGTACCGCAGGTAATCAGATCATCGATAAGGACGCCAATATAAGCCTCATCACGGCGGGGACACCACAATTCTTTCTCCTGAACCTGCAATGCCGCATTCATGCCGGCAATGATGCCTTGTGCTGCGGCTTCTTCATAGCCGGTGGTGCCGTTAATCTGACCGGCGAAAAACAGGTTGGCGATGGGTTTAGTCTGCAGATAGGGGGTTAAACCGCGCGGGTCAAAATAATCGTATTCAATGGCATAACCCGGGCGGGTGATGTGGGCATTTTCAAAGCCTTTAATAGTACGGACGAAAGCGACCTGCACCTCAAAAGGCAGGCTGGTCGAAATGCCGTTGGGGTAAATCTCATCGCTGGTCAGTCCTTCCGGTTCAACAAAAATCTGATGGGAGGATTTGTCGGCAAAACGCACGACTTTGTCTTCAATGGAAGGGCAGTAACGCGGGCCTACGCCTTCAATGACCCCGGCATACATGGGCGATTGATGCAGGTTGGCCTGGATAATTTCATGGGTCTTTGCGGTGGTATGGGTAATGTAACAGGGCAATTGCTGAGGGTGCATGCCGGCATGACCAAGGAACGAGAAGACAGGGACCGGCGTGTCGCCAGGCTGTTCTTCCATCTGGGAGTAATCAAGCGAACGGCTGTCGATGCGCGGCGGTGTGCCGGTTTTCAAGCGGCCGACGGGTAAATCCAGTTCGCGTAACCGCTGGGCCAGGGCAATGGCTGGCGGATCCCCTGCGCGGCCGCCGGCATAATGATTCATGCCGACATGAATCTTCCCGCCTAGAAACGTGCCGACAGTCAGTACCACGGCTTTGGCACGCAGGGTTAAACCCAATTGGGTGACTACCCCGGTGACGCGTCCCTGTTCAATGATCAAATCATCCACGGCTTGCTGAAAAAGAGTGAGGTTCGCTTGCCGTTGCAGACGTTGGCGTATGGCTTGACGGTAAAGCACGCGATCCGCCTGAACACGGGTTGCCCGAACAGCCGGGCCCTTGGATGCATTCAAGGTGCGAAATTGAATCCCCGCCTCATCGGCGGCTAAGGCCATGACACCGTCCATCGCGTCAATTTCCTTAACCAGATGGCCTTTGCCAATGCCGCCGATGGCCGGATTACAGGACATCTGCCCCAGTAAATCCATGTTATGGGTCAAAAGCAGGGTCTCACACCCCAGGCGGGCCGCTGCCATAGCGGCTTCAGTGCCGGCATGGCCGCCGCCGATAACAATCACATCATAGTGTTTATCAAGATTCATGGTCGCAAGGAAATTGAACAACAAATTGTGCAATTATACACTTTTTTATCATCATACCCAACTTCCTTATTGGGTAAGATGAGGTGGAGATGATTAAATGGTCATTAAATCCTGCGTGGGTGAGTCAGGGTCGAGCTTCGATGTGTTAGTAGCATCAAGCAACGCTGATTTCTCCTCTTCCACCGCCTCAGGATGGCTGAAAAAGCCGCGGGCATTTGCTGTTTTTGGTTTACTGAAGGGGTTGACCGGTTCCTTCAGGAAGCTCCAAAAGTCCTTATCCTGATCTCCTAAAACGGCTTTCTCAGCCGGTTCAGGCTTAAACTGATTAATCAGCAGATAAGACAATCCCGCCAGCAACAGGCCCGCCGCCAGAACGGCGATGGCGATGGGCAGAGGCATGAACGTGAAGCTTGCGAAAATCAATGTCGGTATACAGGCATCGACAAAAATGGAGTGCACCAGTTTCACGCTTTGGAAGCGAGCCGTCCGGTTCTGATAATCAACATCCGCCTCGAGATCGCGAAGAACCAGATAGTGAACCCGTAAATTATTGCACAATTCATCGAGTTCCTTGTCGTCAACATCAAGTAAATGCGCAGATTTTTCATCGTAATCTTTTTTCAGACGCTTAAATTCTTCAAACGATTCATTGTATTGCTTTTTAATCTGCTCCGCTGTTCCTTTGGTTTTGGCAATCTCAATGCCGCTGGAGACTGCGGAATAGGCTACCGTCAAGGCAAAGCACAAAGCGGCTCCGACCGCGGAGAGAATCATTAAGGTAGGCGCCGCCACCACCAGTCCCGGAAAGGCAACACAGCAAAAGAAAGCAGTAAATACGACCATTAACCCGGCAGCATAGGCAATGTCGGTGAGGGTACCGTATTTTTTATATTTCCAGTCAAACTCCGCCTGGACGATTGCTTTTTCAAGTTCGGCAATCCGTGCGTCATTTCCGGGCGTTAATTTAAGTTGCTCAATGGTGTCATTAAGCATGGCGAGATGCTTTTTGTGACCGGCTTCCTCTTCAAAATAACGGATCACCGTGAGGACTAAATCCATAGCCAGCAGGGCGGCAGTGGCTACATTACCCCCCCAACCCATAAAGCCGGGTCCTTTTAACCAGAAGAAACACACCAGATTGGCCGTTGCCCAGATGGAATCATTCAGCAAAGCGTATTTACGCTCTTTGAATTCGCCTGTAAACCGTTGCCAGGGGGTGCTGAACCTGGCGTCTTCCTTCTCTTCTTTAGTCATCCACGGACCAACAAAGGTGTGTTTCAATACCAAGGTCATGTTGAGAGCAAAGCGGGCATAGTAGAGCAGCCAACTCATGTAGCCGGTAAAGGGTGATGGGTAGGAGACCGCGGCCTGCGTTTGTTGTTTGTTGAAGAAATCATCCGACAACAAGTCAAGCACGCTGGCGAGCATGCCGCCTCCCCATACCCAATACAGGCGACGCTCGTTAATGGCTCGCATCTGTTTTTTGATGTAGGCAGATACCCCACTTCTGAATTCGCCATGCCCTACTTTCTTAGCCTCAATGCCTTCGAGAGCGGTAAAGGCTTCTCTTTCTGCCATGTATTTTTGCTTTTTGTCTTCTTGCAGTTCTTCGATTTCCTTACTGTCCAGGTCCTCTTCAATATCTTTTAGACCATAGAGTTCCTGGAGGCGTTCGGCAAGCCAATAGCCGACGAGTCTGCCGCTGAATTTGAGGTATTTCTCGCTATACCCCTGTTCAACCTGATGCTGTTGCTCAAGCGGGTCGTGTTTTGTCTCAGAAAGCGTTGTTAAGTGATCAATAAAACCTGCGCATACATCCATGGACTCTTTGTATCCTCGCAGTTTATATTGTCTGCCCTGCACGGAATCGAGTTGATATTGGGCATAAAGCAAAAAATAAATCAGCCTCAGTTTGTCGAGTTGAACCTTTTTTTGGGTCTTGTTGAGATATTTAAAGCTGGCCGAATTAATAGTGGCCAGTTCGGTAAGGTAGAACGGTAAAAGCGCAGGAACGTAATCCTGTAATTTTTTTAATTCTTCACGAGTCAGAAGGTTAACTTGAGTGCGGAATTTATAAAAATCACCGGCGGCGGCAATGCCTGACTGGCTTAATAAGGCCTGGGGGGTTAATAACAGTTCGTTAGATTTTGCACTCATGTATCACCTCATAATCAGAAGACTGGTGATTAAAAAACACAATTAATCGCGCAATCTGTACTATTTTATAACATAGCAGATGTTTGGTGCACAAGCTGTGAGTATGAAATTTACACTGTTGAAAAATTATTTACTGTAAAACGCGGTTAAATTACTAAGAATCAACCAATTTGCGCTGATAAATGTCATCGAAGCGTTCGATGTCGTCTTCGCCGAGGTAATGGCCGCTTTGCACTTCAATGACAAAAAGCGGTTGTTTTCCGGGGTTTGACAGTCGATGGCGGGTCTTGGGTGGGATGTAGGTGGATTGATTGGCCTCCAGGTGCATGATTTTTTCATCATTTACAACCTCAGCCTCACCGCCAACCACGACCCAGTGTTCAGCGCGATGCTGGTGTTTCTGCAGGGAGAGGCGGGCGCCTGGTTTAACCATCAGGCGTTTGACCTTAAACGCAGGGCCCTCCGCTAAAATTTCATAATAGCCCCAGGGACGCATGACGCGCTGGTGATCATCCACCAGCTGCTGATTGTCGCCAGTGAGGGAGCTCACCAGATCCTTCACCTGTTGCGAATAACTCTTGTCAGCGACCAGTACGGCATCGGGCGTGGCGACAATGATCTGGTTTTTAATGCCCAAGGTTGTGATCAAGGCACTGCTGCTGCTGATGAGGGAATTGTGGCTTTCTTTGGCAATGACGTTGCCGTGCAGGACATTGCCCTGCTCATCCAGGGTATTGGCTTCAGCGACCGACGTCCAGCAGCCCAGGTCACTCCACTGAATGTCGACAGGAATAACCACCGCCTTGTCGGTTTTTTCCATGACCGCGTAATCGATGGAATCACTGCGGCATTGAGAAAATGACTCGTCATCCAGGCGAATAAAATCCTGGTGATGATGGCCTTTGCTCAAGGCCTGCTGGCTTTGGCGGGCAATATCCGGCGCATGCCGTTCAATTTCATCAAGGTACACGCCGGCGCGGCAGACAAACATGCCGCTGTTCCAGTAATAATGCCCCTGCTCCACAAAGGAGGCGGCCAGAGCGGCATCCGGTTTCTCTCGGAAGCATTGCAATGCGAAAATACCTGGTGCCAATTCATTGCCGGCTTCAATATAGCCATAGCCGGTTTTAGGGCTGTCAGGGCGGATACCAAAGGTAATGATAACGTCTTCTTCCGCGGCATACTGACAACCCTGAGCCATGGCTTTTTGCCAGGCTGAGGAGTCGGCTATCCAGTGGTCGGAAGGCAAAACCAGCATCAACGCTTCACTACCGGCCTGATTGACCAGATGACGGGCGGCGACGGTAATGGCGGGTGCGGTATTACGGGCGCAGGGCTCAAGCAGGTAGGTCAATTGCGGCGTTTCAGCCAATTGCAATTGCTCCAGCTGCTCCTGGCAAAGAAAATAATGCGCGTCATTGCTGACCACCAGAATCTGCTCGCAGGCAAGGCTTGCTACCCGCTTCATGGTTTCCTGCAGTAAGGAGTGTTGCCCCTGCAGACATAAAAACTGTTTGGGAAAGTTTTTACGGGATAAGGGCCACAAGCGGGTACCCGACCCTCCGGCCAGGATAACAGGAAACAGTGCTGACATCTTCATCCAATGGACAGGCAAATTGTGCGATTTTAGCAGTATCCGGCTGAAATTGGCAATCACCGGTCATCGGGGATTTAAGGACTGGTTTGTCTCAGATTGTGCTATAATGGCCGCCCTTGTTGGTTTTTTTACGGGTAATCATGAAAAAGGCCATTGTTTTATTGTCCGGCGGCTTGGATTCCACCACTTGCCTTGCTATCGCCAAATCGCAGGGTTACGCTTGTTATGCCCTGAGTTTTGATTATGGTCAGCGTCATACTGCCGAGCTTGAGGCAGCCAGGCGCGTAGCCCGCCAGTTAGGGGTCATCGAGCATCGCGTGTTTACTCTGGATATCGGTCAATTCAGAGGGTCTGCTTTAACGGACGCGTCGGTGGCTGTGCCGGATTATCGCGGTGACGGCAAAATCCCGGTTACTTATGTGCCGGCACGCAACACCATTTTTTTATCGGTAGCCTTGGGGTTTGCCGAAACACTTGAGGCGTTTGATCTGTTCATCGGTGTCAGCCAGATTGACTATTCCGGTTATCCCGATTGCCGGCCGCAATACATTGCCGCTTTTGAAACCATGGCCAATCTCGCCACCAAAGCCGGAATAGAGGGTCGTAAAACGGTGATTCATACCCCTTTAATTGCCTGGAGCAAAGCGGAAACGATTCGCCAGGGCGTAGCCTGTGGCGCCGATTACAGTCTGACCGTATCCTGTTATCAGGCGACCCCTGAAGGATTGGCCTGCGGCCGTTGCGACAGTTGCACCTACCGCAGGAAAGGCTTTCATGAAGCAGGCATCGTCGACCCTACACCTTACGTAACTACTTGATAAAAGTAAAAAATTGCTCCTTTACAGAAACGTTACAACATACTGCACATTTTTGTTTCATGCCTGCGTGAATGCTGCTATGATGGCTCCCGCTTTGAGCCAAAATAATAAAGGAGTAATCAATGTTAAAGTGGTTAAAAAATAACTGGAAATTAGTCACAGCGGTTTTACTCGCCTTACTGGTTGGTGCTGCTCTCACCGCGCTGTTTATTTTCGTTCCGCCTGTGGCTGCCGCTATAACCGGTTTCCTCGCTGTTAAGGCGCCTGCGATTGGTGCAGCGATCACGGTAATGTCACCTGTAGCGGGTGCTTTTGTTGTGGGTGCATTAGGTAGTGCCGCTACTCTGGCCTTTACCCTCATATGGAACCTGGGTGTTAAATTAACCAATTCGCTGGATGCCTGGATTAATCCCCCAGGCAAAGATAAAAAACCGGCCTTCAGTCCATTGGTTGAGGATGAAGAATCAGACAATGAGTCGCAAAATTCTCCAAAAGCGCCCCAAAAAGGATTGTCTTCTCCAAATCCTATGGCAAAGTTAGGTGGAAACCCCTCTAAAACATCGCGTATTACCTTTGACGAGGACGAAGACGATCTGGAAGAGATGAACAAAGAAGAGAAAAAAGAAGAGAAGGACGTTGAAAAAGTGAAGGCAACGACTAGCGAGCCTATCGTCTCTGAACATGAAAGCCCGAATCCAAACGGGGCAACCGTTTTCTCCTCGTAATCGTTCAATCGCTTCTGTTAACGCGGCGTAAGCCGCGTTTTTTTATTTCTTCATATGCATTCTTAAGAGTCATGGGGTATAATCGGCCATTTTGACTGCGCAGGCAAACGTATGAGCGATTCTCGAAAAATGCTGGTCACCAGCGCGCTGCCCTATGCCAATGGCCATTTGCATCTGGGCCATCTCGTTGAACACATTCAAACCGACATCTGGGTTCGTACCCATAAAATGCTGGGGCATCAGTGCATCAGTATTTGCGGGGATGATGCGCACGGTACGCCGATCATGCTCAAGGCTGAGCAGATGGGGGTGACGCCTGAGGCGCTGACTTCGGAAATGAAAGCCAGCCATGAACAGGATTTTAAAGCTTTTGCTATTGCTTATGATTATTACCATACCACCCATTCCCCGGAAAACCAGGCCCTGGCGGGTTTAATTTACGAACGGCTTAAAGCCAATGGCGACATCGTGACCAAAACCATTCGTCAGGCTTATGATCCATTGAAGGCGATGTTCCTGCCCGACCGGTATGTCAAAGGCACCTGCCCCAAGTGCGGTGCGAGCGATCAGTACGGTGATAATTGTGAGGCCTGTGGTGCGACGTATGCGCCGACGGATTTGGTGAATCCCGTGTCCGCCATTTCCGGCGCCACCCCGATTGAAAAAGAATCGGAGCATTATTTTTTTGATTTGCCGCGCTACGAGCAACTTTTAAAAGACTGGACGCGGAAAGGCCATCTGCAGCCGGAAGTCACCAACAAGCTGGATGAATGGTTTGCCGCCGGCTTAAAACAATGGGATATTTCGCGGGATGCACCCTATTTCGGCTTTCCCATTCCAGGTCAAACGGACAAGTATTTTTACGTGTGGCTGGATGCCCCAATCGGCTACATGGCCAGCTTTAAAAAATACTGCGACCAACAAGGGCTGTCGTTTGACGAATTCTGGGATAAAAATTCTCAAACGGAGCTGTATCATTTTGTCGGTAAAGACATTGTCTATTTCCACGCCCTGTTCTGGCCGGCAATGCTGGCGGGCAGCAACCACCGCTTGCCTACCGCGGTTTATACCCATGGGTTTTTAACCGTGGAAGGCCAGAAAATGTCCAAATCGCGCGGCACGTTTATCGAAGCGCGGACTTACCTTAAGCATTTGCATCCAGAATACCTGCGTTATTACTTTGCGGCCAAACTGAACGGGCGCGTCGACGATCTGGATTTAAATTTTGATGATTTCATTAATCGCGTTAACGCGGATCTGGTCGGAAAGGTCGTGAACATTGCCAGCCGCTGCGCGGGATTCATTAACAAACGCTTTGATAATCGCCTGGCCGCCGAATTGTCTGAGCCTGCGCTTTACCAGGATTTACTGGCGGTTAAGCCGGCGGTGATTGACGCGTTGGTGCAACGCGATTATGCCCGTGCTGTCCGACTGATCATGGAATGCGCCGATCGGGTGAATCAATACATCGATGCCAATAAACCCTGGACGCTCGCTAAAGACAATGAGCATCTTCCCGAGGTGCAGCGCATTTGCACCATGGGTCTCAATTTATTCCGGGTGCTCATGACTTACCTAAAACCCGTTCTGCCTGACATGGCCAGGGAGGCGGAAGCGTTTTTAAATTGTGCGCCGTTTGACTGGTTTACTGTGGATACTCCTTTGCTTGATCATATCATTCACCCCTTCACTCCCTTGATAACCCGTGTTGAACGCGAAAAAATTGATGCCATGCTGAATGAAGGCAAATCAACGGCCGTGAAGCCCAGTGAGGAAAAGAAAATGCAGAATTCCGCTCAGGAAGACACAATCTCAATTGACGATTTCAGCAAAATCGATTTACGCATAGCCCGCATCATTGCGGCCGAACCCGTGGAAGGCGCTGACAAATTGCTGCGGCTTCAACTCGATTTGGGCGAGCAACAAAAACAGGTGTTTGCCGGTATCAAGAGCGCCTATCAGCCGGAGCAACTGGTTGGCCGATTGACGGTGATGGTCGCTAATCTGGCACCTCGTACCATGCGTTTTGGCGTATCGGAAGGCATGGTGTTGGCGGCAGGCGACGGCAAAGGACTCTTTTTGCTCAATCCAGACGAGGGTGCAGAACCCGGTATGAAAGTCAAATAATGGCCACGGTTGAAGAGATTGACGCCCGCTTGCCTCAGACGCAATGCGGGGAATGCGGTTATGCCGGTTGTTTGCCTTATGCTGAAGCCCTGGCCCAAGGTACGACCACCATCGATCGCTGCCCGCCGGGGGGAATTAATACCGTTAAGGCCTTAGGCCAATTGCTGAACGTGGATGTTAAGCCTCTGCTTGCCGAAGTAGAACTCAATACCCGTCCCCCGGCGCTTGCGCGTATTCGCGAGGCTGAATGCATCGGCTGCACCAAATGCATTCAGGTTTGCCCTGTGGATGCCATCCTGGGCAGTGCCAAACGCATGCATGCCGTTATCACTCATGAATGCACGGGATGCGGTTTATGTGTTGATCCCTGCCCCGTGGATTGCATTGATTTGCAGCCGCTTGAGAAGCCCCAGTATGATCGCCAACTGGCGCGTCAGCGCCATCGCGCTCGCCAAACGCGTCTTTTGCGGGAAGAACATGAAAAACAACAGCAATACCGTCAAAAAAGCCGATTGGCTCTTAAGGAAAGCAATCAACAGGATTTAAAGGCAAAGCAGGATTATATTCTGCAGGCGCTGGCTCGGGTTGAAGCAAAAAAGAAAACCAATGAATAAAAGCAAACGACGGCTTGTTTTTGAGCGCTTTCGCGCCCAAAACCCGCACCCCACCACGGAACTCCATTACCGTTCACCGTTTGAACTGCTGATTGCCGTGATGTTGTCGGCGCAAGCGACTGACATCAGCGTCAACAAGGCAACAGCCCGTCTTTTCCCCGTTGCCAATACTCCGCAGGCCTTGCTTGCGCTGGGGGAGGATGGATTAAAAGAGTACATTAAAACCATCGGACTCTATAACAGCAAAGCCGCCAACGTCATTAAAACCTGCCAGATTCTGCTGACACGCTACCACGGCCAGGTGCCGGATAACCGCGAGGCCCTGGAGTCGTTACCCGGGGTCGGCCGAAAAACCGCCAATGTGGTGCTCAATACTGCCTTCGGTCAGCCTACCATGGCGGTGGATACGCACATTTTCAGGGTGGCTAATCGCACCGGCATCGCGCCGGGTAAGACACCGCTTGCGGTGGAAATGAATTTACTGGCCAGGGTGGATAAGGAATTTCTGCAGGATGCCCACCATTGGTTGATTCTGCATGGACGCTATGTCTGTGTCGCCCGCAAGCCCCGTTGTCCCCAGTGCCTTATCCACGATTTGTGCGAATACCCTGATAAAACAAAATAAATTTCCTTCGTAAAAAAAACCGGCGGATCTGGTAATTAGTAGGCATTCGCCCTTAGAATGGTATTCTCACCGTTTGCAGGAGAGCTAAATGGGATGGAATGATGTTTGGAAAACAGCCAGTGATTGGGCACAGTCAGCCTGGACGCAGGCGGTAAAATTTAAATACACTTTGAATTCAATGTCTTTACCCGCGGTCGCGGGGGAGACGGCGACGTTCACGTATAATACACTCATCGGGCTGACAGAAGAGGTGGCAGCCTTGCCCCACGTGTTAAAGGCAGCCGCCGTGCATCCTAAAACCCGACGGACCTTTGGGCATCTTGCCCGCATTGGTATTGAGGATGGTGGTGCTTTGATCCTCGCTTACCAAATCGAAAAAAACCTTGAATCGCTGCTGCTCGCCGCATTGGAAGGCAGCGAAGGGCAGCCCTGGCTAAGCACCAGTACGGCATTATCACTGGCCCTGATGCTCTTGAGGACAACTCACGAGGCCTACGCCCTCCGTAAACGGATCCAGATTGGTATCCGCTTGGCTACCGTCTCCATTGAGGCGAGCGGCACCATTACCTCGGGCAATCCGCAATTGGACAAAATGGGGGAAATCAGCAAAAAGGAATCGAAATTAAGCAGCATCATTGGCGCATTGAGTGACCAGGTTAAGTACATCCTGACTGATCTCTCGATCAGACAGGGAGTTAAACGAATTCCGATCGTGGGACCTGTAATCGGTAACGGCCTGGTCTCCAAGCACACAGGCGACTACGTTCTAGCGTCGGTTTTAAAAGGCATGGCCCCAAAGCATGTGCAAGCCTATTTGCAAGAATACCCTGAATATGCCTGGGTACTGGGTACGACCCATACGATCCTGTCGTATTTCGCCAATGGTTTTATTGAAGACACGACGGGAGTACCCAGGGCATTGTATGAAACCATCATCAACCAGACAGCGGTGGTGCTGCTTATTGCTGTTGCCGCGCACATGCGCCTTCCACCGCCCGTTGCTGAATCAAAACGGCAAGTGCCTGATCCCATCCGACTTTACAAGTCCGGCCTGCAGGTAGGACTGGATATCCTGGGCTATGGACTGAAGGCCAAAATCCCCGAGATGCTTAAAAACGAATCGGTTATCCCCTGGGCAAAAGTATTCGCCGTGGGGAAAACCCTCTGGTACCATCCATCGACGCAGACGGCAAAAATCATCTTTCTTCCTCGCATGCTGCACGGGAAAAAGGCGTTTTATCGCGATCCGGTGGTCGAACCCAATTGGGAAAGTCTGCGCACCAGGATAATTACGGCGATTCAGTTTATCGAAAAATACAGTGAAAAGCTGCTTGTTGCCACAGCCACCAAAATACCCAAAATATCGTCGAAAGTCGCCGGGCTCCTGGGAGCACCGCCGGGTGTTGTGGCCTTTGTCTTGAAACTGATGGGCAATAAGCCATTCATGAACCGCTTGTCGGATTTCCGCCGACGTCTGGAGGCGATGCACATTGTCGATCTGCCGGAAGCGGACAATTTAATGCAGATGGAATACCTGCATCTCCCTTCTCCTCAAAAAAAAGATAAGACAGAGAAGCCCGAAGCGGTTGACCCCAGGGAGGGATCAACGCCACAACTTCAGCCAGAAAAAAGTGCAACCCCGCGCGACAACGAGGATTATTCTCCGAGTCTGCTGATATCTGGTGGTTTTTTTGCAAAGCCCCCGAGTCCCCAAAATGCAGATTTAGATCCGAGTAGCCTGATAGGGATAAGTTCCAATTCCGTCAGCAAAAGTCAGGGAAAAGATCCACTAACCGGTGATTTTTTTGTAAGGAACGCGAGTCGCCAGAATGCAGACGATTTAGATCCGGCGAGCCTGATGGGTATCACTTCCAATTCCAGCAGCAAAAGTCTGGGGAAGGATCCCCTGGGTTAAAGCAATACCCCTTGTTCTAAAGGGGTTACAACAACTTTTTGCGTTTGAAAAAATAAAACATCAGCATGGCGAGCAGGATCATCAAGGTTAAAATGGCGGGGTAACCATAACGCCATTTTAATTCCGGCATAAATTCAAAATTCATGCCGTAAACCCCGGCAATGAATGACAGGGGGATAAACAGACTCGCAAACAGCGTTAGGATTTTCATGGTTTCGTTCATGTGATTATTGACGGCCGACAGGTATATTTCCAGCATGCCGGTTGACATTTCACGGTGCAGATCAATCAATTCAACCAGGCGAATGCTGTGATCGTGCAGGTCACGGTAATAAAGGTAATAATGGGGATCAATCAGGCGGGCATGCTCGGTTAGCAGCAGATGAACGATGTCGCGCATGGGGGCGATAATTTTGCGAAGCGTCAGGGTGCGGCGCTTGATGGTATAGAGTTCGCGCAATGAGATGGCAGAGGGGTTAATGATAATGATGTCTTCAATTTCGCCTAATTTCTTCTCCGTCTCTTCCACAAAATTAAAGTAATCATCAACAATGGTATCCATGAGCAGATAGGCCAGGTACTCCATGCGGTGCTGACAAACCAATGAATGGGGATTACTTAAGCGCTCATCCAGCGAAGCCAGGTTAAAACGCGACGATTCACGGAAGGTGAGCAGCAGGTTTTTGCGAAGCAGCATACTGAATTGCTCCCGCTGGTAAGTCACCTCGTCGCCCGAAGTGTCCAGTAATTGCAGGACAATAAAGAGGCTGTCATCCAGGATGTCGAGCTTGGGGCGCTGATGAGTATTTAAGATGTCCTCAATGACCAGCGGATGAACATGGAACTCAGTACACCAGTCTGCAATCCTGCTGCTGTCTGAAAGGCCCTGCACATCCACCCAGACATTCTGGTGGGCAGCAAGCGCTTCATGAATTTTTACAGCATTAAAGTGGTCATAGCGATGATAGGCGTCGGCATCAAACACATGGATGCTGACGTGCGTTGCTTGCGGTTCCTTGTCCCCGACATACACCGCGGAACCAGGGAGCATGCCGCTTTTTGCCGAAGCCTTGCGTCGATATTTCGCCATGAACAATCCTTTCAGTGGGCAGGTTATTGTGACATGATAGGGTATCACTCCTTCAGTTTCTAGCACCATGGAATGGTTTTATAAACTGCTGTATCGCCTTGTTGATCATTACGTGTCGGAAAAAGAACGTGAAGCGGCCAAATTCTATGTCGATATCATCCTTGAGCATTCTCTGGAGGTTTGTGCCAGTAATATCCCGGTTGAAATCAGAGGGGTCTCTGCATTGTATGGCGTCAATTTGGGCGTGATTGACTACCAGGGCAATAAAGAACGCCTGTGGCGAATGAAGACCGAGTTAAGCGACTTGGCGTATGACTATTTTCTAACCCAGAGGAATCCGCAGAATAGAACACCACTGAGCGAACTGCTCACGGAGGCCGAGGAGTGCATCAGAGAGACGATGTCATTATTAAAATGGCCAAACACAAAGCCTCTTAAAGCGCAAGGCACGCCGGATCTGAAAAAAAAGGAAGGGGGAGGGTCTGTCTGCGAAGACCTTTTCATTTATGAGGGAACTCCCCTGAATGAGGAGACCGGTGTTCAGGAAGAGAGTGTCACGGAGGAAGAACAGTCGGTAAGCAGTGATTCGTCTGCTGAAGAGCAATCGCTTGGGCCTGAAACACCGGCTGAAGACGCGCTCCGACGAGAAGTGATTCGGATGTTTAACCAGGTTGTTCAGCACATCGATGAGGGCAAAGGACTGCTGTCGCTGGAAACCTGCTTTGGCGTGTTGAGCAAATTGCTAGACATTCTCCATGGAATTTACACCCTGCCCAATGATGATGATGCTCTTATTCTCCAGGCTATTGCGCACATGAGCGACATACCCAACGAAACCGCACGGGTGTTATATCAAAAAATTGGCGGCGTCAATTCGTGGTGGACGACCGACGTCTGCCAGACATTTGCCCTGCATATCGAAAAGGAATTGTATCATCTGCTGGTCCGCGGTGAGGACAATAATACCCGTGAGATTGCGGCCGCAGCCGACCGACTTTATCTGATTTTATGGGGACTGGCAGGCGTTCAATTAACCCGGACGGCTATCAGTCATTTGATCCTCGCCATTGCAAATACATTAAAAACCCACTTAAACGAGAAAGTCCCTCCCCTTTTAGACTTAAGCGATTTCAAGCAGTTTCCGAACGGGTTTTTCAAGACCTCTTCCGGTCAGGAATTCTATATTCAACTGCACAAGGAAGTGTATGATTTATCCCTCAATCAAAAGACAGAAGATGATTTAATTGTCGCCTCAGAGCGGCTTTATCTTTTCTTATGGGAAATCAACAGCCCGTTAAAGCCGGCTGATGTTACCGTCATCCTCAAGGCATCGTTGACAAGACAGCTTGAAAATCCATCCTTATCGCTGTTCAGTGCTGTGAATGCAGCCCCCTTGCCGCCTCATTTTTTTAAGTCCGGGACCGGGTACCTTTTCCTTGACCATTTGCAGAATGCCGTACTTCGTTTGCCGTTAGACAAAAAACTCGATGAGGAGACTGTTCTGGCGGTAACGGAGCATTTTTACTTCTCCTTACCCGCTGTGTTGCTCGGAGTAATGCCGGCTTCGATCATCGACCTGCTAAAGGTTAAAATGAATCAATTGAAGCTTAAGCTGGTGATCGACAAGGATGCGCCGCTTTACACGTTTGATTTACTGAAATATGCCACGCGGGCCAACCGTATTTTGGGAGGCACGCTTAAAGATGCAGTGCTGAATCACCATTTTATTACCCAGTTTAAATCCGATAGAAACTACCATAAACGGCAATGGGACGCTGATGCCTTTGCAAAGCTGCTGTTAGGCCTGATGATTCTTTACATCAAACAGGATGAAAGTTACTTTGTTTTGTCGACGGCTGATTTCTTTAAAAAAGAGTTTGTTTTTTTAAAAAATCCAGGGCAAAAAGAGGCAGCTGTAAAAGAAATGCTGATGATAGAAAAAGAAGTGTTTGCCTTAATTGATCACAATGCCATGATTGGCCATGAGCGCCTGCGGCAGTTTGTGAACGAAGAACCCCCGGAAACAGCCTGCATTCTGCTTGAGGATTGCCGAAAACAGAGCAGCGAGTTCCATAAGGAAATGAGTGCCTACTACCAACCGCCTAAAACCCCCTGTACTCATTCAGGGTATTCCTGCCTGTTTTTCCCGTCATTTACAATCAATGAACGCGGGGATTCCAACCCATCAACCACCCTGGAGGTTGAGGAGGATTCGGAAGAGGAGGGGTGCAGCTTGCAATAAATTTGCCACAATAATGGAAATAATGCTATATTAGTGGACAATTTGTAAACAGCCACGGTAAAGGCTTTATTTTGCCCTCAGATTGGCAAATTGCATGATATTCCTATGACTTCATCTCAGCCTCGTCATTACCTCATCCTTTCTGTGGCCATGATGACCTTTCTGCCGCTGCTCATTAATGTGTCCTTTAAAATCATCAGCCTTCAGGGGATGGTATTTACAGCCAGCAGCGTGCTTTGCCCTCTGGTGGCCTGTTTTTATCTGCTGGTTTTGAAAGGATGCACGTTGCCCCAGCAACGGCAGGTGCTTCATCAATCGCTGCTTGCCCTTTATCTGTTCTCCATCGGGGTTTATTTGTTAGTCAATCTGCCTTCTGTCGATTATGTCCGCGACAACATGGCTTATCAGATTGTTTTTGAAGACATTCCCAAGAAGTTTTTCGCCGCTACGCTCGCATTTGGCTTGAGCTTTTATATCCCCCATCTGCTGTGCTGCTCTCCTCAGAATGACACCTTCGCGTCGCCCCGCAAGCGGCTGTTGCTGGCTTTATTCGGCGGATTCAGTTTTTTTACTCTGGATTTTTTTCTGCTCTTCTCTGATCCGAAGGTACCTAATTTTCAGCAGATCTACATCGATTCCCTCATGATTGCTTCCGGCATCATGTTCAGCGCCAGTATTCTGTATCTGGCCGGTTTATTGTTTGGAAGCCGTTTGCGGCTATTTCGCCGAGCGGCTCCGCCGGATTATCTGCTGTCCCCCTTTTACCATTACCTGCTTGGCTTTTCCGTCGTCATTACGTTGATCTGCTTGGCCTGCGAGTACCGGCTGGTTTCATTTAACAATGGCTGGACCTTACCAGCCAGCGGCATCCTGTCGCCGTTTCTACTGGTTGCCAGTAATCTGGTGGGCGAGATTTATGATTATCGCGCCAATTTGCGTCTGATGTTTGTGGTATTACTGAGTGAATTAACCTTTGATGTGTTGTTGATGACTACAATCATTCTCCCTTCACCCGCCTATTTTGATCTCAATCCCTTTTACCATTTCATTATGCCCCGCCGCATCACAGCAACTACCCTGGCCTTGTTTGTCACTTTGACCTGCAATGCCGTGCTGCTTAAGAACCTAAAGGAAAGCGGCTACGCAGGGGGAAACCAGAGCCTGCGTCTGTTTGTCGCTAACAGTATTGCCATTTCCCTGTTATGCCTGGTCAACTACAGCCTGCTTTTTGCCGGCATTTACCCCTATGAGCAGATTTTCAGTCTGGCGATTACGAGCTGGGTTTATAAATTGGTGATGGTAGTTTTAGGGTTGCCTCTGGTGTTCTGGCTCTACCGCGTTGTAAGGAAGCGGCAGGCGCTGGGCCTTATGGACAGCCGGGCCGGCAAGATTTAAAAACCTGCCGGCGTAATCTGTTTACTGTTCTTTTTTAATAGGCCGTTTCCAGCCAAAGACGGTTTTTTGCCGACTTTCAGTAAGGGTCAGTTCGCCGGACGGGACATTTTTGCGAATGGTGCTGCCAGCGCCAATGGTGGCATGGGCACCCACTGTGACTGGTGCGACCAATTGCGTGTCTGAGCCGATAAATACCCCGTCCTCGATAATGGTTTGATGTTTGTTGACGCCGTCATAATTGCAGGTAATGGTCCCCGCGCCGACATTGACCTTTTTGCCTAAGGTGACATCACCCAGATAGCTTAAATGACTGGCTTTACTGCCGATGTCAAACACCGCGTTTTTAGTTTCAACAAAATTACCTATTTTGCAGTGTTCAGCTAGACGGGTGCCCGGACGCAGGCGAGCAAAAGGGCCGACCTGACAGTGATCACCGAGCACCGCCCCCTCCAGCACGCTGTTGGCGAGGACTTCGCAATTCTCCCCCAGGGTGACATTGGTCAAGGTACAATGAGGGCCTATACGACTGCCTTTGCCGAGCGTCACTTTTCCTGAAAAAACGCAATTCACATCAATGAAAACGTCTTTGCCGCATTCTAATTCGCCGCGAATGTCAATCCGTGCTGCATCGGCAATGCCAATGCCCTGAAGCATGAGTTTTTCGGCCTGATACTGCTGCCAGACGCGCTCCAGTTGTTGTAACTGCAGGCGATTATTGACGCCTTGAATTTCAAACACGTGCGGGGTAGGCATGGAGCCGATGGTTTGGCCTTCGTTCACCGCCAGGGTAATGATTTCGGTGAGGTAGTATTCTCCCTGCGCGTTATCATTGGTTAACCGGGGCAACCAGCGAGCGAGGTCACTGACCCGCGCACAGCAGATGCCGCTGTAGATTTCGCGGATTTGGCGTTGTTTGGGTGTCGCATCCTTTTCCTCAACGATGGCTTCAATGGCTTGATTGGGGTTGCGAACGATGCGGCCCAGGCCGGTGGGATCCGCCAATGTGGCGAGCAGCAGGGTCAAGGCCTGAGCCTCTGTTGCCGAAGCCACCAGCGCCTTTAAAGTATCCGCCTGAATCAAAGGCACATCACCTGAAAGCACGAGAACTTGCGCCTTTGGATGTAAGTGAGGCAGGGCTTTAAGCAGGGCATGCCCTGTGCCCAGTTGTTGCTCCTGCACTACCCAGTTGACGGACAGATGCGAAAGCGCCTCTTTGATCTGCTGTCCGCCGTGGCCATAAATGACATGAATTCCCTGGGGATGCAGCTGTTGTGCCGTTTCCACCACCCGCTCAAGCATGGGTTTGCCGGCCAGGGGGTGAAGGACTTTGGGTAAATCGGAATACATTCGTTTGCCCATCCCGGCCGCTAAAATAACTATCTCTAATGACATGAATAAATTAATCCTTGCGTTATGTCGTGTTTATGTGTTGGCCGTAGCCGAATTAAACAGTCTGCATTTATGTTGCGAATCCTGAAATTACTGATATGATAAAAAAATTGCGACAAAAGGAGTAGTGCAATGACTATTTTTCTTGAAATAGCGAAAGAATACCTCATAAAGGAACTGACCAAGATAAGTGATACGTCAGTGGCTTCAGATAAAAGTGTAGGTAATACGGTGTGCAGTTGGTTGGGGCTAGGCCGTGATGAAGGCTTGTCTCAAAGCAAGCGCGAGTTGACAGACATATTACGGACGGACATTCGCAATCTGGCATCGGATGAATCGGATGAAAAAAATGTCGAGGCATTAAATCATTTATTGAGTGAATGCCGGAGAAAAGCACGAGAAAAAGCCGATCAAAAAGGCTATTCCGAGGGGACTTTTGGGCCTGCCATGAGTGAGGTCAGTACCCTGCTTACGCAACTGTATGATCGTTTTGACGCAGCCGGTTTATTGGACATTCCCTACAACACCAAAGCTTCAGAGCGACATCCTTTAACCGTGTTTCGCTACTGGGCCGGCGTTTATCTGGCCTACAAAGTAAAAGAAAACCGGGATAACTCGCAAAGCACACTAAAAACCATTACCCATAATCCCAAAATCACCTCCCTCAATCTCCTGGAAAAACAAAAACAGGATGCTGTGGTGAGTTATATCAGGGAATGCGACAAAGATCTCAAAACAATTAAAGAAGACCTTGAGGATTATAGAGAGGTCTGCACTAAACGAGTACTCGAATTTCTTCGACGCCTGCTGCTTAAAAATAAAGAACTGGTTGAACATCATGGTACGAACCTGGAAATTCCGGTGACCATTTCCTTTTTTGCCTCGGCAACTGTTTCAGGTCCTGCACTGGGTCCTCATTCCGGGGAGCTAAAAAAATGCATTCTGATGGCCATCAAAGAGTTAGGGGGCGACAAGGAAGAAAGTAAGGAAGAGCTACATACCGCGACCACTTACAACAGCTAGTTTAATGACTGAGCTCCCCAAACAAGTTCATCTCCATGCGTTCCCTGACTTCTTCGGGAGTCAGGTTTTTACTCAAAAGGTAAAGCAGCTTGCAATGCGCCGCTTCCGGCGTCATGTCATGACCGCTGATTAACCCTGCTTCTTTTAATGTATGACCTGTGGCGTATTGATTCATCTCGACTCGCCCCTGCTGGCATTGGGTGCAATTCACGATGATGATGCCGCGATCGCAGGCTTCCTTGAGAATACTTAAAAAACGGGGATCCTTATTTTGCGCGTTGCCGGCGCCATAGGTTTCTAACACCAGCCCCTGCAAGGGTTGCTGCAACAGGTAGTGAAGCACATCCGCTGCAAAACCCGGAAACAGGCGAAAATTGGCAATAAAATGCGGTTGTATGGGTTGCAGGTGAAAGGGTTTTGAAGGAAGGGGCAGCAAATTGTCGTGATGCAATTCAATGTTGATGCCGATGGAAGCCAGATGCGGATAATTGGGCGAGTCGAATGCATCGAAACGTTGCGCACTGATTTTGCGGGAGCGATTACCACGCAACAGGCGTTGGTTAAAGTAAATGCAAACCTCATTGATCGGCTGATGGGCACACAACCACAGCGAGGTGACCACATTGTCCACTGCGTCATTACGCACTTCGGCTAAAGGAATCTGCGAACCGGTAATGATGACGGGCTTGGCTAAATTTTCAAGCATAAAAGACAGCGCACAGGCGGTGTAAGCCATGGTGTCGGTCCCATGAAAGACAACAAAGCCGTCGTAGTGCGCATATTCGTCAGCAATGTCACGAGCGATTAAGTTCCAGTCATTGAGCGTCATGTTGGAAGAATCAAGCAGCGGCTTGTATTCTTTAATGGAGTAGAACGGCATCTCCTGATGACGCAAGGCCGGCACCAGCGCCAGGGCCGCGGACACATAACCTTCCGCCGGTTCGTAACCGTGTTCGGTTTTCACGGAGCTGATGGTGCCGCCGGTATTGATAATAAGTATTCTTTTTTTCATGATGAGGATTGATTTATTAGTTCTTAATTATAGCGTTCATTGCCTGGAGTCTTCCAGAATGACGTGACATTTACGCAAAAATAATAATCGCCTTGACAGCCTTCGATTCGTAGTGATGAAATTACCGCCAGGGATGATGTCAAGGAGAGCGGCATGGCTAAAAGTAAACTGGAAGAATTGCAACTTCAGATGGAGAAGGTTTTCTCCCCGCTCGAAGCGCGGAGAGAAAACTACTTAAAGGCATTAAAAAAAGTAAGATTACAGCTCTGCAGCTATTTTTTTAATGAAAAAAACCAGGATTTGTATGAAAGAGCAGCGAGCGGGCAGCAATGGTTTGACTGGGAGAGCATTAAACCGGGTATGGAAAGCTGTTTGCCTGAAGAACAAATGCTGGCGGAGCGCGCTGATGAACTGCAGTCACAGTCGCCAGTCCGAATAAGCATTACCGACGCACTGGATTACCAGGTTACCCAGAGCGCGCTATTGCTTGAACGGGTAAATACGCAGTATGAATTTCAACCGGAAAAACCGTACACGCCGAAGGCTCAGCTTTTTATGCAGCAATTTGCCGATGCCTTGAGTATTTATCGGGTGTATTTAAGTATTTATGAAATTTACTGTTGTAATTACCCGTTTTTAAAAGTGGAGAGCCACAAAGGCTGTCTGGAAAAGGCCACGCGTATCCACAAGGAAACACAGCAGTCGCAATACGATGCTGCCCTGCTTTTTCATGAGGCCAAAGACAATGCCCAGGTCATTAAAACCTTGCTGGCGTCTATTCGAGAGGGGCAGGAGGAGTTTGATCATGCCATGAAACTGCAGGCAGCTCACCTCGCTAATCAATTTGAACAGGCTGCCCGGGTGATTAAGGATTGCTACAAAAAATACCCAAACAGTTCGCTGTTGTTTTTTGCGATGGATTCCGAATGGCAGCGTTTACTTAAAGGCATGGCGGCTGACTTGTTCGATAATCAATACACCTATTCATCTTTGGCCGGCACGCTGACTATTCTACCGGCATTCATGGACACGGTTATTGCCGAAATCACGCAATTTTACATGGCTGTCTGTGAAAATCAGATTCCCTATCGCGGAGAATTGCTGCGTAGCGCACTTCATTTAACCTCAGAGGTAATCACAACGCTTCGAGTGGACGCCGCCATCCAGGACGTTTCTCTCGATATTCAAACGGTAACGCCTGAGCCCAAACCGTCCGATTTTCCATCCTTGTATGCGCTGTATGGTCTGTGCCTTAATCCAACTGCACAACATCCCCAGGAGGAATCCGCGGAGAGGTCAGATTTGGCCCCTTATCCGTTCAGTCAACAATAATCGCAGATTTATTTGCCAAGGTCTTGCAGTTTATGGAAAAATTATGCCATTAGTGATTTAGTCTAAGCAGTGATGAGATGGTGATTGATCGTGCCGGGTATCGGCTGAATGTAGGGATCATCCTGGTTAATGACTCTGGACGGGTTTTTTGGGGGCGAAGGCATGGTCATGATGCCTGGCAATTTCCTCAGGGCGGTTTAGCGCAGGGGGAAACCGCGCTGGATGCCATGTTTCGCGAGTTGCGGGAGGAAGTGGGACTTGATAAAGAAGACATCGAAGTCTTAGGCTCTACCCGGCGCTGGCTTAAATACCGCCTCCCCAAACAATATCTGCGCCATGGCAGCGAACCCTTGGTCATTGGTCAAAAGCAAAAATGGTACCTGTTGCGGTTAGTCGCCAGTGAGCAGAAAGTGCGTCTTGATTTAAGCGACTCACCCGAGTTTGACAGCTGGCGCTGGATTGATTACAACGAGCCGCCAGCGCAGGTTATTTTTTTTAAACGACAAGTGTATGCTCAGGCAATGAAAGAACTTGAGTATTTATTAAAAAAACGCCGTAGCCCATTCAGCCACCGCCGCAAGCGAGGTAATCATAATCGATAAATGTTAAAAATTCTCAAGCGCATCGTACAGGACGTCACCACAGCCAACCATTTGACAGAGGCTTTGGACATATTGGTACAACGGGTTAGAAAAGCTGTTGATACCGATGCTGTCTCTGTTTACCTCATTGACAGCAAACATGCCGAGTATGTCCTGATTGCGACTGATGGATTAAACAAACAGGCCCAGTTTCGTGTCCGGGTGGGTTTGGACAGCGGCATCATTGGCCTGGTAGGGCGACGTGAAGAACCCATCAATGTCGAGGATGCGCCCAATCATCCTGATTTTCACCATGATCCGCTGCTTGAAGAGGAGCAGTTTAAAGCATTTCTTGGTGTGCCCATTATTCAGCATCGTAAATTATACGGCGTTATTACCGTGCAGCAGTCTGAACGGCGCTGTTTCGACGACGCGGAAGAGGCGTTTTTAATTACGCTCGCCGCCCAGCTCGGTGGCATTATTGCCCATGCCGAGGCAACAGGGGAACTGGCCGAACTTACTCAGCCCAAACCCATCGGCGCACAGAAGGCTGATGTAGTACAGACTTCATTAAGCGGAATAGGCAGCGTCCCGGGTATCGGCATTGGCAGTGCTGTGGTCGTTTATCCGCCCGCAGACATTGATGCCGTGCCTCGTATTCCGGTTGAGGAAGAGGACGTCGATGAGGAAGTGACGACCTTTTATGAAGCGCTGCAGGTTGCTCGCGAAGACATGCAACGCTTAAGCCGGCGTATGAAAAGCAATGTGGCGGAAGAAGAGCATGCCCTGTTCGATGTGTATGTTCGTATCCTCGATGATGAAAGCCTGGGCGCGGAAGTGGAGGAAGTCATTCGTCAGGAAAAATTAAGCGCCCAGGCTGCCTTGTCCGTCGTCATTAAAAAACACGTGCAGCAATTTGAAAGCATGGAAGATGAATACCTGCGAGAGCGCGCCAGCGATTTTCGTGATCTTGGCCGGCGAGTGCTGGCCGAACTGCAACGCGGCCAGCGTGAGGAAATTACTTACCCGCGCCGTACGGTGCTCATTGGGGAGGAAATCCCCGCCTCGGCATTGGCGGAAGTGCCCAAAGGCCAGCTGGTGGGGGTGGTGTCGGCGCGTGGCGCCAATAACTCTCATGTGGCCATTTTAGCGCGTGCCCTGGATGTGCCCACCGTGATGGGTGTCAGGGGGTTGAAAGTCGAGCAGTTAAGTGGTCGGGCCATCATTGTCGACGGCTTTCTCGGGAATATCTATCTTTCGCCGTCCAAATCGGTATTGGCTGAATTCAAAAAACTTGCCAAAGAAGAGGAAGCCTTGAATCAGAGTTTGGTCAGTCTGCGCGACAAGCCGGCAGAAACCCTGGATAATTACCGCGTTTCTCTCCAGGTGAATACCGGTCTGGCCATGGACGCGGGTCTGTCCATGAGTGTTGGCGCTGAGGGGGTCGGTCTTTACCGCTCTGAAATTCCATTCATGAGCCGCGACAGGTTTCCTTCCGAAGACGAACAACACATCATTTACCGGCAAATTCTAAAGGCATTCGCACCGCGTTATGTCACCATGCGCACTCTGGATATTGGCGGCGATAAAACCCTGCCTTATTTCCCGGTCGAAGAAGATAACCCGTATTTAGGCTGGCGGGGCATCCGCATCACCCTGGATCATCCCGATGTGTTTTTAATGCAGATCCGTGCCATGATGCGGGCCAGTGAAGAATTGAATAACCTTAAAATCATGTTGCCAATGGTGACAACCCTGGGCGAGGTGGAGGAAGCCATCTTGTTGATTGAACAGGCTTATCGCGAATTACTGGAAGAAGGCTGCAACATTGAAAAACCCCGTCTTGGTGTGATGGTGGAAGTACCCGCCGCGGTTTATCTGGCTCGTGAATTGGCGAAACGTGTTGATTTTCTGTCTGTCGGCAGCAATGATTTAACGCAGTATTTATTGGCAGTCGATCGTAACAATGCCCGGGTTGCCGGCCTGTACGACGCCTTTCACCCGGCCATGCTGCAGACCTTGATGAAAGTGGTGGAAGGCGGGCATGCCGCGGGCGTCGAGGTCAGCATTTGCGGCGAGATGGCCAGCGATCCCCTGGCGGTTATTTTATTAATGGCCATGGGCTTCGATATTTTAAGCATGAATTCGGTCAGTTTGCCTCGCGTTAAATGGGTGATTCGCAATTTCTCATTAGCCAATGCCCGTAAAATTTTAGCCGAGGTGCTTGAGCTTGAACATCCTCAGGCCATACGCCTGCACCTGCAGCGCGCGCTGGAGTCGGAAGGCCTGGGCGGGCTGATTCGGGCCGGGCGGTCCTAGATGCCGGATTTTTTATTCACCTCGCTGATTTATGCCACAGCCGGTGTGATTGCCGGTTTGTTGTCGGGCATACTCGGCATTGGCGGCGGCCTTGTAGTGGTGCCGGCCCTGCTTTTTATTTTCCAGCAGCAAGACGTGATTCCCCCTTCCTTAAGCATGCATTTTGCGGCGGGGACATCATTAGCGGTGATGATCTTTACCTCGCAATCGTCCATTTATTCCCACCTTAAACTGGGCGATATCCTGTGGGGGGTTTATCATCGCTTATGGCCGGGTATTTTCGTGGGTGTAATTGCCGGTGCTGTCAGTGCCTCGTTTATTCCGACGCGGGTGCTGGAAATTATTTTTGGTCTCTTTTTACTCTTGGTGGGCGTTAAAATGCTTCGCGAAGAGAAAGTAACCCGGCATCGCCAATTCCCTCGCGGGTGGATTAATGCCCTGGTGACAGGGATTATTGGTTTTAAATCAGGATTGTTAGGGGTTGGTGGTGGCGTGCTGATTATTCCCTACCTGACTTACTGCGGGGTGAATACCCGAAAAATTGCCCCGGTGTCGTCCTTATGCACGTTGACAGTCGCCCTCCTCGGCACCCTTATTTTTATCTTGACCGGTAGCCGCGAGTCCGGGCTGCCAGCTTATGCCACCGGGTTTATTTACTGGCCGGCCGTGGTCGCTGTGGCTATCCCCAGTGTGCTATTTGCACCACTTGGTGCAAAATTAAATTATATTCTGCCGGTAAAACAATTGCGTTACGGTTTTGTGGTTATTTTGTTTTTTACAGCGCTGAGCCTGCTGTTCTGACACCCATTTACTGAGGTTATCATGCTGCCATTTCCTTCCATTGATCCCGTTGCTTTTTCCATTGGCCCCCTGCAGGTGCATTGGTATGGGTTGATGTATCTTTTGGGCTTTGTCATGGCCTGGCTGCTTGCGCATTGGCGGGCGAAACGGTATGCGCTTGACTGGAGCAGTGAACAAATCAGCGACCTGATTTTTTATGCGGCCATTGGTGTTATTCTCGGCGGCCGCTTGGGGTATATGCTGTTTTATGGCACTCAGCAACTCCTGGCTAATCCCTTGTCCTTGTTTAGGTTATGGGAAGGCGGCATGTCGTTTCATGGCGGATTGCTGGGGGTGATGGTCGCTCTGGCTTTGTTTGCACGTAAAACCAAAAAAACCTTCCTGCAAGTTGGGGATTTCATTGCACCGCTGGTGCCTTTGGGATTGGCCGCCGGCCGGGCAGGCAATTTTATTAATGGTGAGTTGTGGGGGCGGGTAACGACTGTTCCCTGGGCCATGGTTTTTCCCCATTCCGACGGGCTGCCACGGCATCCGTCGCAACTGTATGAGCTGGGTCTTGAAGGAATTGCTTTGTTTATTCTGCTCTGGTGGTATGCCTCCAGGCCTCGTCCGACAGGGCGGGTATCGGCTTTGTTCTTAATCGGGTATGCTATGAGCCGGATGGTTGTCGAATTTTTCCGGGTGCCTGATGTGCAATTGGGTTATTTGGCATTGGGTTGGTTAACCATGGGGCAGTTGTTATCAATTCCCATGCTTATTTTAGGACTCTGGTTGTGGTGGCGGGCTGAATCATGAAAACATATCTTGAATTAATACAACATGTACTGGATAAAGGTGTAAAAAAATCGGATCGTACCGGGACCGGTACGCTGTCGGTGTTTGGTTACCAGATGCGTTTTAATTTACAGGAGGGTTTCCCTCTGGTTACCACCAAGAAATTACACACGCGAAGCATTATTCATGAGTTATTGTGGTTTTTAAAAGGCGATACCAACATTGCCTACCTGCATGAAAACGGCGTGACCATCTGGGATGAATGGACTGACAGCGAGGGCAATTTGGGGCCTGTGTACGGACAGCAATGGCGCTCCTGGCCGGCAGCGGATGGCCGTACCATCGATCAACTAAGCGAGCTGCTTCTGCAGATTAAGACCAATCCTGATTCAAGGCGATTGATTGTCAGTGCCTGGAATGTCGGCGAACTCGACAAGATGGCTTTGATGCCTTGCCATGCCCTTTTTCAGTTTTATGTCGCCAACGGCCAGTTGTCCTGCCAGCTGTATCAACGTTCTGCCGATATTTTTTTAGGTGTGCCGTTTAATATCGCCTCTTATTCTCTGTTGACCCACATGGTTGCGCAACAGTGCAATCTGGAGGTGGGGGAGTTTATTTGGACTGGCGGTGATTGCCACCTGTATTTAAATCACCTGGAACAGGCCCGCACCCAATTGGCACGCGAGCCCTTGCCTTTACCGCAACTGCGCTTGGCCCGTCGCCCGGATAGCCTGTTTGATTACCGCTTCGACGATTTTGTGTTTGAAAACTATCAATGCCATGCGGCAATCAAAGCGCCCATTGCAGTTTAACCTGACTGCTTTACCGCGGCTTGCGCCGCGGTTTCTCCCAAATAAAGATTGGCCAAGATCGTTAAACCGACTGATAAGGATTCACGGACTGGCGAACGTCTCTGGCTGACGGTTCAGCACCCCCGTGGTTATAAACAGTTGCGCGAGATAATAGGTGATCATCACCGCCAAAGGCATCCAGCGTGAAGGAATAACAAAGAGACCCAAACCCAACAGACTGTCCGATACCAGGAAAAAGCAGGCGCCAGAGATAATAGTCCCTGCCTGTTGCTTCACCTGGAAAGCGGAAAAGACCATGGTAAGCAAGGCAATGAGATACACTAAAATCGGGATGGCTAACTGTCCGAAGGCGGTATGAAAATAGCTGTAGCCGCCGATGGCAAGGCTTAAAGGAATTAAACTAATCATCAGGCGATTGCGATTAAACTGAAAATCACGCAAAAAGAGATTGATGTAAACACAATGAGCCAACAGAAAGCACACCATGCCAATCATGAACGCGAGCTGACTTGGGTGCGTCAAGACGACATCACCGCCCAAAGAAAAGCCTAGAGCCAGAGTCAGCAGGAGTTTAATCCTGAAATCCTGCGGCATGGTTTTAACCAGGATCATCAGGCAGACAATCGGCAGCGGCTTTAAAATCGTGGTTAGCGGGTAATTAATAAAAGGCAGCAGTAAAAGATAAAGAAAAGCAAACACTAAAAAAAGAGTTAAAATCCGTTTGGGCAGTTCGTGAGGCATGATTACCATCCAGTTGGTAGGATGGCTTCATTTTAACGATTTCGTGCCCATGAAGATATCCCGGTTGAACACAGTGATGATTAAAATTTTGTCAACGGGACCAATGTATGGTTTAATATTGACCGTGTTGTTTTACTATGGGTATTTTATATGAAAAAAACAATCGTTCTGCTCATCATGAGTCTGGTTTTCTCTTCCGTGTATGCCAGCAAGCTCAGTCATTATTTTAAGAAAATGGAAGAGGAAGATCGCGCCAATCAACAGCGTGAATTACAACAGGACATGAATTTTGCTGATTTTGCTTTCCGTCTTGATAAACGCTACACCGATGAAAATGGTCAGCGCTGCCGCGATTACGTTTTTCGTTCCCGCAGTAACCCCTATCGTCACGGTTATTTTACCGTGTGCGACGAACGCTAGGCTTTAACCCCGGGATGTTTTAAAACAACGCAACCCGGGATTTCCGCCTTTTTAATAGTCAGGTCATTTACCCCTGCTGGTGATAAGAAGGGGTGTGCCTGGATTCGCTTCCATTGCCTGTTTGACCAGTATCCCGCCATTGATGGGTGTGCCGGTCCAGTCCGCAATCAAGGTAGGGAAGTCAGGTTTGGCGTCTTCTACCCACCAGGCCCAGGCCGTATAATGAACCTGATGATCCTGAATGTAGTTCAGGATGGCAGTGTAGGATTGTTTATAGGTATCCGGGACGCTGTCTTGGGCGGTTTTTGGGAAATGATCCCGGATGTTATCGCCAAATTCGGTAAAAATGACGGGATATTTACCTATGACGCCCTGTAAACTGGCGCTGATTTGTTCATAGGGCCGCTGATAGGGATGCGAGCCGTAAACGATGTTTTCTCCCTTGATCACATAGCGGTAATTGTCGCTGGCATTCACAAAACTTAAATTAAATCCCCACTCCGTGCCATTGACAATGCAAATGTTGTTTGCACCGGTAGCCCGAATGGCATCAACCAGCTCCTGATAGCCCGCATAGCTGGCGTTACCTTTAAGCCAGACGTCCTTATCAATGACCGGTTCATTGAATAATTCGAACATGACGGTGCCGTACTCTTTGTATTGGCGAGCCACGTCTTGCCAGAATTTAACGGACGATTCTTTAAAGGCCATGTTGTCCTGACCGTCTTTATCAAGCCAGTGCAAATCGATGATAACCGCCATGCCGTTTTGCGTGGCATGGTAAATGATGGCGTCAACGATTTGTTTATAAGAGCCTTTGACATCCGCCGGTTTGGACTCAAGCCAGCTTTTTTGTTTAAGCGAGAGCCTGATGGTGTTGGCTCCCCATTTTTTCATGTTCAGAAGGTCATCTTCACTGAGAAACTGACCCTGTTTATTCCATTCGAGCGAGGGTCTTGCCATTCCACGTATCACAATCACATTGCCTTCATTATCCACAATTTGATTGCCCTTGACCTTCAGCAGGTAAGGTTTGGAGGTATTAATTGCATACACGGCCGGCGTGGCGCGAGGTGTGTCAGCAAAGGGGCCTGCATCCGTTGGGTTATCCGGGGTGACAATTTTGCCTTTGTCTGATACGCGGATAATCCATTGTCGGGGGTTGTTCGGCTCCTGTCTAAGCTCCAGGCCATCAATATAATAACCGTTTTTCGCGTCATTGCGGTAGTTTTGAAAACGGACGGTCGATCCATTGTTCAACAGGGTCAGGGTGCCATAGTAGTTATTATTTTCATCATAAATAGTCCATGCACTCCATTGTTTGTCCGCCTCGCTATGGGTGGGAATTCCGGCGCCGGCATTGTTCTGGCAGTTGCCATAGCCCGCCTGGTATTGACCCCATGAGTTGCCGCCATTGGCCTGCAATTGAAGTCTTAAATTGGGCTTAACGCCTGTTCCCAGATAGTTGCACAGGGATTGATCGGTGGCGTAAGACGTGACACTGACTAAGAGCGTGAACAACAAAATGATGTGACGAGCGGCTTGGTTTCGACGGGACATCATCGTCATTGAATGGGTCCTTTGGGTTAAGTAATGATCGGTTTGGTTAATGTCACCGAGTTGCGAAAGCGGTTTTCTCATCACCAAAGCGGTCATAAAAAGAATACAATTATACCATTGTGTTGCAATATTGTTCAACTTTGTTGCAGAGTTTCTTGGCAAGACGTAAGAGCTACTCTTGCGTTACCCCCTTAAATTTGTTATTTTGGACGACGTTTGTATAAAAAACAGACATTGCTTGATCAAGCAGGTGACAGGGCGGATAGCCGTATTTTAAGTAATTAACGAAGGATGTTATATGTCTTCTCATGACGCAGGGGTAGTAACAACGGAGACTTCGCTCAAAGTTTCTGAGTGGCAGAAGCAGGATACGATCTGGATGCTTGGGCTGTATGGAACAGCCATTGGCGCAGGCGTTCTTTTCCTGCCTATTGATGCCGGGATGAATGGCTTTTGGCCGTTATTGATCATGGCCGTGCTCGCATTCCCGATGACTTATTTTTCTCACCGTGCCCTTTGTCGTTTTGTGTTATCCGGCTCAAAACCCAAAGCCGACATCACTGCCGTTGTCGATGAGCATTTTGGGGCGCTGGCGGGCAAAGTCTTAACCTTCCTCTATTTTTTTGCCATTTACCCTCTGCTGTTAATGTACAGTGTCGCCATTACCAATACGACGCAGAGTTTTTTGATTAATCAGCTGGGGATTACGCCGCCGTCACGGGCTGTGTTATCCATTACCCTGATCCTGGCGTTAATGGCCGTTATCCGGGTGGGGCAGCAGTTTGTGGTAAAGGCGATGAGTGTTCTGGTTTATCCGTTCATCACCATGCTTATGCTGCTGGCGCTTTATTTAATCCCGCACTGGAATGGGGCCATTTTAAATCAATCCGCCGCGATTGACCCCAACGGGCATGGGCTACTGATGTGCCTGTGGCTAATCATTCCGGTCATGGTGTTTTCATTTAATCATTCGCCGATTATTTCTTCCTTCGCCGTCCACCAGAAACAGCAGTATGGCCAGGATGCGGATCGCCGAAGCAACCAGATCCTGCGTTACAGCCACCTGATGATGGTGGTGACTGTGCTGTTTTTTGTATTCAGTTGCGTATTCAGTTTATCGCCACAGGATTTGGCTGAAGCCAAGCGGCAGAACATTACCATCCTGTCTTACCTGGCGAACCATTTTAACAATCCACTGATTGCCTATGCGGCGCCTTGCATTGCGTTTATCGCCATTTCCAAATCCTTCCTCGGGCATTACCTGGGGGCCAGTGAAGGGATGCACGGCTTATTGATCAAATCCATGGCCAAAAAGCACAACGAAGCCGACGGCAAACGCTATCAATTGTACTTGGCCATTGATATTTTCATCATTATCACCTGCTGGATCGTCGCCACCATTAATCCCAGTATTTTGCGGATGATTGAAACCCTGGGCGGCCCGGTGATTGCGATGATTCTGTTCTTATTGCCCATGTATGCGCTATTAAAAGTGCCCGCAATGAAACCCTATCGTCACAGGATTACCGATGGCTTTATCACCCTGATTGGCCTCATTGCTATTTCAGCCATTCTTTATGGGTTAATATCCTGGTAAAACGTTTCATTTGCTGAAAAGGCGGGTTATCCCGCCTTTTTTGTCAGTGTGCTTCATCCCAGTTGAGGCCTACACCCACAGAAACCTGCAAGGGCACGGAAAGTTGCACGACATTTTCCATTAACGACGGGATAGTCTGGCGGCAAACTTCAACGGCCTCTTCGTGCACTTCAAACACCAATTCATCATGAACCTGCATGATCATACGGGCTAATGGTTCTTTTTGTTGATTTTGCCAATCGGCTACTGCCAACATGGCTTTTTTAATGATGTCGGCGGCGGTGCCCTGCATCGGGGCATTGATGGCCGCCCGCTCGGCGGCTTTCTGACGCATGATGTTGCGCGTATTAATTTCCGGTAGATGCAGACGGCGGCCAAATAAGGTTTCCACATAGCCGAATTGATGCGCCTGTCTGCGGGTGCGTTCCATGTAATCGAGGACACCGGGATAACGTTTAAAATACGTTTCCATGTAATATTGGGCATCCTGACGTTCAATGCCTAATTGTTTGGCCAGGCCAAAAGCGGACATGCCATAAATCAAGCCGAAATTGATTGCTTTCGCACGACGGCGATGCTCCTGGGTAATGTCGTCGAGGCTGACTTGAAAAATTTCGCTGGCTGTAGCCGCATGAATATCCCATCCCTGTGCGAAAGCTTTAAGCAAATTGGGATCCTGCGACAAATGCGCCATGATGCGCAACTCAATCTGGGAATAGTCAGCCGCCAGGATGCGGTGATGAGGCGGAGCAATAAACGCTTTGCGGATAAGGCGTCCTTCTTCACTGCGAATGGGGATATTCTGCAGATTGGGATCACTGGACGACAAACGGCCGGTGGCGGCCACCGCCTGATTGTAACAGGTATGGACACGGTGCGTACGCGCGTTGATGCGTTTCGGCAGGGCATCAATGTAGGTCGAGACCAGTTTACTTAAACCGCGGTATTCAAGGATAACGGCTGGTAATCGGTAATCAAAAGCCAGCTCCTGCAGAACCGATTCGGCCGTGGACGGTTGGCCTGTGGGGGTTTTGGTAAACACTGGCAATTTTAATTCATCAAACAGAATTTCCTGCAACTGTTTGGGGGAGTTTAAATTAAAGGGCCGTCCCGCCAGTTGCACCGCTTCCATTTCCAGCGCAACCATGCGTTCTTTCAGGCGTTGCCCATGACGAGTCAATGCGTTTTCATCGATAAGCACCCCGTGGTTTTCAATTTCTGCAAGCACGGTGACTAGCGGCATTTCAATGTCGTTTAAGACCTGTTTAAGTGATGGATCCAGTTGGCGGTAAAGGGTGTGATGCAATCTCAGCGCAATGTCCGCCTCTTCAGCGGCATAGGGGGCTGCCTGGGTAAGCGGGATATGGTCAAAAGGCAATTGTTTACTGCCCTTGCCAGCAATTTCTTCAAGGTGTATGGTCTTGTGGCCTAAGTATTTCAATGAGAGCGATTCAATGTCGTGGCTACTGCTGCTGCTGTTTAAAACATAGGATTCCAGCATGGTGTCAAAGGCGAGACCGCGGAGGGTAATGCCGTGGTTTTTAAGAATGCAGTAATCGTATTTGAGATTTTTGCCAATTTTGCCAATGCCTGGGTTTTCTAAAACCGGCTTTAAGGCATTTAAAACCAAATCCAGCGGCAGTTGCTCGTCCTGATTCGCATGGCCGATTGGAATATAGGCTGCGCCTTGTGTGTCCGTAGCCAGCGCAATCCCAACGAGTTGGCCATCCACCGGTTCAAACTGGGCGGTTTTGGTATCCAGGCTGAACTGGCTGCAGCCATTGAGTTGGGTTACCCACTCGTCTAAGTCGGCTGCGGTGGTAATCAGGGCATAGTGAATGACAGAGGATTCTTCTTCAAGCATGTCGATTTGCAATTGCTGCTGGGGCTCCTGGCTGCTCAGTAATTCTTTAAGCCAACCTTTAAATTCAAGCTCGCGAACCAGGTCGGTGAGTGGTTGTGGTTGGGCTGTCTGAATAACCAATTCATCAAGGGTCATTGGTAATTCCACGTCCGTTTTGATGGTGACCAAGCGTTTGGAAAGCGGTAAATGCTGCAGGGCTTCCCGCAGATTCTCACCGATTTTACCGCTGATGGCATGCGCATTGGCTACCAGGTTATCGAGCGTTTGATACTGCTCCAGCCATTTAGCCGCTGTTTTAGGGCCGCATTTGTTTACGCCAGGAATGTTATCGACGCTGTCGCCAATTAAGGTCAGGTAATCGATGATTTGTTCGGGTTTGACGCCAAATTTCTGATAAACCCCATGGCTGTCTAATAATTGATTGGTCATGGTGTTAATGAGGGTTACCTGCGGATTGACCAGCTGGGCCATGTCCTTGTCGCCAGTGGAAATAATGACTTGACGGCCTTGGGCCGCGGCCAGTACGGCGAGGGTGCCGATAACATCGTCCGCTTCTACTCCATCGACAATAAGCAAGGGCAATCCCATGGCTTTTAACAAGGTCAGCAGAGGTTCAAACTGACAGCTTAAGTCATCGGGCATGGGGGCGCGGTGTGCCTTGTATTCCGGGTACCAGTCATCGCGGAACGTTTTTCCTTTGGCATCAAAAATAACCGCCAGATGCTGCGGTTTATAATCCTTGATTAAGCGCTTGACCATATTGGCCACACCATAAATGGCACCCGTGGGTTTGCCTTTGGAATTGGTTAAGGGAGGCAATGCATGGAAAGCACGGAAAAAATAGGATGAACCGTCAACCAGAATTAATGGGGATGTCATTATTCACTCGCTTCATATTGAGCTAAACGCTCACTCAACTCATTGACTTTCTCGCTTAAGGCTTTTAAGTTTTTCCGCATCAGTGGAATACGCGTCACGGAAAGTTCTTGCTCAATGGCTTTGTCGCGTGGACGTGCTGGATTGCCCAGATAAATATTGCCTTCCAGCAAATGTTTTTTAGGTGGAACACCCGCGCGTGCGGCTAAAATGACCCCGTCATCGATGCGCACATGATCGCTAACCCCGACATTGGCAGCGAAAATGACATGGTTACCACTGGTGGTACTGCCGGCGATGCCGGTGAATGCACAGAGAATATTGTGCTGCCCCAGTTTAACGGAATGCGCAACCTGAACCAGATTATCAATTTTCGTTCCTGCCCCAATGATCGTAGAACCCAGCGTGGCTCTGTCAATCACCGCATTGGCACCCACTTCCACATCGTCTTCGATGACCACATTGCCAAGATGGGGCATTTTGAGGTGTTGTCCATCAACAAAAGTATAGCCGAATCCATCCGAACCGATCACGGTGGCCGCATGAATGCACACACGCTGGCCAAGGTGGCAACCATCGTAAATGGTAACGTTCGGATGCAGGGTGGTACCAGCGCCAATCGTTACTTTTTCGCCAATGTGGACATGGCCCTTCAGGATGCATTCATCGCCAATCACGGTCTGTGCGCCGATCACCACGTAAGGGCCGATGTAGACATTTTTACCAACGGTGGCGTCGGGTGCAATCACAGCGGTAGGATGAATTCCGGGGGCTGGCTGCGGCTGCGGGTAAAAGTGGTTGAGTAACTCGATAAAGGCTTTAATCGGGTTTTTAACCTGGATAACGGGTTTAACGTCGCTGGTGACCGACAAATTCACCAGAATGGCGGCTGCTTCCGATTGCTCGGCAATTTTCAAATTGTCATTCCCGTCAGCAAAAACCAGTGAGCCGGGAAGAATATTATCAATGGGGGATATGCACTGGACAAGTAATTGTTCATCCCCGACTACCGTACCCTGTACCCGATTTGCAATTTCAACTAAAGATGCCTTCATCAACGAACCTATATAAACCATGCAAAATAGCAGGATTATACCGCGATGCGGGATTAGTTGCGAATCATGTTTTATTGCCTGTCATGGCCGCAGTAATAGCGCCATTAAGATACGCTTCTAAGCAACAGGGCGGCGTTGGCTCCACCAAAAGCAAAATGTTGAGACAAGGCGATATCGATCGGTTGTTTGCGGGCGTTATTGGCGACATAATCCAAATCACAGGCAGGATCGGGCTCATTGAGATTAATGGTCGGCAGCAACAGGTCTTCCTTTAAACTTAACGCGGTGGCTATGATTTCCATGGCGCCGGCAGCGCCTATGGGATGGCCGGTCATGGCTTTTTGTGCTGTAACGGGTATATCGTAAGCCCGCTCGCCGAACACGCGTTTGATGGTTTTTGTTTCGGTGATGTCGTTGAGTTCAGTGCCTGTGCCATGGGCATTGATGTATTGCACGTCATTGATGCTGAGACGGGCATCATCAAGAGCGGTTTGAATGGCACGAACCTGACCTTCAGAGTCCGGTGCGGTGACATGATAGGCGTCGCAACTGGCGCCAAAACCGATGATTTCGCCCCAAATGGCCGCGCCCCGTGCGCGGGCGTGCTGATATTCTTCCAGGATGAGGATTCCCGCGCCATCAGCCATCACCATGCCGCTGCGATTTTTATCGAAGGGTCGGCAGGCCTGAGCGGGATTCTCATTCTGGGTTGACATAACCCGCAATTTACACCAGGCCGCCATGATGGTTTCCCACAACAGGGATTCCGTTCCACCGCAGAGCGCGACGCTTAACCGTCCTTCGGCTATTTGCTGATAGGCATTGCCAATGGCTTCAGCAGACGAAACGCAGGCATTGGAAATGGTGGAGTTCGGGCCGCCTAAACCAAAAGCAATGGCAATGTGATTGGCTACAGAATTGGGCATGCCGCGGATGACGCTCAGCGGAGGGATTTTTTTCCATCCTTCATTAAAAAAAGCCTGATAAGCGGATTCCAGTTCAGGCGTGCCCCCTAAGCTTGTGCCAATGTAGGTGCCGGCTTTTGCCAATTCAGTCTTGCTTAAACCGGCACGTTCAATGGCGTGATGGCTGCAATAAAGGGCATATTGAGTCGCTCGCGGGTAGCGTTTGCTTTTATCGAATTCCGGAAGATGGGCTAGGGAAAAATCATGGATTTCGCCGGCAATCTGGGTGGGGTAAGGGCTTGGGTCATAATTTTGAATGCGTTTTATCCCGCATTGGCCTTTAACCGCTGCCGCCCAAAAATTGTCTAATCCGTTACCGATGGACGACACGATCTCCATGCCAGTGATCACCACGCGCTTTTTCATTCCATACCCTCAGGGCTTTCCGTAAGCAATAAAAGGCAATACTAAAGGGGGGCAAGAAAACCTGTCAAGCGAATTGACAATTCTTTCGTGGGAGGGGCAGCAGCACGGTACAGGCCATTGTTTTATAAGCATTATTGCTGGCTGCGAGCCATACTCGACACCAGCATGATTCGCAAGGAATCAATGGGTATAAACCAGTAGTCATGTTCATAAAGGACGCTGAAGCCATGACGAAGGTACAGATCAAGCGCGCCGCGATTGGTGGTTTCAACATCCAGCTCCTGCCGCTCTTTGCCCTGCGTTAAGGCGTGATTGATGCAATACGCGAGCAATTCGCTGCCAAGACCCTGGCGTTGATAGGCAGGAAGGATTGCAATGTCGGAAAACAAGGCATGGGTTTCCTGCCAGCGAATATGGGCTTTACCCACAGGGTTTCCATCCAGCAGGGCCACAAAAATGCTGTAATCATTGTCATCGAGCAGGGTAATGAATCGCGACGGCACGCTCATCTGTCCCTCTTTAAAGCAGGCATCGTCAATGGCACACAGTGTCTCGACGTCGTTAAATTCAGCTTTTCTGACAGTCAGGCGGGGCTGATTAAGCAGAATGGGTTTATAGCCATTGCGCTGCATGTGGTATTCGGTTTGCTGATAGCTAAAACCTGAGTTGGCGAGCCAGGACGTGTTCAGGTTAGACGGCATGGAAAAAATGACAAAATCCATCTGCTTGGCGGTTAACAGAGGGAGGATCGTCTCCAGCAGCAAACGGGATAATCCCTGACGGCGATGAGAGGGAGCCACCAGCAAACTGATTTCGCAGGCATTAGAATAGAAAAAATAAACGCTTAAAAAAGCAACCAGTCTGTCTTTTTCATAGTAGAGGACGTTGCTTTCCGTGTCCCTTTTCTGGGTGAGAATATGCCGGTAAAAAGCCGGCAATCCACCATCCGCCTGCTTGCACACGTCAAGCAGTTGATCAAAGTCTTTCAGTTGTTGCCCAGTGATGTGACGGTTGCAAATTAACATGGGAATCTTTGTTAAAATAAAATAATTATTGCACAAATTCGAGTCTTTTTGTGACGCACCTGCACAAGGCCGCGCAGCAAACCCGGCTACCCTTTTCATAAGGTCTGGTAAATTAACACATTGTTATTCGAATGTATCGTCATTGGCTGCTTTTTGCCCGGAAGACGTTTTATTGAACCAGTAGCGGTAAGCGACCGGCAAAAGAATAAGCAATCCAAGACAAAGCAAGGGTAACAGGATGTGTGGGTGAAAAATGATCGTCAGATCGGGTGTTTTATTGTGCGCAAATAAATAATTTAGACTGCTGCCGACACTCGCATAAATGAGGGTGCCGGGAAGAATGCCAAGAAAGGTGGCGGCAATGTAAGTTCTGACTGGTACATTCAGTAAGGCCGGCACAATATTCACCAACCAGAACGGAAACAGCGGGATGATGCGCAAAACCAGCAGGTAGGTGAAGGCGTTTTTTTGAAATCCCTGACGCATTACAGCCAGTTTGCCGCCGGCTTTTTTATTCATTAAATCCATAAAAGCAAAACGCACAGCAAAATAAAGCAGCACGGCGCCCAGGGTTGCGCTGAAAGCGACATAAATGCTGCCTGGGACCGTGCCGAACAACAGCCCTCCCGTCAAGGTGAGTAATAAGGCCCCCGGGATTGAAATGGCGACGGTAATAATGTAGGTCAGCATAAACAACGCCGTCACCAGAACATAATGGGACGAGGTCCAGCGCCTCAGCGTCTGGTGATGTTGTTGTAACTGCTCAAAATTTAAATAGTGATGCAACCCCAGGCTAAAAAACAGACCTGCGGCAACAAGAAGCAGAAGCAGGGGCGACAAGCGGTACAGCCAGGTTTTAATGCTTGAATAAGTAGAGGTATTGTCCATAGCCCTCCTTTTCCATGTCCTGTTTTGGAATAAAGCGCAGTGCGGCTGAATTCATACAGTAACGTAATCCAGTGGGTTGCGGCCCATCGTCAAACACATGCCCTAAATGGGAATTGCCATATCGGGAACGCACCTCCGTGCGTTGAAAAAATAACCAGGAGCGTTCTTTCTTTAAGACCACGGTTTCTGAGGAAATGGGTTTGGTGAAACTCGGCCATCCTGTTCCTGAATCGTATTGGTCGGTGGAACTGAATAATGGTTCGCCGGAAACCACATCCACATAAATCCCTTCAGCCTTGTTATTCCAGTAGGCGTTATCAAACGCTTTCTCAGTCGCGTTTTCCTGAGTTACCTGGTATTGCAGAGGGGTTAATTGCTTAAGGCGGCTGGCTTTATCAAAGGACGGCGCCGCCAGGGCGACACTGGTTGAAAGCAAAAGTAGCAGCAGCGGTTTAATGGTTGACATTGTTCCATACCTTATCAATACGCGCATCGCGACCACAACGGTAACGGTAATAATTATAGCGCCAGTTATGTTTCTGGTAATAATTCTGGTGGTAATCTTCCGCTGCGTAAAACTGAGTCGACGGAACGACTTCCGTATACACGGTCTTAAATCGTTTTTCCATCGCCTTTTTACTGGCCAAGGCAATTTTTTTCTGTTCTTCATTTAAATAAAAAATGGCACTGCGGTATTGTCGGCCATGGTCGCAGAACTGACCGTCTTTGGTGGTCGGATCAATATGCCGCCAGAAAAAATCAACCAGTTGCCTGTAACTCACCACATCGGGATTATACATGACTCTCACCGCCTCGGCATATCCCGTACCGCCCGCAGACACCTGCTTGTAGGTCGGATCCTTGCTGGTGCCGCCGTCAAAGCCGGCCACGGTACCCAGCACCCCTTTCACCTTGTCGAAATCGGCCTCCACACACCAGAAACAGCCGCCGGCAAAAATGGCTTCTTCCACCTTGGCATAGGCTGAATTAAAAAGAAGCATCAACGCACACACGAACCCTTTGACCATGAGAGCCTCTCTGCATACTTTATACAACAAGTCTAGCAGTTTTAAGGCAAGGGATTGGACTTGGAGCGAAAGTGAGCGTCTGCACGCGCAAACTGCATCAGGCGAATGACGGCAGTCAGGCAAACGAGGGCAGTAAAAACCGCCGCTAAGCCATTGAACCAGTGCGGCATCAGCACCATGGCAATAAAAAAGCAGAAGGCTTCGGCCCTTTCCATCAGTCCAGGGCTGTAATGAAAGCTCTTGTAAGACTCATTCTGGCTAAAAATACCCACCACCAGAAAACTGGTAATGCACAAGAGCATACTGCCCAACATCAGAATAATGGCGAGGGCGTGTTGTGGATTGACCCAGTAAAACGCGAAAACCACCGCGAACTCCACCAGCCGATCCATCATAATATCCAGTACCGAGCCCATCGGCGACGACTGCTGCTGATGACGGGCCAGCGATCCATCCAGCGTGTCGCAATAGCCGGAAAGCAGCAACAGCATAATCGCCAGGCTGTTATAGCCCTGGCAAAGTGCTGGAATAAAGGCGACACCAAAGACACCGGACAGCCAGGTGATGGTCTGCGGTGTGGTGCGTTGATTTAAAACCCGGACTAAGGGGTCGACGAGCATTTTTTGATAATGATGGCGCAGTGTCTGTTCAAGCATCGAATCCTCTTTGCCCAGGATGAATACCGTAGTGTAATTAAAAAGAAAGGCAAAGGAAAATACACATGACTAATGGTTAATCAACCTGTACAATGTTGGTTTTTTTGTGTCGAAATCATGTGGGAAAAACAAAACTCATTGACCCAGGCTTGGAATCCCAACCAGCAGGACAACTGGAAGGCCTTGAAACGGGAGGCCATTTCCAGAGCAAAGACTCTTTTCATAAAAGGAAAACCATCCTTTATGACCCTCTACCGCTTTCTTGCTGAGGCCAGGCATCAAATGGCGGTTACCCTGCAGCAGGAGTCGCTTGAATACCTGGGAATTCTGCGCGATGAGCATTGCGAATACATTGATACCCCCCTCACCCTGCTTTATCCCGAAAAGGGGCGTTATGCCAGTTTTTTTCCCTGCCTCGCCGATCGTTATCAGCAATTAAGTCAATGCTTACCCTTAAATCAGGAAAGCGTGGGTCTTGCTTACCTTCTGTTCGGCGCGAACCAGGAGCAGACTATCAAGGCCGTCAACTATTTAAGCCTGGAGCATGACGGTTTGCAATTGACCTGTTTTTACACCATCACCGGATTTGAAGGGCAAAAACCCATTACCTGGTATGGTCTTGTGCATACACCGCGAACGCAATTAAAAGCGATTTTTGCACGGTTAGAGGACCTCTATCAGCAGCTTGATGCAAATCATCTGGAGAACAATGGCAAGGTGTTAAAGGAAATCATCTGGTATTTAGCCCATGCCATGCCTTGCGTCCGTGGCAGTGCGGCTATTCTTGAAATGATGATTCACCTGCTCGCTGAAACATTCACCATTGCGTTTGATTATCCGGAATGCGCGGTCCCCATCGATTTGGTTGCCTTGTTTACGGTTTCACCCGAGGCCTTCGATGCCAGTTTTCATTTAACACCCATGGCTGATTTAAAAAAAGAATTGCACCAGATCATCCAGGATGGCAAAAACAGTCCTTTCTTTTGCAGCCAGAATCCTGCTCTGACCGCGGCCAGAAAATTATTGAGCTGGATTAACGGCGCGACTGATTCATTCACCCCGGAAGAAATCGAATGCATGAACACCTCGGGGTCGCTGTTACATGAGCGGATAAGGCATTACCAGCTAAACGGCAGCTTACCCCTGTTCACCGCGTCCAATGATTCCGCGTTGGTATGTCAGGGGCCTTAAGCCTTGGCCGTGGTCGCCCGCTGCCAAAGGACAATGCCAAAGGTCACGGCCGCAAGCAGGCTTAAATACACGCCAGGCATGATGAGAAGGCCGGTGTAATGCACCAGGGTAGTGGCCACGAACGCGCTGGTTCCTCCAAACAGGGCATTGGCCAAATTATACGTCAGCGACAGGCCGGTGTAGCGAAGGGCTGGCGGAAATAAGGCCATCAATACTGCGGGAATAACGGCATAACTTAAGGTCACCATTACCGCAAAAAGAATCTGGGAAATGACAATGGCACTCGTTGTTGTGCGGCCAAGCCAGTAATAAAGCGGTGCAGACAACAGCATGAACGCCAGTGCACCCATCATCAACACGCGATAGCGGCCAATTTTATCCGCTGCATGACCGATGATCGGACAGCAGACAATGATGACGGCCAGCGTCAAGGTGTTAATGGTTAGCGTGTGCGGCAATTGAATGTGGTAAAAATGATGCAGGTAAGTCGCTAGGTAGAGGAAGGACAAATAAAAACCCGTCGATGGCAGCATCACGAGTCCAATGGCCTGGATCATGGTAGTGAGATGATGCTTAAACAAATGGGAAAACGTAACCCCTCGTGCCTTTTTATCAGCCAGCAGTTCGGCAAACACCGGCGATTCTGGCATGTGATGCCGCAGATACAGGCCAATCACCCCAAGAAGCAGACTGAACAGGAAGGGAACCCGCCAGGCCCAGGAGGCGGTAAAGTAATCAGTTACGGCTGCGGTGGCTGAACCCAGCAGCAAACCGCAAAAAGCCGAAGCCATGGCCAGCGACCCATAATAGGTGCCTTTATCCTGAGGCGCATGTTCCAACAGGTAAACAATGGAGCCGGTAAATTCACCGCCTACCGCGAGGCCTTGCAGAAGCCGGCAGAGGATTAACAGCAGGGGGGCTGCCATGCCGATTTGCTGATAATCCGGCAGCAGTCCGATGAGGGTGGTGGGAATGGCCATCAGCAGAATGGCGGACGACAGAGCCGTTTTTCGCCCGTAATTATCGCCAATGTAGCCAAAGATGACCGCGCCCAGCGGCCGCATGATAAAGCCGACAGCGAAGACGGCATAGGTGGTCAATAACGCCAGCGTGGCGTTATCATTGGGAAAAAACAAAGGGGTGATTGTCGCAGCAAAATAGCCGTAGAGCGCAAAATCATACCATTCCAGAATATTGCCAAGCAGTCCGGGTAACACAATACGATGCAGGGAAGGCGGTTTATTCATGGTGTTGGGCGACAAGAATCATTATAGTATGATGCTGGTATTTCTCCTTGCGGGTCAACAAGAAAAACATGTCGAAGGCTTTAATCTGGTTTCGAAGGGATTTACGCTGCAGTGATAATCCTGCCCTGCTCAAGGCTTGCCAGCATGACAATCTCCTGCCGCTGTATCTCCTGGATGAAGAGGGCGCTGAGTTGGGTGCCGCGCAGCACTGGTGGCTGCACCATAGCCTTGCCTCGCTGCAAAAGCAATTGCAAGGCCAGGGATTAACCCTGTATCTGCGCCGTGGTAATCCACTGCCCTTGCTTCAACAATTGATCCATGATTTCCAGATCGATTATGTTTACTGGAATCGCTGCTACGAACCAGCGGCCATCGCACGCGACAGCGCCATTAAGAAGGCCCTGCAGGCCATGGGGGTTCATGTTGAAAGCACGAATGGCAGTCTGTTTAACGAGCCGTGGACTGTAAAAACGCAAAGTGAAGGGTATTTTAAAGTCTTCACCCCGTATTGGAAACAAAGCTTAAAACAAATCACCCTGCCTGCGCCGGTTAGCATTAACCGCTGGCCAAAGCCAGTGGCCGGGGTAAGTACGGAGTCGCTTAAAGACTGGCAATTGCTGCCTTCAACACCCAATTGGGCATCGGCGTTTGGCGATTTCTGGCAGCCGGGCGAGGAAGGCGCTTTGCAAAAACTGGAACTGTTTATTGATCAGGGTTTGCGGGGATACAAAGAACGACGCAATCAGCCTGCGCTCACTCAGTCAACTTCAAGGCTTTCACCGCATCTCCATTTCGGTGAAATAAGTCCCTGGCAAATTGGCCGGGCCATCGAGCAGGCACGCAGGGATCCTGCCTGCGATGGCCAATCGGCTGACCATTTCCTGTCTGAATTAGGTTGGCGGGAATTTTCCTATCATCTGCTCTACCATTATCCCGCGTTGCCGGAGCGCAATTTCAGGAGCGAGTTCGATGCCTTCGTTTGGGAGAATGATCAACGTCGGTTAAAGGCCTGGCAATTGGGTAAAACCGGCTATCCGCTTGTTGATGCCGGCATGAGGGAGTTATGGCAGACGGGGTATATGCATAATCGGGTGCGCATGATTGCTGCGTCGTTTCTCACCAAGCATTTACTCATTGACTGGCGTTTGGGGGCATCCTGGTTCTGGAGTACGCTGCTGGACGCCGATTTGGCCAATAATTCGGCGAGTTGGCAATGGGTGGCTGGCAGCGGTGCAGATGCGGCGCCTTATTTTCGTATTTTCAACCCGGTGCTGCAGGGGGAGAAATTCGATGCGGAAGGCGAGTACGTGCGACGCTGGTTGCCGGAGTTAAGCGGCCTTGATAACCGCTGGATTCATCAACCCTGGAATGCGCCGCCCTTGAAACGGCCAAAGGCTTACCCTGCGCCGCTGGTGGATCATAACGCAGCGCGAGTTCTGGCGCTTGCCCGCTACCGTCAGTTGAAAGCTTAACTGATCATAAAAAACAGTATAAAAATCAGCGTCAGGAGAATGACCCAGGCATTGATTTTCTGTCGGGTGATTAATTTCAGCACCGTATAAAAAATAATACCGCTGCCTATGCCATCGGCAATGGAGGCTGTGAACGGAATCATCATGATGGTCAGCATGCAGGGGGCGGTTTCGGTGAGATCAGAAAGCGTGAGTTCATTGACATGTTTCATCATGCAGCAGGCGACATACAGCAGGGCAGGCCCGACTGCGTAGCTTGGGATCATCTGGGCTAACGGAAAGAAAAACAGCATCAAAAGAAAACCGACAGCAATGACCATGGCGGTCAGGCCGGTCCGCCCGCCGCTTTCAATACCGGCGGCCGATTCAATGTAAGGGGAGGTGCTTGCACAACCCAGCACGCCAGCCAATGTTGAAGCCGCTGCATCGGCGGTTAAGCTGCGGCTTAAGCGTTGCGGGTAATCCTTTTCCTGTTTAAACAGCGATTGATTCAGCAAACCAACCAGAGTGCCGGTTGCATCAAACACGGCAATGAGAAAAAAGGTAAAGGTCGCTTTGATGGCAGCGATGGATGAAAGGCCTGAAAAATCAAGCGCCAGGAACGTCGCCTGCATGGAAGGTGGCAAGGCCACAATACCCTGCCAACGTGTTAATCCGAGCAGCAGGCTTAGGAGGCTGATGCCCAGAATGCTGATGATGATGGCTGCCGGGACCTTATAATAATCGAGAATGAGAATCAGCAGAAAGCCAAGAAAGAAAAGCAGGGTTTCCAGGCGGGTGATGTCACCGAGTCGCATCATGGTGTGTTCATCACTGACGATGATCTGGCTGCTCTTTAAGGCAATGAGTGCGATAAGCAGGCTGATGCCGATGAGGATGGCTATCTGCAGGTTTTGCGGTATGGCTTCAAGCAGCAAGCGCCTAAGCGGCGTCAGACTGACAATAAAAAACAACAGGCCGGAAATAAACACCATGGCCAGCGCATGCGGCCAGTCAATGCCCATGCTGAGGACCACGCTGTAGGTGAAATAAATGTTCAATGCCATGCCGGGGGCTACGCCAATGGGGGTGTTGGCCCACCAGCCGGTGAGGGCACAGGCGAAGGCGGTGACTAAGCAGGTGGCAGTGAATACCGCGCCCTGATCCATGCCCGCCTCATGCAGAATGGCTGGATTGACAAAAGCAATGTACACCATGGTCAGAAAGGTAGTTATACCGGCAATGACCTCGGTGGTGATCGAAACCGAAGCAACGTCCTTTTTGACTTTTTCCATGGTTTAAGGTTACTTGGAGTAAAACGCAATCGTACACAAGGAATAGAGGATTTGGCAAATGTCAGATGTGAAGATTTAATACGCTGAAAATAATTTCAATGGTAATTAACACAATAATGATCACTTCCAGACCGTGGGAATGGCGATTTTCCAGGTAACTGTTAAACATATCAAAAATTTCGTTTAAGGTATCCAGGCGATGGTTTAAGGCATTAACCCGCCGTTGAATGTGAAGGTAGCGCTCCAGCATGGTGTAGTATTCTTCAAGGGTTGGGTGCTGCCAGAAATACTTGGGATGGTAAAGGAAATTACTGATTAAATTCATTTCAGTAATGGTTCCTAAAATTTCGCCAATCACCTGCCTTATCTGATTGCGAGTGATCCGCATCTGGCCTTTGTTGGAAATGCTTTGGATCATGGGCGTGTATTTTTCAATCAAGGCTTCAATGACCGTTTCAAAATACTGCAATTTGACTGATTGCGAAAAACCATAGGAAAGACTGAGCTTCAGTTCCTCGTTGTCGCCTTCAATGAGAAGGCAATCCACATCAAAAAAATCGTGGGGTTCAATGGCGGTTCGGTCGCCGATTTGATAGCTGAACTCATCCCGCACCCGGAAGGGCACTGGCTTGTCGACAAACAATTTAATGGTATCGAGGTAATTACGTATACGATGGCGTTTAATTCCCCAGGAAACCACGGTCCCGTTTTTAAAAACAAACAGGGTGTAGGTGTTGGAGTCCATGGGACTAAGCTTTAACACGTCGCGGGAACGAACGGATGAATAACCCACCAGGGCTGTCTTAAAATGATGATCCAGACGCGTCAGATCAATGGTATTACCGATACAATAACTTAGGCATTCCATAATAAGGTCTCAAAATGGCAACAGAACCCGTGATCGTGCGAATCACGGGCTTGCCTGCAAGTATACCGCAAAAGCTTATAAACTACTCGGTCTCCGCTGTTTCTCTGCCGGAATACGCTTTTTTGCGATCGGTAGCGCCGCTTAGCCATTGCGGACAAACTTCAAGAATTTCAGCAATTTTTTCCAATTGCTCCGCAGAAGGAAGCAAGTGACCAAAGAGCATGGCATTGGCCAAATGGCGGGTCACCCCGAACACTTTGGCTACAGCCTTGGTTTTTTCTGTTATATCTTCTGGAAAATCCAACAACGCCAATTCACGATTGAAACGTTGTGAGAATACTTTATTATTCATTCTTCACTCCATGAAATCGTTCTGCAACGTCCATAAGACGCTGCCCACTCACCTGTCAATCCTTGATACAGGGTTAATCTGTTATAACTTATTTTTTTTAAGAGGCAAAGTGTTTTTGCCTGAAGGCGGCAATTTTTTCACTATTATCCAAGGTGTTGTGTCGCTTGACAGCTTTAATCCAGCAATTGCATTACGTGGTTGGAGTATTCAATGCCATCGAGGTAGGCGGAAATGAAACTGTCCTGTGGAAAATTGAAATCCCTCAGTTTTTCAAACTCGCCGCGTTCATAAAATTCCACGGCTGACAGAATCTGCCCTATACCGCCTTTGCGATGCAGCAGGGCTTTATTTAACTCTTCACTTAACGAAATTTTGGCAAGCAGGGTGGGCATGGGTTCATTTAAAATCGCGTCTAAAGTTGACAACATGCCCACTGTATAGGCCTGATGAGGTGCGGCAATTCCGGTTTGCCGGGCGAGCGATTGACACATTTTGGCACGAATTAAGGTTTGTTCGAGTACGCTGTGGGCGACATCATCGAGACTTGAAACAAGTAACAGACTAATCCAGTCGCGGATTTGAATAAGCCCCAGTTGTTGAATGGCATCCAGCAGGCTGTCAATTTTTTTTCCTGCGTACAGGGCTGCGGAATTGGCCAGTCTTAAAATGCGGTAGCTTAATTTGGGAATCTGCAGAATGATCTCTTCCACACGCTCCATATGAATGTCGGGATTATGGAGTTCGGTAAGCAGGCGCAAAAGATGGGTTTTGTTTTCCGAAATTTTTTCACCGCGGATTAAATCGGGGCGATTGAAAAAATAACCCTGGAAGAGATGAAAACCCAATTCCTGACAGCGGGTAAAATGCTGTCGGGTTTCAATTTTTTCAGCGAGCAGCTTGCCTTTGAATTTTAAATTTTTTAAAAGCGCCAGTTGGTTAATGACCTCCGCTTCCGATAAATTCAACACATCGATTTTGATGACATCTGCAATGGCGATTAAAGGCAGTAACTCGTCTTTATAGACAAAATCATCGAGTGCAAATTTATACCCGCGTTTGGCCAGCGCGAGAACCACCCCGATCAATTCCTCATCCACATAGGTGTCTTCGAGGATTTCAATAACGATTTTATTGCTGGGCAATAATTTTGGAATTTGTTCAATGAGGTGTTTACGTGTGAAATTAATGTAGGCAGGGTAACTGCCAATAATTAATTCCAGGTCGAGGTGAGCGAATAAATGCGAAATGACGAAGGAGGTCGCTTTATCGCCTTCCAGGGAATTGGCCGTGCTGAGATTGGCGTGTAGGCTGTCGCCATCACGATACAGCAATTCATAAGCGCATACCGTGCCGGAACTATTAAAAATCTCTTGTCGCGCAAATAAAGTTCCCAGAACTGGCTCCATCAATTTTTTTTCTACCGCGTCTAAGCTAAGTATAATCGACAAATAAAGACTTTTTATTGGTTTTCAACAAAAAGATTCCATGCCGCCGGGAATTAATTTTCCCGGCTGTAAAAATTCAGATCCAGTTCCCTGGCTGCCCGAACATCATCAAGCCGTTTAACCGGCATGGTATGTGGTGCGTTTCGTACAAGTTCCGGGTTTTTCTGTGCCTCATCGCGAATAGCCTGCATTGCCGCTATAAAACTGTCGAGTTCAGCACGGCATTCGGTTTCCGAGGGTTCAATTAACAGGCATTCAGGCACCAGAAGCGGAAAATAGGTCGTTGGTGCGTGAAAACCGTAATCAAGCAGGCGTTTGGCCAGATCCATGGCGGTAATACCAAAATTTTTCTTTTCCTGATTTAAGGTTAGGATGAATTCATGGCTCGCGCGCCGCCCGGGGTAGGCCGCCTGAAATCCGGCTTTGGTTAATGATGCCAGTAAGTAGTTGGCATTGAGGGTTGCCAGTTCAGCCACTTCCGACAGGCCTTCCTTACCCAATATTCGGGTATAGAAATAAGCCCGCAGCAGAATTCCGGCATTGCCCATGAAGGTGGAGAGGCGCCCGATGCTTTGCGGGTAATCAGTACGCGTCGCCCAGCGGTATTGATCCTGCTCTTTCATAACAATCGGCAGGGGCAAATAAGGCAATAGGCGCTTGCCTACCGCGACAGGACCCGCACCGGGTCCGCCGCCGCCATGCGGCGTTGCGAAGGTTTTATGCAGATTTAAGTGCATAACATCAAAGCCCATGTCACCTGGGCGTACCTTGCCAAGGATGGCGTTAAGATTGGCGCCATCGTAGTACAATAATCCCCCGGCCTGGTGGATTATTGCCGCAATGTCTTTAATCTGGCGCATGAACAGGCCGAGCGTTGACGGGTTGGTTAACATAATTCCGGCGGTGCGCGGACCGACCTTGCTTTTTAATACCTCCAGATCGATGTCGCCGTCTTTGGCTGTTTCTATTTCCACCACTTTAAAACCGCACATTGCCGCAGAAGCAGGGTTTGTGCCATGGGCGGCTTCAGGAATGAGTATTTCATCCCTTGCTGTATCGCCGCGTGATTGATGGTAGGCTTTAATCATTGCGACGCCGGCAAATTCACCCTGCGATCCGGCCATTGGGGTTAAGGATACCCCAGGCATGCCGGTGATTTCGGCAATATAGGATTGCAGCTCATGGAGCGCCTGTAAAAACCCCTGGCTTTTTTCTGCGGGCGCCAAGGGATGACGATTATTAAATCCCGGGAGCGTTGCGGCCTTGTGAACCCCGCGTGGATTGTATTTCATGGTACAGGATCCAAGCGGATAGAAATGGGTATCAATGGAAAAATTTTTCTGCGACAAACGCGTGTAGTGCCTGACCACCTGCAATTCGGAGCAGGAGGGAAAGCGAGGCAAGTGTTTACGTAAAAAACGGACCGGGATATCCTGAGCCGGTTGTTGCGGACCAGGGGCCTGTGCGGTGGCTTGCCGATGCGTTTGCGAACGTTCAAAAATCAACATAATTTTCCCTCCGAATTCTGAATGATCGCCTTTAATTCGTCACGGTGCTTAACGGGCGTGAATTCAATGATCTTATAGTCAGCAATTTCAGCCAGATAATAAGGGTCCTGTTTTAACACGTCTTCCAGGTGTTCGCGGTTTTTTGTGGCGGCGATGATGATGCCGCCGGTGCGGGGCACCATTGGGCCTGAAGCCAGCAGCAGGCCCTGTTTGTAGTGGTAGTCAAGGAACTCCCGATGCGCCTGCAGGTATTTGTCGACTTCGCTAATCGGAGTTTTATACGTCAATTGCACAATAAACATCAGCTGCCTCGCTTACTCAGGATTTGGGTTAACGCCTCGTCATACTGTTTGATTTCCTCGGGAGTACGCATTTCGGTGGCGCAGATTAACAAGGTGTCCTTCAACGCGGGATAATGACTTGCGACGGGATAGCCGCCGGCAATTCCCTGTGCGTAAAGCGCAGGGAGCACGTCGTCGACCGGCTGACTGAATTTCAACAGCACTTCATGGAAAAACGGGGCGGAGAAAACCTGTTCCACTCCTGGAATACGGCACAGGGAGGCGGCCAATTCCCGCGTATTCTGATGACAACTTAATGCAACCTGGTGAAGTCCCTCTGGACCAAGCAGACTCATGTGAATGGTCGCTGCAGTAACCAGCAATCCCTGATTGGTGCAGATATTAGACATGGCCTTGCCGCGACGGATGTGTTGCTCACGGGCCTGCAAGGTCAGGGTGAAGCCGGTTTTTCCATCCTTATCAACTGTTCTGCCGATAAGGCGCCCGGGCATTTGCCGTACGTAATCCATGCGGGTGCTGAAAAATCCAAAATAAGGTCCGCCAGAGGCCATGGGCGATCCCAAGGGTTGGCCTTCGCCGCAGACGATGTCAACTCCGTTGCTTCCCCATTCGCCCGGTGATTTTAATAAGCCCAGAGACACCGGGTTGACGCAGGCAATGCTGATGACCTGATGCTCAGCCGCCCAGTCGCATAATTCATCCACTTCTTCAAGGCAACCAAAGAAATTGGGTTGACTTATCACCAGGGCAGTGATGTCCTCCTTGCTGTACTTTTCCACAGCATCAAGCGGTGTAATCCCCTGCTGGTCGTCAAAAGGCAGAGTAATCACTTCAATGTGCTGATTGCGAACCACCGTTTCCAGGGTTTCACGGTAAAAAGGATGGACTGTGCCGGCTACAAGAATACGGTTTGCTTTACTGCGCTTGTTAATGCGTACGGCCATAAGCACGGCTTCTGCCAGCGCCGTTGCCCCGTCATACATCGACGCGTTGGCGACATCCATGCCCGTTAATTCGGCAATCATGGTTTGGTATTCGTACAATAATTGCAGTGTTCCCTGACTGGCTTCAGCCTGGTAAGGCGTGTAGGCGGTTAAGAATTCGCCCCGTGAGGTAATGTCCCAGACGGCGGCAGGGATGTGGTGCTCATAACAGCCTGCGCCGATAAAGCAGCAGGCATTGCTGTTTTTAGAGGCCAGGTGCTGAGCCTGCCTCAGCATGGCCATCTCGTTTAGCCCCGGGGGGATATTTTTTAATTCCTGATAGCGAAGTTCAGCAGGGATTTCATCAAACAGGTTTTCAATACCGGCGTCGCCTATGGTGCTAAGCATCGCCTGAATGTCCTCTTGCGTATGCGGTGTGTAAGGCATGTTAATGATCCTCGGCTATCTCTTGCTGATATTGTTCGGCATTGAGCAGGTTCTCCAGTTCGGCCGGATTACTGGCTTTCATTTTGACCAGCCAGCCTGCCCCGTAAGGATCGGAATTCACAAGGGCAGGATTGCTGTTCACTTCCTCATTCACGGCGATGACTGTCCCGCTTAGGGGGGCGTAGAAATCCGAAGCGGCTTTCACTGACTCAACCACGCCGAGCTCATCGCCCGCACTAACTTCATCCCCTACTTCGGGTAATTCCACAAACACCATGTCGCCCAGCAGCTGTTGGGCATGATCGGTAATGCCTACAATCATTTCTTCGTTATTTTGTTTCAACCACTCATGGGTCTGGGTAAATTTTAAATCGTTCATTCTTCTTCCTTTTTTTAATACAAGCCTTGCCCATGACCTCAGACTGGTTTTCCCTGCTTGATAAAGCGGGGTTTGGTGACCTGGGCGGGAATCAGTTTACCGCGGATATCCACCATGACTTCCTCGCCTGTTTCGACAGGAACACGGGCTAAGGCAATGGACTGTGCCAGTGTGGGGGAATAGGTGCCGCTGGTGATGACGCCGTCGGCGTGGCCATCAACGACCACCCGTTGACCTGGGCGCATGATGCCTTTGTCGTTAAGGATAAGGCCGACCATTTTGCGCTTAAGCCCTTGTTGCTTTTGGGATAGCAAGGCGCCGAGGCCAATAAAATCGCGGTCCTCAGGTTGCCATTTGATGGTCCAGGCAAGTCCGGATTCGAGCGGGGTTGTGGTTTCATCCATGTCCTGACCGTAGAGCAGCATCCCGGCTTCGAGTCTTAGGGTATCGCGTGACGCAAGGCCGCAGGGTTTGACGCCGGCCTTAAGTAATGCGTCCCAGAGTTGGCCGATTTGTCGGGCTGGAAGGACAATTTCCAGGCCGTCTTCGCCGGTATAGCCGGTACGAGCAAAAAAATAATCATCGACATCCACGCATTCAAAGCCGGTTAAGGTGGAGATGGCATCGATTTGCGCCGGCGTTAACACACTCAAGGCCCTGGCAATGGCGTTGGGACCCTGTACGGCGAGCATGGCCAGTTCAGGACGCTCGAGCAGACCGACGGAAAAGCCGCTGCTTTTTTCCCGAATCCATTTTAAATCATGATTGCGCGTGGCTGAATTTAAGATAAGACGGTAATTATCGGATGTGCGTTGATAGACAATAAGATCGTCAATGATTCCACCATGCTCATTGCACATGCAACTGTAAAGCGCACGGCCAGTATGCTGCAATTGGTCCACGTCATTGGTGAGCAGTCTGCGTAAAAATTGCCGTCCACCGGCGCCAAGTACGTCCACAATGGTCATGTGAGACACATCAAACATGCCGGCGTCATTGCGTACTGCGTGATGCTCGTCAAGTTGCGAGTCATAATGCAGCGGCATCTCCCAACCATGAAAATCAACCATTCTGGCGCCTAAAGACAGGTGCGCGGCGTGCAGCGGTGTCTTTGCGATCATAGTGACTCCTTCCTTTTCTCGCACGGGGTGCGAATGATTATACTCAGTTCAATTTTGGTAACAAGAGGTACAGCCAATGAACATGGACAGGGAAAAGACCCTTTTCCCTTTTGCAGCATGACCAACAGCCCTTAAATCTAGTATAGCCAAGCCAATAGGCTATTGTTTGCCGAATAATTCAGCGGCTCGACGTCTGACTTCGTCCTCAGAAAGGTCTTCGACATGAGTGGCAACATACCAGGTGTGGCCGAATGGATCTTTAAACGCACCGCTACGATCACCGTAGAATTGATCGGCTGCTTCACGGCAGAGCGTGGCGCCGGCCTTGATGGCCTCACCCAGGGTAGCATCGACGTTATGGACATAGACATGAATCCCGACAGGGGAACCGCCGTAATTGTCCGGCGCATGAATTTCCATCTCCGGGCATTCATCAGCCAGCATGATTTTAGAGTCGCCGATTTTAAGCTCGGCATGGCCGACCTTGCCGTCGGGATTATCCATGCGCATGACTTCCACCGCGCCAAAAACCTGCTTGTAAAAATCAATGGCCTGGTTGGCATCGTCGACAACGAGGTAAGGGGTAATGGTGTTGTATCCTTCCGGTGCAGCGGATATCTGATTAGTCATAGTTCTCTCCGTAGTATCTATTTATGTCAGGTAACGCAGGATGACAGAATGCGATTAATTGGCCTAAAATTAAGCATGGAGTGCGCGATTGACAGCAGACATGTTTAATCCAAATCAATTCATCATGGTTTTAATTTGTGCCTTACTATTATGGCTGGTGAATGGCTATGTTGTCATTGCTCCCTTGATTAATTTATTATTCAACATGTTTCTTTTGGCCCTGCTGGTGTTGTACATCATGCAGTTTCTAGGGGTAATCCGCGATTGGTTACCTGCTCCCAGACTCTTTAAATAATGGATTGACTGGCCTTGCCGCGGCCGCCTTGTACTGTTTTGTAAGCCGCCTTTTTCATTCAGTTTCTGGACGCCATGGAATATTTTCTGTAAGCCCTCTACACTGATTATAAAAGAAAAAAAAGGAGAGGGATATGTACAGAGAATGGAGTCTGGCCTTGCTCATGGCGATGAGCCCATTGGCTTTTGCTGAGGATGATTTAGGACAAAAAACGTATGAGGCTGCCTGTCAAAACTGCCATGCACCGAATCTTGCAGGCGGTGTCAAAGCCCCCGCTGCCTTTGATGAGAAAGCCTGGAGCACTGTTTTTGAACGCGCGGCCGTCAAAGCGAAAGAAAACCCGTCACAATTTAAAACGCCGATGGATTACCTGCTTTACAATGTCAAAATCGGTAAAGGATTGATGCATCACAATGGACTATGCAATGAATCCGTAACCACGAACTGTTCCGATGAGGCACTGACGCAAGCGATCGTGTACATGAGCAAAAAGCACTAATCATTCGTTGACGGGAGAAGCTGGCATGACTGAAGAAATCACCACGCGCTCATGGGGGAGCCGTGTTAAAGATGCACTGGTTGGTATTTTAATTGGTTTCGTGCTGATTGCGGCGGCCATTGCATTGTCTTTCTGGAATGAAAGACACAGCCTGCACACCGCCCAGTCGCTTGAGCAGGCGCAACATGTACTGGTTTCCGTGCCCAATGCTCCCATCGATGAAAAAAATAACATGAAAGTCGTCTATTTAAGCGGCGAGGCGACGACCAACGACAAACTGACCGACGGGGTGCTTGATATTACCGTGACGGCGATAGGCCTCAACCGCCAGGTGGAGATGTACCAATGGCAGGAAAAAACAGAAACCCGCACCGAGTCACAGATGGGCGGTTCGGAACGAACAATCAAAACCTATAGCTACAATAAAACCTGGTCAGACAGTGTCATTGACAGCAGTGGTTTTAAAGAGCCGCAGGGGCATCAAAACCCGTCATCCATGCCCATTTCATCGCAGCAGCAGTATGCCAAAGAGGTCAAGGTAGGGGATTTTTCGTTGCCCTCTTCGCTGATTACGCAAATTGACGTCAGCAAACCCATTGATCTAAAGCAGGTGAATGGTGATGCCCTGAAAAACCAGTACAACAAGCCGGTCCATGTCAGCGGCGACCAGCTTTACCTGGGACAGGATCCACAAAATCCCCAGCCCGGCGATTTGCGCATTAATCTCAATGCGGTTTACCCGCAGACAGTCAGTATTGTTGCTCAACAAACGGGCAACACCTTGCAGGGTTATCAGGCTCCTGCCGGTGAAACCGTGTTGTTGCTGGAAACTGGCCAGCAATCGCCAGAGCAGATGTTTAAGCAGGCGCAATCTGAAAACACCATGCTGGCCTGGATTCTTCGCGGTGTTACACTGCTCATGTTGATTGGGGGTTTTTCGCTGATTTTAAATCCGCTGGTGGTTTTAGCGGATGTGTTGCCATTCCTGGGCACACTGGTTGGTTTTGGCACGGGTTTTGTCGCTTTCCTGCTGGGGCTTTCCGTGTGGATTCTTGTCACGGCCATTGCCTGGTTTGCGACCCGGCCCTGGTTGTCAGTGGGTTTGATTGCATTGCTGGTGGTCGGTGGTTTCCTCCTCATTAAAGCACGGGCCAAAAAAGCGGCTGTCGTGCCTGCACCTTCTCCCGAGGGGTCGCAGGTGCCATAAATTAAGGAAAACAATGGGTGTGTTTGGACATGCGGTTCTTGATCTGAGCTGGTTGCTTTTCCTGCTGGCTATGCTCTTTTATTTCTGGCAGGAAAGGCGACACCTGAAGAAGAGCCGTCAATGGCCGCAAACCACCGGTCATATTACGCAGTTCAATTGGACAAAAGAAGGGCATCAGCTGTGGCCAAAAATCACCTATGCCTACTGGGTTAACGAACGGGAGTACATTGGGGAGTCCCTGCTGCTAAAAAGTGCACACACCACGTTTTCCAGTGCGCATGCCCGCAAAGTCGCCTATCGGGCAGCAATGGCTTTCGAGCGTAACGAGGCAGTCGAGGTCTATTATAACCCAGAGGCTCCTGAGCAGGCTGTTCTTGATATCCAGATGCCGAAGAAATTGAATTTTATCCTTCTGCTGCTGCTGTTTTTCATTGCACTCCATTTAACGATTGTGGGCTATCGCTGGCTGAGTTAGCGTCCTCTTCCATGTCACACCGGCAGGCCGGCTTTTTAATTTTAGCCTGCAGGGTATTGATGGCTAATCCCCTGATCCCCTGCCCTGAGGGGGCCTGACTGAAGGTGATGCTGACTTCCAGGGTTTGCTTCTGTTGATACTGGGGATTTTTATACACCACCAAAAGCGGCATCACTGCCTGCCATTGCTGATCGCTGATGGCTTTTACGGCGGGTGGCGACAACGACACTGCACTGACAAAATAGGCGTTTTTCTGCAAGGCCTCCGGCAGGCCTGAAGCATTGAGTGCGGCACTGTATTGCGTCCATCCCTGCGCGCTGAAATATTTGGCAATGGCGCGTTGCTGATTCAGGTAATTTTTATAATCATAGGAGTAGGTGGCCACAATGGCTTCATTGGCCCAGACGGACAATTGCGTCTGGTCAGGTATAGCCTGTGACGTCAACGGCAATGACAGAAGTACGAACAGCCAGAACGGGGCGATACGCGGCATGATTTATCCTTAGCCTGAAGAATTCATATGACTACGAGGAGTATAGACAGGTTTTATAATCAAAAAAACCCCGGTAAAAATACCGGGGAAGTATTGCGCTCAGAGAGCGCATTCCCGCAAAAGAGGGCAATGCGGGAATGAGCATTCGGGGAAATGCTCACTGGTTAGACACGGCCTTTCAGCAAAAGTTCCCGAAAATAAAAAATACTTCTCCACGGAAGCAGAATGAGAAAGGGTTTGATCTACCTATTTGTTAAATACGGAAAATTTATGGTAGATTAAAAATCCTATTATCACAGGGAGGAGAGAATGAAATATTTATTATTGGGTTTGGGAGCGCTGACGACCATTTCAACGGCCACCGCGTATTCGACCCCCCCTCCCTCCACTATTCAGCCCATCGCCTGCATTACCTCCCAATTCACTGCCACCGGCAACGAGCATTGGAAATCCATTAATTTAAAATTAACCAACAGTTGCGGACAGGCAGTTGATTTTCAAAATTCAACGGTTACTTTCCAGACAACCACTGCGCTAAATACCTCATTCTGGGGCGATTTCGGGCCGTTGTCTTATCCTGACAATACCTTGAATATCAGTTCTCAACCACAACCGGGCGGCAAGTACCTGGCTACATTGACCCTGCACTTTCCCACTTTCCCTGGCGCTAAAAGTCAACTACCCGCCGGCAGTTCAATCACCATTCAATACGGTGATTTTAGCGACAGCCACGTGGAAGGCACGGTGAATGTGTATTCCGGCACCGCGGTGAATACTGGAAGCCTGCAGTTGACGAACAGCGCGGCAAAACCGACCAATGTGGTTAACAATTATGCGTTGGTTCATGTGACCTTAAACGGGCAGCCTGTCCGGGACGTGCAACTTCCCTGGAATGGTACGCAATTAATCAGCGGCCTTGCTGCCGGCTCCTATGGACTCTCTGCAGAAACAGTCACCGGTAGCGACGGAAATGTTTATCAGGGCACCGCCGTTCCAAGCACCGTGGCCATTACCGCTAACCAGACAGCCAATGCAACGATCAGCTATGCGCTGGTACCACAAACTGGAAAAATTGCCATCAATCTGCAAGCATTGCCGGCTGAATTGACGGGCTATACGGAAAATCCCTCGGTATTGCTGACCAATACCCAAACGGGCGCCTCACAAGCGCAAGCCGTGACTTGGGGTAATGCGGTGACGGTGACGCAATTGAAGAATGGTGCGTCCTACCAGTTTTCAACAGCGCCCATTTCTTTCAACAATACCCAGTGCCAGCCTGTCTTTACGCCGACTTCTGTCATTGCCAGCGAAACCACTGTTCCAACCACCAGCCTCACCTATCAATGCGTGCAGGTGGTACAGGATTCAGTGACCCTGAATGTCCAGGGGGCGCCTGCTTCGTTAACCACACTGACGATTACGTTTACCCCCAATAACCAATCCGCACCGATTGTGCAGGTCGTGGATTTGGTGAACGGCAGTGGCTCTACAGTGGTGTCTTTAACGGATGGCGTCATTTACACGGTGTCCGGTCAGGCAGTATCCGGTTACACCTTAAGTTTCTCACCCCAGCCTCTGACAGCCACGGCGAATGCCATTGAAACCGTCACCTTAACGGCTAACCCGGTCAGTAATGGGCGCATCATCGGCTATCTGCCAGGCTGGAAAACGCCGCCGACTGCGCAGGCGCTTGCCGATGCCGGTTATACTCACATGATGGTGGCTTTCGGGGTATTCAGCACCAGTAACCCGGGACAGATTACACCGGCGTTTGATACGGTAACCAAGCCCTACATTCAGTCGCTGCATCAGAAGGGGATCAAGGTCATTCTGTCCTTGGGCGGTGCCTTGACCAGCCTGCCCAATACGACGGTGGATTTCCACCAGGCCTTAACGGCGGCGGCGTCACCGGATGCGTTCAAACAAACCTTTATGTCATCGCTTCGCGGCTTGATGGACGAGTACGGGTTTGACGGCTTTGATATCGACATCGAGCATGGGTTGAATGGCGGCGGCACGTTTGCGAACCCGCAGGGCGACATCGCCGTCTTAGCCAGTATCATCAATACCATGTACAGTCAGAATCCTAATCTGCTGATTACCATGGCGCCGCAAACGGCCAATGTCGCGGCAACCAGCGGGTTTGATGGGGTCTGGGGTAATTATGCTTCTCTCATTATGCAGACGCATGATGCCTTAGCCTGGGTTGGTATTCAGCTTTACAATACCGGCTGCATGTTCGGCATTGACATGGTCTGCTACGGTCCCACGCCAACCAGCAACCCCGATTTCAGTGTCGCGATGGCCACTGATCTGCTGGAAAACTGGCCGGCACAATTACCCAATGGCAGCAACACTGGGTTCCAGCCGTACATCAGCCACCTTAATCCGTCGCAGGTGGTCATTGGTTATCTGGCTGCCAATGCCAATGGCAGCGGTGACGGTTCGCCGGTTATTCCAACAAGCACCATTAAACGCGCCATTCAGTGCCTGAAAACAGCAACCGCTGGCAGCAGCAGTTGCGGCTCGTATGTCCCACCCCGCGCCTATGGCAACATCGGGGGCGTGTTCAACTGGGAAGTGACGTTTGATCAAAGCAACAATTTTCGCTTTGCCACAGACCTCAAAAATTGCGTTATCAATGGTGTATGTGACTGATGTAAGCAGGGCGCCTCACGGAGGCGTCTGTCTCTTTACTTAATTCATAACAGGATAAATGATGAAAAAATTAGTCGGAAGTCTTGGCCTTGCAGTGGCCAGTTTTTCACTGTTCGCGCATGGATCGCTTGAAACGCCCATTTCCAGAACCTATCAATGCTACAAAGAAGGTCCGGAAACCCCAAAATCCGCTGCCTGTAAGGCGGCCGTGCAGGTGGGCGGTACACAGCCTTTGTATAACTGGCATGAAGTAAACCAGGGTGCCGCCAATGATCAGCACCGTGAACTGATTGCCGATGGGCAGTTGTGTGCCGGCGGCAGGGATTTTTTTAAAGGATTCAATTTAGCCCGCAGCGATTGGACCACCTCCGTTGTGCATCCTGACGCCAATGGTCATTTCCAATTTGTTTTTGTAGCCACAGCGCCTCATAAAACCAAGTATTTCAAGTTTTACGCCACCAAAGATGGCTATGATTTCAACACACCGCTGAAATGGTCTGATCTTGAAGCCAGCCCGTTTTGTACCATCACCAGCGTGACCTTGGCCAATGGCCGCTATCAGATGGATTGTCCTTTGCCTGCCAATATGACAGGAAAACGTATTTTTTACATGATCTGGCAGCGCGAAGACAGTCCTGAAGCGTTTTATGGGTGCAGTGATGTTTTCATCGACGGCGCGGCGCAGGCGCCAGCCTGGCATGAACTTGAGAATTTTTATGGCACTGGCGACATTGCGGTGAACACCAAAGTCACTTTACGGGTTTTTAAACACGAAGTGGAAGTGGAAAGCAACAGCATTACCGTCAATGACAGCAACCACACCGCGACACAGTGGCCCCTGGCTTTAGGGACGGTGGTCAATAATTCTTCCAGCCTGGTGCGTATTGGTCAGCTCGATCCCGAAAGTGGTCAGGTGGTGCTGGCAGCCAATCAGGCCAATAAAATTTATCTCAGTGATGCCGATACCAGCAGCTACCATGTGATGGTTGATTTTACCGAGCCTTCCACCAGCACGGATTTGATTTATCCAGACGGAATCAGCACGTACACGGCGGGTACCATCGTTTTAGGCCGTCTCGATCACAAGCGCTATCAATGCAAACCCTGGCCTTATTCCGGCTGGTGTACGCAATCAGCCGCCTATTATGAGCCGGGTGTCGGTCTTGCCTGGTCTCAGGCCTGGACCTTACTGGGCTAACCACGACCATCCCCGCCCTGGCGGGGATTTTTTTTGAAACGTCCTGCACCCATGCTCAGGGTTTATGAGATTTTTGCCATTTATGCTATTTTATAGCTTGCAGGATAGGGAGAATCGGTTTTGTATTCAGCAATTTCACCAGGCTGTCTTGTCGTTGAGCATGTCGTTTCATGCCCTGAGACAGCCTCGCAAAATTGCCAGATCGTAAATTGACAGTCTCATTTCCGAGGGACAATAACAAGAGAAGGACGTGACGGTTGGGTTTGTGTAATCCCGGCCAGGACCTGTGTATTCGCTAACAAAGCGTCATTTAATTGATTATTAATCTCAGGCAATACTGGTGAGGTTATCAATCGGGGGGACTTCGTGCGCAATAGTCGTTTTTATTTTGCCAATCGCGAAAACGTCAGCCGTTTTTTTAACCGCTGGGATTTTTTTCTGCTCATCCTTATTTTCTCAGTGATTTACTTTTTAAGCTGGGCCGGTCAGCAGATGGCAAGTCCTTATCAATTGGGCGATCCTTTGCCTATTTCGCTTGCGCCGCAGAAATTGCCATTCTATGCCTTGCGTACGGTATTGCGCATGTTCATCGCCCTCATTCTGTCGATTATTTTTACCTTTATTGTCGGGGCTTTAGCCGCTAAAAACCGGCGTGCGGAACAAGTCATTGTTCCTGCCATTGATATTTTGCAGTCCGTGCCGGTATTGAGTTTCTTGTCGATCACAGTCACTGGATTCATTCGTTTGTTTCCCAACAGCCTTTTAGGACCGGAGTGTGCGTCGATTTTTGCCATTTTTACCGCCCAGGTCTGGAATATCACCTTTGGGTTCTACCAGTCGCTTAAAACCCTGCCGCATGACTTAAAGGAAGCCGCTGCCATGTTTCAATTGTCTGCCTGGCAGCGTTTCTGGAAAGTGGAGGTGCCTTTTTCCATGTCTGGACTGATATGGAATATGATGATGTCGATGTCGGCAAGCTGGTTTTTCGTGGTTTTGTCCGAAGCGATTGCTGTCGCTCATCAGGATATTCGCTTGCCAGGCGTTGGTTCCTACATCGCCTTGGCCATCGAACGCCGCGATTTGCATGCCGTAGGTTACGCCATCCTGACCATGGTCATTGTTATTTTCCTCTATGACCAGATTTTATTCAGACCCCTGATTGCCTGGTCGGAAAAATTTAAGATGGAGCAGTCGCCTGAGGAGGAGGAGTATCAGTCCTGGCTGGTTGACTTAATCCGTCGCAGCCGTCTGATGAAGCGGGTGGGTCGGGGAATTGCCATCATTAAAGACAATTTTGTCAATGCCCGCTGGTTTAGCCGTTTAGGCCCTAAAGCCATTAAAGAAATTGACTACCGACGTCAGAAACACCTGGACTGGATATGGAATACCCTGCTGATTTTGGCCATTGTCGCCGGCGGGTGGTTCCTGCTGCGTTTCATCCTCGCTAAACTGCATTTAAGCGACATCATCCACGTCTTTCTGTTGGGGGCCGCTACCGGTACGCGAGTGATTGTGCTGATTATTTTCAGTTCGTTGCTATGGATTCCTGTCGGCGTATGGGTTGGTCTTCGTCCGCGTCTGGCTCAGAAAATTCAACCGGTTATCCAGTTTGCTGCCGCGTTTCCTGCCAATTTGTTTTACCCGCTGTTTGTGATTGCTATCGTTCAATTTCATTTAAACGTTGAGATTTGGGTCACGCCTTTGATGATTTTGGGTACACAATGGTATATTTTATTTAATGTGATTGCCGGTGCCTCCACCATCCCGCGCGATTTATACCTGGCGGCGGATAATTTTGGATTGAAGGGATGGCCCTGGTGGAAGCGTTTGGCCTTGCCCGGTATTTTTCCTTTTTACATTACCGGTGCCATTACCGCAGCTGGCGGCGCCTGGAACGCCAGCATTGTGGCCGAGTGGCTGACCTGGGGAAATACCACCCTGCGTGCCACCGGCCTTGGCGAATACATTCAGGCCAGTACCATTGCCGGGGACTTTCCCCGTATTGCGCTAGGAACCATGATGATGTGTGCTTACGTACTGGCGTTTAATCAATTAATCTGGCGACCTCTCTACCGTCTGGCGGAAGAGCGCTTTCATTTCAACTGAGGCATCCTATGGCAGAAACGATTATCGCCCTTGAAAATTGCCGCAAATCCTTTAAAAAGGCATCCGCCCAGGATTTATTGGTTCTGGAAGACGTAAATTTCAAACTACAGGAAGGTGAAATCGTTGCTTTGCTCGGTAAATCAGGATCGGGTAAGTCGACGTTGCTGCGCATTATTGCCGGTCTGGTCCCGCCGTCTTCGGGTACGGTGACGTATCGCGGGCAACCCGTGACCCGGCCTGTGCCGGGCATTGCCATGGTGTTTCAATCCTTTGCGTTGATGCCCTGGCTTACTGTTCTTGAAAACGTGGAGTTAGGACTGGAGGCGCAAGGAGTGGGCCGTGAAGAACGGCGGCAACGCGCCATTGACGCCATTGACATTATTGGCCTTGATGGGTTTGAGTCCGCTTTTCCCAAGGAACTGTCAGGGGGTATGCGCCAACGCGTGGGATTTGCCCGTGCCCTGGTGATTAATCCTGACGTCCTGTTGATGGACGAGCCGTTCTCCGCGCTGGATGTGTTAACGGCGGAGAATTTGAAATCGGATTTGCTCGAGCTATGGCAGGAGAAAAAAACCAATACCAATGGCATTCTGTTAGTGACCCATAATATTGAAGAAGCCGCGATGCTGGCTGATCGCATTGTTATTTTTGGCAGTGATCCTGGCTATATCCGTGCCGAATTGCAGGTGCCTTTGCATCAACCCCGAAATCCCGAAACGCCCGAATTTCGCGATTTGGTCGATACTATCTATACTTTAATGACCACGGGTCCAAAAGAAAAAACCAAGCGCGCACTGCGTGAGCGGCAAATTGGGTTAGGGTACCGCTTACCGGACGTGGAGCCCTCGGAATTGTCCGGTTTGATTGAAACCATGACGTCATTTGAAGAGCGCATTGATTTGCCGGAATTGGCTGATGAGTTGATGATGAACATTGACGATTTATTCCCTATTCTTGAAACCCTGGAGATTTTAGGTTTTGCCAAGGTATCGCATGGCGATATCCAGTTGAGTGAGCTGGGCAAGCAGTTTTCGGAGGCCGACTTACAGGAGCGCAAAACGCTGTTTGCGCGCCGATTACTGGAAAACGTGCCTTTAGCCCGCTACATTCGCCGGGTTTTGGATGAAAAAATCGGGCATCGGGTGTCAGAAGAACGCTTTTTATCCAAACTGGAAGACTATTTAAGCGAAAAAGAGGCAGAACGCGTATTGCGTACCATGATTGACTGGGGGCGATATGCCGAGATATTTGCTTATGACTTTAATACAGGAATTTTAAGTCTGGAAAATCCAGGCATTTAAGATTCTGCTAAAGTTAATTAAGAAACGGGCGAAAACAATGTCAAAGAGGTATTGTTTGATCGAAGCGTCTTCTTTGAGGAGCAACTATGGGATTTGTCATCGCGGTAAGTCAAGCAAAGGGGGGTAGTAGCAAAACGACTACCAGCGTCAATCTGGCGGGAGCACTGATTGAACATGGATATAAAGTCATTGTCGCGGACATGGATAAAGACAAACCGGATGCCATTCGGTGGGCACAACAAGGGACTGCCATCAAATTCATTGAGCCGCTATTCGATGACAAGCCCATGGATAAAATTGAGCACCTGCGTAAACAGTACGATTTTGTACTTTTAGACACACCGCCCAACTACATGCCGGCCGCATTCAAAGCCATCATGCTGTCTGATTTTGTCATTTTACCCTGCTCTCCCAGCTTTCTTGATCAAAACAATTTAACCGACGCGATTGCCGTCCCTAGAATGTCTCAGAAGCCTTTTAAAATCCTGGGCGTTAAAATTAAAAAGCGGCAGCGGCTTTCGGATCAGCTGATTGATGAGCTGAACAAGTCGGGCCTCGCCTTTAAAACCATGATTTCATCGAAAACAGCCGTGCTAGAAGCGGCTTTTGAAGGAAAGTGGGTGGGGGATTTTGATAAAAACAGTGACAGCCATAAGGAATTTAAAAAATTGGCTGAAGAGTTATTGACGTTTTTTAACCATCAAAAGCAAACGGACACGCAAAAAGTGAATTCCACAGCACCATCTCGGGCGGTAAATGAGAGGATTTAGTATGAAGGGTTTTTGTTTGTCGGCTACGTTGCATGAGAAGTTACATAAAGTAGAGCAGGAATGCCATCTGGATGAAAAAATTGTCTCGTTGCACTGTGATTTACTGGATACCTGGGAGTTTCGTGATCGAAAGGGTTTTGAACTCGGTGATATCGCCGCGCTGGCTAACAGTATCCGTTCGAAAGGCCAATCCCAGCCTATCGTTGTGGTTAAAGCCTCTGAAGAATTCAAACCGCGTAATAATTCCGGCGCCCACTACGTGGTGATTGCCGGTTACCGCCGCTGGCTGGCCTGCAAAACCCATCATCTTCCGGTAGAGGCCGTGATTAAAACCCTGAGTTTTGATGAAGCCATTGCCTGCCTTGTTTCCGAAAATGAAAAAGAAGACGTCTCCGATTATTCCAAAGGGTTTTTTTATGCCGGTATTCTTAAAACGGAACGCATGACACAAGACATTCTCGCTGAAAAATTGGGCATCAGCAGCAGCCGTCTGAGTCAATACCTGGCGTTTTCGCAAATACCGGACACCTTGTGGCAGGCCATTGGTGATATTTCCAAAGTGTCAGCCCGTACCGCCGCAGCCATACGTTCCATCTTGCACCATGGCGAAAGCCATCGTGAGGCACTGTACAGACTGGCTCCCCTGATTGCACGGGGTTGTGGTGAAAAGCGTCTGCGCGAGGAAGTGGAGATGCTGGTCTTAAAAAACATGAAGGCGAGCAATGATCCCTACCAGGTAATTTTTAACAACAAAACGTTAATGACCATCCGGCGGGGGCAAATTCATTTCGATAAATCAATCGTTAACCAGCCTGATTTCCCTGAATTCTGCAAGAAAATTGAGACGGAATTACTTCATTTTGTTAAAGGTCGCTTGTCAGCCAGCCCTGCATCAGGGCAGAAAATCCGACGGGATGCAGGACCATCGTCTTAAGCGTGGCTTTCCTTTTTAGCCGCTTGCTGGACTAGGTAGTCAAGGATTTTAAATAACCTGTCTTCACCCTGTGCCATTTGCAGATCCGTTTTGTACTGGCCATTGATGACCACGGCTGGAACTGCAGTAATATGGAACTGTGCCATTTGCGCACTGCCCTGATTCAACTGCATGTCAATGGTGGTGGAATGTTTAAACGCGCTTTCCGCGGTGGCTTTGTCAATGCCCTGACTTGTTAAAAAATCTATCATGGTGTCATTGCTGGTTAACGCGCCGTGTTTGGCCTGAATGGTTTTAAACAGAATAGGGTTTAATTTGGCTCCCTGACCCAGCAGATTGACGGTATAGTAGGCCTTGGCATAATAGGACCAGTCTTTATTGAATACGACCGGTACACGGGAAAATTGAATCTGATCTCCCTGTTGTTTAATCCATTGGGTTAAGGAGGGCTCAAGACGATAGCACCAGGGGCAGCCGTAACTGAAAAATTCAGTCACCGTCACGGGACCTGATTGGGCCGTCACCTCATTGCCTTTGATTAGTTCATAGTCTTTACCCGCGACAAAGGTCTCTGCCAAAGCGCTTAAGGGCAATAACAAAGCAAACATCATTAAAACACGTCGTAACATACGTCTATCTCTCCAGGTTAATTAGTACAGGCCCTGCATGTAATAGGCAACAGCTGCCATGTCGTCGTCGCTCATGCGGGCGCTGATGTCCTGCATGATGCTGTTTAAGTCGTTGGTTCGTTTACGTTCCTTAAATGCCTTTAGTTGTTGAATGACATAGGGCGCATGCTGACCGGAGACCACGGGAAAACCGGCTTGGGCATTGCCTGTGCCTTTAGGGCCATGGCAGGCAATGCAGGCGGTGATGTGCTGGTTGAAATCGCCGCCGCGGTAAAGCTGTTCGCCGCGTTTTAAGTATTTTTCCGGGGTACTGGCCTCAGCCAGCGGCATCTCGGCGTAATACTGCGCTAATTCTGCCATATCTTCATCGCTCATGCCAGCGACGATCGCGCTCATGGCCGGTACATTACGGGTTTTTGCTGCCTTGAAGTCTTTCAGTTGTTTAAGCAGATAACCGGCATGCTGCCCGGCCAGGTTAGGCCATTCCGGATTGGCACTGTTTCCTTTTTCACCATGACAGGCCACGCAAACGGCCGCTTTTTCGGCGGTGGTTTTGACCGCATTGGCCGTGGTGTTGGCCGTTTCTGGCGAAAGCGGGGCAGCCTGAGCCATGGTTAAGCTCAGTAATGCAACAACAAATACCATTTTTTTCATGTTTCCCCCGGGGGTTCTTCCTCATTTAATGGTACACTGCCTGAGTAAAAATCCCAAAATGAAATTAAAAATAATGTTAATGAATCGTTACTCCCAGGCGGTTTTTTTAAAAAGTGCCGCCCGTGTTAATCAATTACCCGACGACATCGGTTACGAAGTGGCTTTTGCCGGTCGTTCCAATGCGGGAAAATCAAGTGCGTTAAACTGCCTGACGGGCATCAAACAATTAGCGCGTACCAGTAAAACCCCCGGCCGTACCCAGCTTATTAATCTGTTCAGTCTGGATGAGTCCCGGCGGTTGGTTGATCTTCCCGGTTATGGGTATGCGAAAGTGGCTTTGCAGGTCAAAGAAGACTGGCAAAAACACCTGGCTCATTACCTTGAGGTGCGTCAATGCTTAAAGGGGTTGGTTGTGGTCATGGATTGCCGCCATCCTTTAAAGGAATTGGATCAGATGATGATAGACTGGGCCCTGGATCGGGAAATTCCGGTGCATGCCCTGTTAACCAAAGCCGATAAACTAAACAAGAGTGAGGCTAAAAACGCTGTGGCTAAAGTCAAGCGTCATTATCACCTGCTGGGCGATTTGGTGTCGGTTCAAATTTTTTCCTCGCTTAAAAAAGAGGGCGTTGATGAGTTGATTGCCCGCTTGGACAACTGGTATGAATGGCCGGCTTGATAACGAAAAGAAGCCGGCAGTTTAATGCAGCAATTCGTTCATCAGTTCCTCTACAATGTGAGGATTGGCAAGCGTGGACAGGTCACCCAATTCGTCCATGCGGCTGACATTGCGACAGGCAATCTGGCGTAGAATGCGGCGCATGATTTTGCCGGAACGGGTTTTGGGCAGATCCGACACCCACTGCAGCACATCCGGTTTGGCAATGGCGCCAATCGCGCTTTTGACTTGCTCCATGAGCTGATCGTACAACTCGTCGCTGGGCTGAAACCCACTTTTTAATGTGACAAAAACGTGAATGCCCTGGCCTTTAATTTCATGCGGCACGCCCACAGCGGCGGCTTCAGCCACATAGGGATGGGCAACAACGGCGCTTTCGATTTCCGCTGTCCCCAGACGGTGCCCGGCCACGTTTAAGACATCGTCAATGCGCCCGGTAACCCAATAATCTCCATCCGTATCGCGTCGCGCACCGTCCCCCGTGATGTAATAGCCATTGTCCACGTAGCCTTTCAAATAACGGTCATGGTTACTGGCTATGGTTCTGGCGATGGATGGCCAAGGGTATTTCATGGCCAGTGCGCCTTCCCCGGCTCCCTTGATTTCATGCCCTTCTTCGTCGAGCAGGACAGGGTGGATACCGGGTAAAGGCTGACAGGCGGCACCGGGTTTAGCCGTTTCCGGATTTTGCGGGCAAATCATGATGGCGCCGGTTTCGGTTTGCCACCAGGTATCCACAATCGGACAGCGATTAAGGCCAACCTGCTCTTTGTACCAGAGCCAGACTTCCGGGTTGATGGGCTCCCCCACTGAACCCAACAGGCGCAGGCTTTGACGTGAGGTGCCCTCAAGCCATTCATCCCCGGCTCTTTTTAAGGCACGTATGGCGGTGGGCGCTGTGTAGAACACATGAACATGGTATTTATCAATGATTTTCCAGCAGCGTGACGGGTTCGGCGAGTGAGGGACACCGCCAAACATCAGGGTGGTGGTGCCATTGCACAAAGGACCATAGACCACGTAACTATGACCGGTAATCCAACCCACGTCTGCGGTACACCAGAAAATTTCATGCGGCTTGCAGGCAAAAATATGGCGGTGGCTGAATGCGGTCTGTACCAGGTAACCTCCCGTGGTATGTACTAGCCCCTTGGGCTGACCGGTGCTTCCGGAAGTATAAAGAATAAAAAGAGGATCCTCGGCATCCATGGGTTCGGGTTCACAGCGGGAATCCACCGTGTCCCGCAACTCATGCCACCAGTAATCGCGCTCACCATCAAAAACAACCGCGCTTTGGTTATGTTGAATCACCAGGGTTTTCAACGGTAAATTGCGGCTGGCTTCATCGGCTTGCGATTTAAGCGGGTAAAGCTTGCCGCCGCGGTGATAACTGTCGGCCGTGATCAGCAGTTTGCAGGCAGACGCTTCAAGGCGTTGCGCCAGGGCTTGTGACGAAAAGCCGGCAAATACCACCGTGTGCACGGCCCCAAGACGCGCGCAGGCCAGCATGGCAATGGCTGCCTCAGGAATGAGCGGCAGGTAAATACCGACTTTATCACCTTTTTGAATGCCTAGGGATTTGAGTACGTTGGCCATCCGACAGACCTCTTCATACAGCATGGCAAAGGTCAGGATTCGTTGTTGGTGTTCTTCATCTCCCTCCCAGATAATCGCCGCCTGATTGGCTTTTTGCGGCAAATGCCTGTCGATGCAATTGAAGCAGACGTTGAGTTTGCCGTTGACAAACCAGCTCAGATCACCAAACTCGCCGGTAAACACCTGCGTCCAGGGCTGTTGCCATATCAAGGCCTGAGCTTGCTGCTCCCAGAAGCGGGCTACTTCAGCAGGCAGCGTATCGATCACGGATTTTCTCATGATGCCACGCACTCCAATGATTTGATGATGGCTGAAAAATCCAGTTCGCCAAATCCTTGTTGGTTAAATTGCTGGTAGATGGCGGTGGCCTTTGCCGCGAGCGGTGTTTCCACCCCGGCGACTTTGGCGCTTTGCTGGGACAGGTTTAAATCCTTAAGCATCATGGCGGCGGTAAATCCGGGTTGGTAGCCGCGGTTGGCTGGAACATCCGGCAGCAGGTTGGGGACCGGGGCATACTTGCTCATTGCCCAGCATTGGCCGCTGGAGCTGTTAACGACTTCAAATAACTTGTCGGCGGCGAGGTGAAGTTTTTCAGCCAGGACAAATGCTTCAGACACGGCAATCATGGAGATGCCGAGGATCATGTTGTTGCAGAGTTTTGCCGCCTGCCCGCTGCCGGCTTCACCGGTGTGGATAATTTTTTTACCCATGGCGGTTAAAATCGGCATCGCCCGATTCAACGCCGCCGTTTCGCCGCCTACCATGAAGGTCAGCGCGCCTGCCTCTGCGCCAGCCACACCGCCTGAGACGGGGGCATCGAGTGCCAGCAGCTGATTGGCTGATGCGTGTTGATGCAGTGCACGAGCGCTTTGCACATCGATGGATGAGCAATCGATGTGCAGCGTGCCTTTTGCCTGCGCATACAGCCCGTCATCCCCCAGGCAAACGCGCTTAACCTGCTCGCCGGTTTGCAGCATGGTAATCAAACAGTCGTTTTCCCGCGCGGCGTCGCTGATGGATGCGGCGCGCAACCCCCCGGCATTGACCAGGGCCGTGAGCGCCTCCTGCTGCAGGTCAAAACCGGTTACTTCATGTCCGGCTTGAATCAAACGGATGGCCATGGGTAAACCCATATGACCCAGACCGACAAAACCAATCCGTGCCATGTTCTCTCCCTCATAAACAACCGGCCCCAAAAGCCGGCTCACTGTTAATTAATCATGTATCGGCATGACAAACGCACTGGTATTCGATGGGCTTACAGGCCATTTACTGGTCACTGTTTTGCGGCGGGTGTAAAAATGGATGCTTTCCAGCCCATGCATGTTGGTATCGCCAAAGGAGGACTGTTTCCAGCCGCCAAAAGGATGGTTGGCGACAGGAACGGGAATAGGGACATTAATACCCACCATGCCCGCCTGCACTCGTTGGCTGTACTCGCGCGCACTGTAGCCGTCGCGTGTGAAAATGGCGGTGCCATTGCCGTATTGGTTGCGATTGATGATCGCCAGCGCCTCATCCAGGGTGTCAACGCGAACAATGCATAAAACCGGTCCAAAAATTTCATTCTGATAAATGGACATGGTTTCCCTCACGTGGTCAAAGAGGGTAGGGCCCAGGAAATAGCCCTGCGGGTATTTGGCATGGCGGAAAGCGCGGCCATCGATCACCAGCGACGCTTTCTCATGGATTCCTGCATCAATGGCTGCCACCACACGCTGTTTGTGGGCCTGACTAATCAAGGGGCCCATTTCGCTGTGGGGGTTGTCGCCTGCGTCCACACGAATGGCATGAATGAGCGGCGTGAGCTTGTGCAGCAACCGATCCGCCGTCTCATCACCGACCGCCACCACGACCGAGAGCGCCATGCAGCGCTCGCCAGCAGATCCGTACGCCGCACCGGTAATCGCCTGGGCTGCTTGATCCAAATCCGCGTCCGGCATCACCACGCAATGATTTTTCGCGCCGCCGAAGGTATGAGCGCGTTTGCCATTGGCCGCGGCGGTGCGGTAAATGTATTCCGCAACTGGCGTTGAAGCCACCGCGGTAAAGGCTTTAATATCCGGGTGATGCAGCAGACAATCCACGGTGGACTTATCGCCCTGAACACAATTGACCACCCCTGGAGGCAGGCCGGCATCGGCTAACAATTCCACAAGGCGCAGTGGCGCTGAAGGATCCTGTTCCGACGGTTTTAAGATGAAGGTGTTGCCGCAGGCAATGGCTGGGATCATCATCCACACCGGCACCATCACCGGAAAATTAAACGGCGAGACGCCGGCACAGACGCCCAGCGATTGCCTGAGCGTATGGCAATCCATGCCGGTGGCCACGTTGGCGGAAAAATTGCCTTGCAACTGGCTGACAATGCCGCAGTGCAACTCCACTACTTCAATGGCCCGCGCAATGGATCCTTTGGCATCTTCCAAGGTTTTGCCATGTTCACGGGTAACGACATGGGCAAGTTCGGTTTGATTTTTTTCCAGCAGCTCCCTGAACTTAAACAGCACGCGCGCACGTTTTATCGGGGTGGTTTCTGACCAGGACTCCCAGGCCGTTTGGGCTGCCTGAACGGCAGCATGACAGGTTTCCTGCGCAGCGATTGGCACCTGTCCAATGGCTTCGCCCAGAGCAGGATTGTAAATGGGGCGCTGACTTTCGTTGTTGTGGGTATAAATTTTACCATTGATGTAGTGATCTACTGAGTAAACCATGATTAAACTCCTTTTAAAAACAGTGTTTTTCAGCAAAACTCAGTCTGTGTAAGCAGTAATCGTGACCTGGTAGGTTTTGTCGTCAGTGGTGTGGGAACTGCGTGTCTCAATGACTTCAACACGTTGGTATTCGCCTGCTTTTTGCAGCGCCTGAGCCAGGGCATCGTCCAAACCGGATTCAGAGTAGCCGGTGAAATCGTTGGGTTTAACTGTGGTCATCCTTTTAGGCCTGTTTGCTGAAGTGATGATCAGTGTAGCATGAACAAAATGATTTTCTTAATAAAAACATGAACAATAAATTGTTTATGCGTTTGATTTATTCAATAATAAAGGACCAGTGCAGGTAAAGGAATCATAGCGATGGGAAAAAAAACAATCTTACGCGTCGAGGATGGCGTCAACCTCAGCGAAACACAGTTAAATAATTTAAAGGAAATAACAGGCGGGGATTTCGATATTCAGCAGGCCTCACTGACGGCTGATTTGCAACGCAGTTATCAACTTCGTGCAGACTCATTTAAAGACGCATTTTCTCTGATAGTCAAGTCCGTTTCCAGACAATCGAAAGCATCATTTAACAGTGACTCTTATCTGGATTGGGCTAAAAACGAGTTCGTTTTTGCACAGGGGTTATCCAGGGACCAATACGAAGAAATTCTTACAAAATACACGCGTAAATTACTTGAAGCATTGGTCACGCACTGGCTCAGTCATGTCAAGCTGGAACACCGTTGGGGGGAAGCCATTGAACTGCTTAATAAAGCGGAACAATACCATCTCATGATGACGGGGCGCCCGGATTTGGCCACGCTGACACCCATCACCATTCGTGGAGAAGCCCATTTTATCCTGCAAAAGGACACGCAACTGCCGCCGTTGACTGACGAGACGCGCGATGAGCTTGAAAAAATAAAGGCATCGGTGTTGTCGACTACACCGGACTGGTTTCGTGCCTTGCCGGTTCACCAGCAAGTGTATCTCCATGGTCTGCAACCTACGCCAACCAAACTGGGGATGTTAAAAAGCAGTGTGAATGACTTTATGCTGCATTGGAATGAGCTTAAAAAAGATAAAAACCTTGAAAATGAGTTACTGAAAATTAAAAGCCAGAGTGACGTAGTTCCGTCCTGGTTTTCTTCGCTGACTTCTGCTCGCCGGGAGTTCCTCTTGGCGGTGCTTCGTTCGTCTTCAAATCCGTTGGTTGATGTCAGTCAGGCTTTGGACGGCCTCAATCAGCTGGTTGATGAAATGCAGACTGGAAAACACGTCAACCCACATCATTTAGCTGAACTTGCCGAGCTGCCATTCTGGTATGTTTGCCTGCCTGACTATGAGCAGCAATTATTAAAACATGTCTTAAAAAGCAATAAAAACATAAACGAAGTGACGTCCTTTTTACCCAGTCGTTTGCGCACACTGCCGGGGGTGCCCAATTTTTGTGAGCATCAATTCATGATACTTAATAACCAGGCCCAGGTCCTTGAAGCTTATGAGGGACGGTATCGCTCAAGCCATGCGGGATCGCGGGAGGTGAAGGACTATCCTGAACAGGTCAGTCGGCTGCATACCCAGCGCAACGGGGCACGGATTCGCGAAGCCACCCTTGGCAAGGGTGGTCGAAAAAAAATGCTGCTGCAAACCTTAATCAGCCCGGTTCCCTTTTCAGAGGGATTTATTCCGGATCGTTATCTCGAAGCGCAGCGTCAGAAAGTGGTGGGAACCCTAAGACAGGAAAGCAAGGGTAAAAATATCGATATATTCACGTCCAACCATCCGTTTAATGTGGCCCGCTATGTTTTATGGACATCATCAAAAGATACGGAATGCCTGGCGCTTTTGGACAGCGCGCGTGAATTGTTAACCTCTTCCCGCCTTGAAAAGCGCATTGACGAGTTGAACCTGCAGGATAAGGAAAAGCAGGCGTTAACCTCACTTCTCAAGCAGAACGTCGCGTTCATTGAAAGCAATAAAAATCCAAAAGATTATTCCACATTGAGTAACCTTGCGACCAGACTGGACCTGAGTCAGGTGAATCTATCCGTTTTGGAATGGCAGGACCTGGTTAAACAAGCCGTTGAAGAGATTAAGACGTTAAAACAGGCACCGTCTTTTGTGCAAGGACCGTTGACCCAGCCTGCTCAAGTCAGGCAGGCATTGATCAATCTGCTCTACAGCGCAAAAGACAATTTAACCTGGTCGGATTGGCAGCCGCTGTTTGCCCAGCAGCTTCATTGGCATTCGCTGGCCAATAAGCCCAGGGCGGCGTCTACCCTGATTACGGATGTAAGCGATCTGGCCTTATTGGCGAATGAATACGAAGCCACTCTGAAATCCGGCTGGGGTACGGCAACCTTTTTCGATTACAATGGCCGTGAACTTTTCTTAAGCTCGTTAGAAAACCTGCTGATGCTCAAAATGCAGGGCGTGAGCTATGGATCCTGCGTCAGCGGAAAAGATCGCAAGGCAATCGAAGCCATTCATACGGATGCGATGTTGTTATACCGCTACATTTACGGTTACTGGCCCAGTTACAATGACACAGGGCTTGAACGCAGCCAGTTTGTGAACCTGTTTGCGAAAATCTACCTTAGCCGGCACCAGCATATGCATGCCGGGCAAAATGCACCGGGTTCTGAAGGCTTGAAAACGCCGGACGTTTATTTACCGGCGGATATAGCGCAAGCTATCCGGGATTTATCGGGACAGCCTGACATTCTGACGCGTGATGACTGCCTGGCCAGTAATAACGAGGTCAAACGGGTAGTTATAGGCTCAAAACAGCACAGTGACAAGGTTGCCATTGATATTGAGGCGGCAAAAAAACTGTCAGAAAGTCACCGTGTGGCGCTGCTAAACAAGTTAAAGGCGTTAATGGGGCAGAAGAAATACTGGCACAGCAAGACGACGGGCTTGGGATGGGGCTGGAATGCACCGGCAGGGATTAGCAAGATTAAGTGCATCCTTGACCGCTTTGATTCCACCCAGCATATCTCCTCTTCAGAAACGATCCTGGCTGAGATCTACGCAGTGGTCAGGGAAAGGCCAATGACGAACTCCAAGCGCGACGAAGCAACACAAAAACTCTATGCCTTGATCCGCGAGCTCTGTGTGAGTAAATATCCTCAGTCGATTATTGATGTGGCGCTGTCTAGGCTGGATTCCATTAAGGAGGAATCGTTTTCTATGAGCAATGACACCACGACTGGAGTAAAATTATAAACACGTTACTCTGACTTCAGCGACGCCGAAGTCAGAGTCCTCAGAGGATGTGTTCGAGGCCGTAGTACAGGCCATCGAGTTGCTGGACTTTTTGACAACAGCGCACGATACCCGGCATAAAACAGGCGCGATCAATGCTGTCATGGGTGATGGACAGGGTTTCGCCCAGGGAACCAAAAACCACCTGCTGGCGGGCGATGACGCCAGGTAGCCTGAGTGAATGAATGCGGATATCCTGATGTTGACAACCGCGCGCACCTGTAAGCAACTCATGCGTGGCTGAAGGCTCTATCGTTGTCTCTCTGGCTTTAGCAATCATTTCCGCTGTTTTTAAGGCGGTACCTGACGGCGCATCGTATTTTTGCGGGTGATGCGCTTCAATGATTTCAACATCGCTCAGGTAGCGCGCCGCTTCGGCCGCAAAGCGCATCATCAGTACAGCACTGATAGAAAAATTGGGCGCGATAATGCCGCCAAGTTTGCGGGCATGGCAGAGTTCAGTCAGGGCGGCAATTTGTTTATCCAGCAAACCGGACGTACCAATGACTGGATGCGCCCCACTTTCAATGATGGCCAGACTGTTCTCAAACACACTGTCGGCACGAGTCAAATCAACAACAATGGCAGCCTGTGTATCAACGATGGCGCGGCGAAGATCATCCTTGCGCGTCAATGCACCCACCAGCTCAAAATCAGGATGCTGTTGAATGGTGTCGCAGGCCAGGCTGCCCATTTTGCCCAGGGCGCCATTTACGATAACGCGTGCCGTCATGTGTTTCTCCATAAAATAAGAAGGGTAGTCAATCAGCGGGCAGAGGCCGGCTTTTCAGATTCTTTAAGGACACGCATCGCCCAAAGGCTAGCGGGTATCCAGCCAATGATAGACGCCTGCATAATCAGAGCCATGACGGCACCACCCGGGTTATCTTTAATCAGCAGAACAAACCATGGAAAAGCCACTGATAAAAAGAAAAAAAACAGTCGTTTCATCGAATAGTACTCTGTTGCAACGATAAATAAAGTATACACTGATCGAATTTCATTTGGCGAATCCTTAAGGAAGCAGGGTAACGTCTTGCAATTGATTGCCAAACATTGTACATTGCATGCGCATTTTGCAATGAACGTGGTATCCAATTGGTTTGCAATAGGCCACTCGCAATTTCAATACAGTCTCTCGACAAACAGGCGGCATTGTTCCTATTGTTCGATTATTCAACAAGGTTTTAGCATGAGAAGGCAAGCACTTCATCCTCTTACAGCAGTAATTAACAAATCTCAAAAAAACCATTCCAAACGGGCCCGGCACGAGGCCTTAAACTGGCTGGCAAAAAAATTCCCGGAGGCCTTTGATAACAGTCAACGTATTCAACCGTTGAAAACCGGCATTATGGATGACATCCTTGCTTTTGCTGAGGAAGCGGCTGAAGCCGGTTTATCCAAAAGTAAGTTGCGTGAAGCCGTGGTTATTTTTACCCGCCGTCTCGATTACCTGGCCTGCCTTAAAGCCCGGGAAATGCGGGTTGACTTACAGGGGAATCCCGTATCGGTGGTCACTGAAGACGAGGCGGAGCGTGCGGCAGCTAAAATCAAGCGGCGAATTGAGAAGGGACTTAAAAACGCGCGTAACACCGCGGAAGCCAAGGCAGCACCTGCCACGCCAGTGAAAAGCGACACTCAGTCCCCTCTCTATCCTCAAAACGCTAGCGACTATGCGTCCCAATACGCTGAGCGTTTATCCGCCTACAGTGCATCGGGTCCTGAGGCCGTGATGCAAACCAAGCGCAGTGCGGCGGTGATTGTCAAGCACCGTAATGTCAAAAAAACCTATGATCCCGAGGCCGTTGCCCGCCTGAAAGAAAAACTGGGTTTATCCCGTCGCGAGGAAGAGAAAGAGGCCAGCAATTAGCGACACACAGGCTTAGAAAGAGCCTAAACCGGGCTTCTATTATTTAAAGCGCAAGGTATTGAAAAGACATCGTGCCCCCAAATAAACACGGTGTGAGGTTGACAGTAAGGCTTTATTGTCAGGCCAGAATTCTTCGGCATTGATGCGATAGATAAGGCCGTGAGCATTATGCCAGTTCCAATTGGATGCAGAGCCAATGCGCATGCGGTAAGGATAATGCCTTTTAACCTGTCGGTTGACGCGACTATTCATGCTGCCATAAGGGTAGATGAATGTGTCGGGTGTGTAACCTGTTTGTTGCTGAAGCCGGTGTTTGGCGGCAACCACCTCGGTTTCAAGGCAGACGTCTTCGGCTGTCAAATGCTGGTGGGTCATGCCGTGCACCGCCGGAATAACCAGCCCGGATGAAACCATTTCATTGATCTCTTTCCAGGTACATAAGGTGGCATGGCTTTGATAAGATGCCATGGCCTCCGCATAAGGCACGCCAAGACGGGTTGCGTCATCGAGTGTTGTGTCTTCCAGAATAAGGCCTACCGGAATAGCCAGCACTGCTTTGATTTGGTACTGCTTCAGCAAAGGGAAGACCTCGCGGTAAAAATCATAATAGGCATCGTCAAAGGTAAGACAAAGGTTGACTCGCTGTCTGTTCAGGGACTCCCCGGGAATCACAAACGGGTAGTGTCCAGCCAATTGCTTTAAATGCTGCTGGAAAGCCAGGACGCGGTCTGGGAGTGAAAGATTTGAAACACGATGGTACATTAAAACAACTAGCATGCCGTACTACCTGAAACAACTGAATTTTCGCGTGGAGAAGGCTTTTTTTCCAGAGACTCGCCCAAGGCAATGGCGGCAAAAAAAACCAAAAAATCCCCGGTATTGGAAAATAACAGGAACGAGTCCGACAGGTTGGCGACGAGGAAGCTGCAAAGCAAGGCAATCATCATCGGCCGCATGTCCTTTAAGCGTTGGCTGGCGTGAAAAAAAGCCAGAAAAAAGAAAAATAACACGGCAAGGCCAACAACACCGTACTCTGCCGCCATGAGCCAATACTGGTTATGCGGATCCAGCAGGTTTTTCCCCCAGGCAGGAATAGGCTGCTCCTGTCGGTAACTGTAAGTAAATCCGGCGGTGCCTGTGCCCCAGAGCGGGTGGGCTAAAAACAGTTTTTTTGCATACTGGTGAAATTGAAGCCTGAAACCGACGGAGGTATTTTTATTATTCCCTTCCTGGTAATTCTGCACGTCATGAACCATGGCTTTAAAGCCCGTGTTAAGCGCCATGCTGTGGTAGGCTACCAGCAGTGCGAAAGGTAAAATAATAAGGAAGTAGAAAGGTATTTTACGTGTCGGGATGTTTTGCCATAAAAACAGGGCCAATAAGACGGAGTAAATCACATACCCCGTTCGACCGGTATTAATAAACAGGGTTTGATAACTGAACAGCAGGGCCAACAGGCTGTAACTTAAACGCAATGCGGTGTTTTTATGGTTCAAGGCCAGATTGGCACTTAAAAAGGCGGCAAAGGCCATGTAAAACCCGGTCACAATGTGGTTATGAAACACAGCCCCGGGATCATTGACCGGATTCATGGTTACCCAGCCTAAGGCTTTGAAAAAGGAAATTAACAAGGTAAGGGTCATGGCCGCAAGGAATGCGTGAATTGCGAACCAGCGAAGGCGCTCACTCTGAAAAGCAAGAGCGATTAAGGGGATGAATAAAAATTTGGAATACTTGTTGATGAAAATCAACTTGCTTTTTAAGTCAGCTATGCCAGTCAACGCGCCAAGAAGGACTAAAGCAAACAGGAGGACGATGCCATAAAACCAGGGTTCGCGGATGATTTTGCTCAGTTGACGGCGTATATCGGGGCTTAACAGGGCGACGACGAGGCCGCTGATTAACGCGATGGATTTTAAGGTCATGCTAAGCGGCAGGGTAAAAATACTCAAAACAAACAAAAGCGCAGCAATACGTTGCAAATGAACTTGTTTGAAATGGAACACACACCACCTTTACACTTTACGCTAATCGAAGCGGGATCATACCATAGCTTCGATTAGCAAAGCGAATATGCCTGTCTTAAGCATGATGCGCATTATAACTGAACAATTTCCATGCAGTTAGTTCCCCCCGCCTTGCCGATAGTACTGCCGCGGGTCAACAACACATACCCATGGGCTTTAAGCAGGGATTTGTGTTTTAACTGGTTGACCACCCAGGCATTCACTTCCTGGACAGGGATGTTGTGGTAGGGCAAAAGGATGGGGGAGACGTTATTCACCAGGCACAGTTTACCCACGGTGCGTTCATTGGCTGTAACCGCAAAAATGGGGACATTGCTGAATTGACGCGACATCCAGATGGCGCTGGCGCCTGATTCCGTCATGGCGATGATCGCTTTAATGGGGAAGTGATTGGCGGCGTGCATGGTTGCCATGGCAATGGCCTGATCGGCGCGGTGATAATGGCAGGTTTCCTTGTCCGCTGTGTACAAAAACGACGTGTGCTTTTCCGAGCTTAGGCAGATTTTTTCCATCATGGTAACCACTTTGACCGGAAATTTGCCCGTTGCCGTTTCTGCTGACAACATGACGGCATCGGTGCCATCGAGGATGGCATTGGCGACATCCGACACTTCAGCCCTGGTCGGCTGCGGGTGGGTGATCATCGATTCCATCATTTGCGTCGCGGTAATGACCACTTTATCGAGCCGCCTGGCCTGCTCAATGATGCGTTTCTGAATGGCCGGCACTTCAGCCGCCCCCACTTCCACGCCCAAATCTCCGCGTGCCACCATGACGGCATCGGCCGCATTGATGATGTCAGTGAGATTATGCAAGGCTTCGGTGCGTTCAATTTTAGCGATAATGGGAACGTCCGGTGCGCCTAAGTCAGCCAATAACTGCCTGGCTTCCTGAATGTCATGCCTGTCTTTGACAAACGACAGCGTCAAGTAATCGATATCAATACTGACAGCAATACGCATGTCGTCGCGATCCTTCTCCGTTAAGGCTTTAGCAGCCAGACCGCCGCCGCGACGGTTTAATCCCTTGTTGTTTTTAAGCACGCCGCCTTCCAGCACCTCGCAAATGATTTGCGGTGGTGCGACCGACGTGACTTTGAGTTCAATCATGCCGTCATCCAGCAGCAGCAAATCGCCAGGCCTCACTTCATAACACAGGTTTTCATAGGCGACGCTCACCCATTGTTCATTGCCCAGGGCTTTGTTGGCGCAGTCTAAAATGAATGATTGGCCATTGACTAACGTTATGTGGTTGTGTTCAAAACGGCCGATGCGAAGTTTGGGTCCCTGCAGATCAGCCATGACAGCAATGGGACGTTCCAGTTCAGACGCAATGGCTTTGGCTTGTTTGATGGTATCGAGTACGCTCTTGTCGGCGTGAGAAAAATTCACGCGGAAAACATCAACCCCTGCGGCAATGATGGCGCGCAGGGTGTCAGGTTGACTGCAGGCAGGGCCTAAGGTGGCAACGATTTTAGTTCGACGGTTCATGGGCACGCTCTTCCAGAATAGCTACGGCAGGTAAGGTTTTGCCTTCGAGATATTCCAGAAAAGCTCCACCTCCTGTGGATATATAGGAAATCTGCTCATTGAGATCATACAAATCAATGGCAGCCAGGGTATCACCGCCGCCGGCAATGGAAAAGGCGTTGCTGTCGGCGATGGCGATGGCAACGGCCCGGGTTCCATAAGCAAACTGCGGGAATTCAAAAACGCCGAGAGGTCCATTCCAGATAATGGTCCCTGCTTCTTCAATGATGTCGACATAATGGCTGATGGTATCCGGACCAATGTCCATGATCATGTCGTCAGCCGCGACGCCATTTAAAGATTTGTTGAATGCCGGGCAATTGTCACTGAATGACTTGCCCACCACCACATCGGTCGGCAGAGGGATGTTGCAGCCTTTGGCTTCCGCCAGGGCTAAGACGGTACGTGCTTCATCCAGAAGGGATTCTTCGTACAGGGACATGCCGATTTCATAACCTTGCGCTTTTAAAAAGGTATTGACGAGACCGCCGCCCAAAATCAAATGATCGACTAAGCCCACCAGCTCACGAAGCAGGGACAGTTTGGTTGATACTTTGGAGCCGCCAACGATTGCCACAATGGGCTTTTTGGGATCTTTAAGCACATGCTCCAACGCCTCAAGCTCACTCACCAACAAGGGGCCGGCAGCCGCCACGGGGGCGTATTGCGCCACGCCATACGTTGACGCGTGTGCACGGTGCGCTGTTCCAAAAGCGTCCATGATAAAAATATCGCACAAGGCGGTGAGCTTTTTCGCCAGCACGTGATCATAGGCTGTCTCGCCGACATTGAAGCGGACATTCTCGCAGATCACGAGTTCACCCGGCTTTACCTCTACACCGTTGAGGTAGTCACTGACAAAGCGAACTGGGTAATCAAGATGTTGATCCAGGTAGTGTGCGACAGGCTCCAATGAAAAACGTTTGTCAAATTTCCCTTCCTCCGGCCGTCCCAGATGGGACAGGACAATGACGGCAGCGCCCGCTTCCAGGGCGGCTTTAAGGGTGGGCAACGCGGCTTGCAGGCGTTGATCGCTGGTAATCAGTCCATCTTTAATGGGAACGTTTAAATCTTCGCGGATTAATACCCGTTTTCCGCGCAGATCCAAATCACTCATCTTGATTAAATTCATCATCCTGTCCTTAACGATTCATCATGCAACTGGCGGTATCGAGCATGCGGTTAGAGAAGCCCCACTCGTTGTCATACCAGGCCACCACTTTAACCAGGTTGCCCAGAACTTTGGTTTGGGTGGTATCAAACACGGCAGAGGCCGGGTAATGATTGAAATCGCAAGACACCAGCGGGTCATCGCTGATGTGCAGAATGTCGCTTTTGGCACGGCGCATGATGTCATTGACTTCGTTGACTGACGTTTCACGCAATGGTGTAAAGGTAAAATCAATCACGGAGACATTCAAGGTCGGGACCCGCATCGCAAAGCCATCAAGTTTGCCAGCCAGTTCCGGTAATACCAGACCCACGGCTGCAGCGGCGCCGGTTTTGGTTGGGATGATGGATTGGGTGGCTGAGCGCGCACGGCGCAGATCGTTGTGGCTGCCGTCTAACAGCATCTGATCCTTGGTGTAGGCATGCACGGTGTTTAACAGGCCATGATCAATACCAATGGCATCGTGCAGCGGCTTGACCACGGGGGCTAAACAGTTGGTGGTGCAGGAGGCATTGGACACGATAATGTCGGTGGCCTGCAGGGTTTGATGGTTCACGCCGTAAACAATGGTGGCATCGGCGTTTTTACCGGGGGCGGAAATCAATACTTTTTTAGCCCCGGCTGCGATATGTTGCATGGCGGCATCACGGTTGGTGAAATGGCCGGTGCACTCCAGCACGATGTCCACGTTCAAGTCTTTCCACGGTAAGGCTTTGGGATCGCGCTCGGCAATCACGCGAATCGGGTGGCCGTCAATCAACAGCCTGTCGCCCTCGACACGGACTTCGCTGGCAAAGCGGCCATGTGTGGAGTCAAAACGGGTCAGATGGGCTGTGGTTTCAATCCCGGACAAATCGTTAATGGCCACGACATCAAATTCATTCTGACGTCCGTACTCATAAATGGCTCGTAACACACAACGGCCAATACGCCCATAACCATTGATAGCAATTTTTATCGTCATTTCACTTCTCCAAAATACTGGCGACTCATAAAGAGTCTGTTTCTAACAGGGTATTGAGCCTGTGTGACAAGTTCTCAACGGTAATACCCAAATACTTGAATGCCTGTGCGGCCGGGGCTGAAACGCCAAAACGGTCAATGCCGATAATCACGCCATCCAGGCCGGTAAAACGAGACCAGTCCGAGGTCGCGGCCGCTTCAATGGCAATGCGTTTACGGACAGTCTTGGGCAACACTTGTTCCTGATAAGCAGCCTCTTCGGCAAGGAAACGCTCACAGCAGGGCATGGAGACCACTCTGACGCGATGACCCTGGCTGTTCGCCTGGGCGGCTGCGGCTACAGCCAATTGGACTTCAGAACCTGTCGCTATAATTATAGCCTGAGGCTCTCCCTCGCAATCCATGAGAATGTACCCACCGCGGGCGATGCGATCGCGGGCGTTGTGTTGATGGGTTAGGGCCGGCAGGTTCTGACGTGACAGCAGCAAAGCCGATGGACCGGTATGATGTTCAATGGCCTGCTGCCAGGCAACCGCCGTTTCCATCAGATCCGCCGGCCGCCAGACCTGCATGTTCGGGGTATTGCGAAGCATGGATGCCTGTTCGATGGGTTGATGCGTGGGACCATCCTCACCCAGACCCACCGAGTCATGGGTAAACACATAAATGACGCGCTGCTTCATTAACGCGCTTAACCGCACGGCATTGCGGGCATAGTCAGCAAAGACCAGAAAGGTTCCGCCGTAAGGAATAAAACCGCCGTGCAAGGCGAGGCCGTTCATGATGGCGGCCATGCCGAATTCGCGAACGCCGTAAAACAGGTAATTGCCATTAAACTGCGCATGGGTAATGGGGCGGCTGCTGGAGCAATCGGTGTTGTTTGAACCGGTTAAGTCTGCTGAGCCTCCCAATAATTCTGGCAGCAGTTTACTGAACTCCTCAAGGCAAAGCTGCGAGCTTTTGCGTGTAGCCAGCGCCTTGTCATTGAGGCGGCATTGCTCAATAAAGGCGTTACTGACCGAGGGCCATTGATCAGGCAAATCGCCATTGATGCGGCGCAGAAATTCAAAATAATCCTGCTCATGCTGCTGCTGGTAACTTTGGCAGCGGGCAATCCAGTCATCCTCGTCACGCTGGCCCTTTTCACTGTGATCCCAGGCGGCATAAATCGCGTCGGGAATGACGAAAGGCGGATGCGGCCAATGAAAGGTGTTGCGGGCCTGGACAATGCCGGCAGCGCCCAAGGGCGCGCCGTGTGATTTTTCGCTGCCGGCGACAGGCGAACCATAGCCAATGATCGTCTTGCAGATAATCAGGCTGGGTTTTGCCGTTTCAGCACGGGCTTCTAAAATGGCCTGTTCGATGGCGGCCTCGTCATGCCCGTCAATGGGGCCGATGACTTGCCAGTGATAGGCTTTAAAGCGCATGGCCGTGTCGTCGCGAAACCAGTTTTCGACGTTGCCATCAATGGAAATGCCATTGTCATCATAAAACACGATGAGCTTGCCAAGGCCCAGGGTGCCGGCCAGCGAACAGGCTTCATGAGAAATGCCTTCCATCAGGCAGCCATCGCCGGCAAAAGCGTACGTGTGATGATTAACCAGCTCATGTCCGGGGCGATTAAACTGGGCGGTCAGCGTCTTTTCCGCGATTGCCATGCCCACGGCATTGGCAAGCCCCTGCCCCAGAGGGCCGGTGGTGGTTTCCACACCCGGTGTATCTTCCCGTTCCGGATGTCCCGGCGTTTTTGAATGCAGTTGACGGAAATTTTTCAAGTCGTCGATACTAAGCTTATAACCGGTTAAATGCAGCAGCGAATAAAGTAACATCGAGCCGTGGCCGTTGGAGAGAACGAAGCGATCCCTGTCGAACCAGTGCGGATTTAGCGGGTTGTGCTTTAAAAATTTATGCCATAGGACATAGGCGATGTCTGCCATGCCGAGCGGCATGCCGGGATGCCCTGACTGCGCCTGTTCCACGGCGTCGATGCTTAAGAAGCGGATGGCATTGGCCAGTTCATTTGAAAAACTCATGCGCTCTCTTTAAATCGCTGATCGAAGTGCGCGTATTGTCGCTCAGAAGCCGCTAATCAGCAAGTTGCTTTCGGTGGCCTTTTGCTTAAAAAATGTGCTTAAACAGCTTGGAAGAAGTAAAAAAGCAGTTTAATCTGGCTTTTTGAGATTATTGGCCTGAATTATGCCAAGGATAAAGCTGCTTGAGGCGCACGGCAGGATGTTTTTTTATTGACGGAAATGTATTACAATGCGCAAATTTTGCAAAAATTTTACTCAATGGACAATTTTGTGACCATCACATTCGAGCAAGGTAGTGTATGACCGCACTCATGTATCGTTTGCAAACCCTGATGAAAACCCTGCCGCCATTGCCCATAGCGCATGACGCACCCTGGTCATTCAGTGACTATTTAAACCAGCAGCCTGTGTCTTTTTTCCGTCCCCTGCTAAAGAAACATCTGGTGCTGACTATTGAATACAGTGTTCTTTGCGCGCAATTGTCGTCTGATTTGCTGAGAAAAAATGCCAATCTTGAGGAAGTTACCGAACAGGTCGCGAGCGCCTTGATGATGTCGGAATTGCTGGCTCATCTTTACCGTTATTATCTGAATGTTCCACGTGAAGTCGAGCGCTTACGCAAGGATCAGCTCTTTTATCGGAAATTGCTCAAGTCTCGCGGGTATCAGTTTACCTCGCTAAGCGAACAGGTCGAACCCGATACGTTTACCCAGCAAGTACGCACCATGACCGCAAAATCCAATTGGCTCAGGCTTTTTGTTGTGCGTTCCAAGCGTTTTGTTGATGCGATTGCTCAGTTGCTTAAGCGGGCTGAAGACATTAAACCCGTCACCAAATTTGTTAATCCGGCACTCAGTTATTTATCCTGGCTGTTTTTTATTCCGCGCCTGGCCGCTAACATGCTGGTGATGGGCAAGCACTTTTATCCGAGCGATCGCTGGATGAGTAAGGAAGAGCGTGCGCTCGGTGTTTCAACCCGACTGCAATTGCATTTCCAGCGCCGCTGGTTTGAACTGGGCAATGATTCCGTCTGGCTGATTGCCGGATTACTGAATTGTTTTGTGCTGGTGGGGCCGCTCGCGCCGGTCGGAGCCTACATGACCACGGTGTTGTTTGCCTATGATATTCTGCTTGCGGCGATTCGGGCATCCATTGAGCTTGGCCGCCTTGAGCGCCTTCGCCAGGAGCATGTGCAGCGTATTGAACAGCTTGAACGGCAGGACAACCCTGCGGAAACGGATGAAGCGCGCCGCTACCTCACGCATCTCGATGCACGCATTCTTTTTGAGAAGAAACGCCTCTTGCTGAGCGTGGCCAACACAACAGTCCTGTTTTTGGCGATGGTGTTAACCGTGCCGTTTTTAGCCTCTTTCGGGCCGTTTGTGCCGCTGATTGCAGGCGCTCTGCTGGTCACCATCACCATCGCTGGTTTTCTGGCGTTCTCAGCATTGGAGAAACAACGGCCTGCTGATAAGGTGGCGCAACTGGAAGTGTCGCATGCCGCAACCCTGGTCCGCCTGGGGTTGTTTGCCCCTGACGTCCCGCAGAAGCCTTCTGAAACCCCTGAGCCTGATGTGAACGCGCTGCCGCCGCCTGAAGGACTGGTCGCCAGCTGAATCCCGTCGCCTGCCATGGAGCTAACGGATTTTCAATGCTATGCTTGCCTTATTTGCTTACGAGAGAACAGGCCATGGCAACCCCTCAATTACCCCAATTCAGTGCGATTAAGCTCGAGACCTTTCCGGCGCAGCTTGACCAATTGTTACAACACCACCTAGACCAGATTGAGCGATTGTTAAACCAGACCTCGTTCACCTGGGATAACCTCATGCACCCGCTTGAGGAAATGGACGATACCCTGGAGCAGTTATGGGCGCCTTTGGGCCACCTGCATGCGGTGGTTAATTCCAAATCATTACGCGATTGTTACCAGGCCTGTTTACCCAAACTGTCAGCCTATGATTCGGCCATCGGCCAGAACCAGCGCCTGTACGAAGCCATCCGTGCCATTGACCAAAGCGTACTCGATGAGGCGCAGCAGAAGATTTTAGACGACACGCTCCGGGATTTTGAATTGTCGGGCGTGGCCTTGTCCAGCGAGAAAAAACAACGGTTTGAAGCCATACAAACGCGCTTGTCTGAATTATCGAACCAGTTTGACAACAACGTACTGGATGCCGGACAGGCTTTCAGCCTGCACATTAGGGACGAGAAACTGCTGCAGGGCTTGCCGGAGCATGCGATGTTGACAGCGAAGGCACTGGCTCAGGAAAAGCAGATGGACGGGTGGATGCTTAATCTTGAATTTCCCTGCTATCTGGCGGTGGTGACTTACGCCGACGATCGCGGCTTGCGCGAAACATTTTATCACGCCTACGTGACCCGTGCCTCGGATGAGGGGCCTAACGCTGGCCAATTTGACAATACCGCCATCATTGACGAAATCCTGGCGCTGCGACATGAAAAAGCTGCGATGCTGGGCTTTGCCAATTACGCGGAGCTGTCGCTGGCGACCAAAATGGCGGAATCAACGGAGCAGGTGGTGGATTTTCTGCTGGATTTATCGCAGCGGGCCCGCCACCAGGCGAAAGAAGAGTTCACTGCGCTTAAGGCTTTTGCTGAGGAAGAGTACGGCATGACTGCGCTTAACTCCTGGGACATTGCCTACGTGTCTGAAAAAATGCGTAAAGCCCGCTATGATTTATCCCAGGAAGAGTTGCGGCCTTATTTTCCTGAGGACACGGTGATGAAGGGCATGTTCACCATTGTCAACCGCCTTTATGGCATGCGCATGGAAGTGATGAGCAATGTGGATGTCTGGCATGAGGACGTGAAGTGTTACCGTGTGATTGATGAGCATGATCTGACCCGCGGCTATGTGTATGTGGATTTGTATGCGCGCCAGCAAAAACGGGGCGGCGCCTGGATGGATTCGCTGCAGGGCCGGCGGCGTTTGGCCAATGGTGAAATTCAGTTGCCGATTGCCACCTTAACCTGCAATTTTGCCAAGGCCGCCGGCAACAAGATGGCCACGTTATCGCATGACGAAGTGCTGACGCTGTTTCATGAATTGGGTCATTGCCTGCATCATTTGTTAACCCGGGTCGATTACCTGGGGGCTTCGGGCATTAATGCCGTGGAATGGGATGCAGTGGAGTTGCCGAGTCAGTTTTTTGAAAACTGGTGTTGGGAAAAGGAGGCGCTTCAATTGCTGACCCGCCATGTGGAGACGCAGGAGACCTTGCCTGACAGCCTGTATGACAAGCTGTTGGCTGCGAAAAATTTCCAATCCGCCATGGGCATGATGCGCCAGCTTGAGTTCTCGCTGTTTGATTTTCGCATTCATCGCGAATACCAGGGGCATGAACCCGGTTGGGTATCCGCCATTTTGGCGGATGTTCGCGATCAGACCACGGTATTGCCGATTGCGCCATACAACCGCTTCCAGCATAGCTTTTCCCATATTTTTGCCGGCGGGTATGCGGCGGGGTATTACAGTTACAAGTGGGCGGAAGTCTTGTCCAGTGATGCCTATTCGCGGTTTGAGGAAGAGGGGATTTTTAATGAGAGCACGGGGCGTAAGTTCCTGCAGGATATCCTTGAAGTCGGCGGCTCAAAAAAAGCCCGCGACGCGTTCCACCGCTTCCGCGGCAGGGATGCTAAAATCGATGCCCTGCTGTTGCACAATGGCATTCGTTCATAGACAAAATTTTTAATCGAGGCGGGCATCCCGCTTCGATTTTATGTTATACTGTAAGTGTACAAATTGGGGGCGACCTGGCTTCGACGTGGGTTGCGAAACCTGAAGTGCATGCCGAGAATGAGATCTCTCGTAAATAAGGCTCACTAAACATAAATGCAAACGATGAAAACTTTGCTGGTGGTGCTATCGCTGCCTAATCCGCTTCGATAGTGTTACCTTGTGCGCTGCCATAAAACCAGCGTCCCGTTGACCGAGCCTGCTTGCCGGTATCGACTCAGCGGTCATAGAAGACAAGCTAGTGTCCTGGTCCATCCCGAATCAGGATTGCGAAATTCAGGGAATCGCTGCCGACCATCCTGCCTGTCGGAGGGGAAGCAGTTAAATTAATAGACAAGGCTACGCATGTAGAGCTGACGGCAGAGGATTTGCGGACGCGGGTTCGATTCCCGCCGCCTCCACCATATATACTTCTAAAATCTTCCAAAAACATCCAATAGGCCTTGATTATAAGGCTTTTTTTATTTAATCTTCTTCCCACAAATTCCAAAGAAAGCCCCCAACTTCTAGCTCTAAAGTGGGGCCTATATAGGGGCTTTTTGATCTGTAATAAATGTGAGGCCCCCATGGCGCTAACTGTTGTTCAAATTAAAGCTGCAAAACCTAAAGAAAAGCCTTATAAGCTGGCTGATGAAAGAGGTTTATACCTATTGGTTAATCCAAGTGGTTCCAAATTATGGAAGTTGAAATATCGATTTGCAGGAATTGAAAAGAAATTGTCTTTAGGTGCTTTTCCAGAAGTGAGTTTGGCTGAAGCTAGGGATAAACGCGAAGATGCAAGAAAATATCTCACTAATAATATAGATCCAGGGGTTTTAAAAAATTCCATCAAACGATCTAAGAAAGAAGCAGCAGAAAACAGCTTCGAGGCAATTGCTCGTGAATGGCACGCAAAATTCACTCCCAAGTGGACAGATGATCATGGTAAACGAATTTTAATTCGCCTAGAGCAGAATATTTTTCCATGGATAGGTAAACGTCCTATTAAGGAAGTAACTGCCCCTGAATTGCTCTCTGCATTACGTCGAGTTGAAGCAAGAGGAGCAGTAGAAACAGCTCACCGTATTTTACAAATCTGTGGTCAAGTATTTCGTTACAGTATTGTTACTGAACGTGGCGATCGTGATATTTCTGCTGATTTAAAAGGGGCACTAGCACCCGTTAAGAAAAGACATCATGCCAGTATTACTGAGCCAACTGAAGTTGGTAAATTATTACGCGCTATCAATGCATATAAGGGCTCTTTTGTTACAAAATGTGCTTTGCAGTTAGCGCCGTTATTTTTTGTACGACCTGGTGAGTTGCGTCAATCTGAGTGGGTTGAGTTTAATATAGAAAAGGCTGAATGGCGTATCCCAGCTGAAAAAATGAAAATGCGTCAAACACATATTGTGCCTTTATGTACTCAAGCAATTCATATTTTACAAGAATTGAAACCATACACCGGAGAAGGTAAATACCTATTCCCATGTATTCGTACTCCACAACGCCCTATGTCAGAGAACACTATCTTAGGAGCTTTGCGACGTTTAGGGTACACCTCTGATGAAATGACAGGCCATGGTTTTCGCAGTATGGCTTCTACTTTACTCAACGAGCAAGGTTGGAATCCTGATGCCATAGAGCGACAACTTGCTCATGCAGAAAGAAATAATATACGTGCAGCTTATAACTATGCTGAATATTTACCAGAACGTCGGCAGATGATGCAAAGCTGGGGAGATTATTTAGAGGAACTGGTTGTGAGTCGGAATGAAGTTATTCAGTTTAAAATAGGATGATTAATATGTACTCTTCAATACAATTTGCGGACATTGATGTGAAAAAGCTAACCCTACTCACAAACTATACCGAATATGAACAAAAACTATTAATTGAAGCAGCCATAAAATGTTTATTATTATTTTATATTATTTTTGATTCTGGGAAGCCAATTGTTTTAGATAATGGTGAAGTTGAACGAATCAGGCTTAATCATCCCGAAGGAGTTTATCTGAATTTTCAGAATACTAACGAATATGAAGATAATATCCAAAATAAAATACAGTACATAGAAAAATATGGCTGGGGTTCGATGTGGATTGATTCAGAAAAAGCTGATGAATACTTAGACATGCCTAGGCCAGATAAATTATCTTATAGTTCACCCCTTATAAATATTTTATTAATAGCTGAGAAGAAATTTTGGCACAATTTCGATCCGGAGCACCCTCCGAAATCTGAAGAGATAGTTAGCTATTTAATTAATGATCATAAACTCAGTATTAAAAATGCGAAAGAAATTGATTCTATTATACGCCCTGAAGTATATAAATCTGGAGGGAATAGAAGACGCAATAAAATTTAACCTAACACCCCAATAATTCTTTAAATTTCATTGGGTTAATTGAACCTAAGAGGGCAGTTTTTAATAGTGCTCATAACCCTTTGAATCGTTACAAACTAATTTTGTTGATTTCTAATGGAGTTGTTCCTAAACACATTAAGGAGATACAAAATGCAACAGCAACAAGCAAAATCATCACGAATTTTAAGACTTCCTGATGTTGAATCCAAAACCGGCATATCCTGCTCATCAATATATTTGATGATGGCTAATAATACTTTCCCTTCCCCTATAAAATTAAGCAAAAGATCTGTTGGTTGGCTTGAAACTGAAATAGATCAATGGATAGAGAATAAAATTAGGGAAAGCCGGCATAATGGGGGAAACAAGTAATGGAATGTAAAAGCAATGCCGTCAGAATGTCTGCGAAACAACTAACGGCTAAAACAAGCGCAAATAACAACAACGATTGTAACACAGATACTTTGTTAAATGATGATGTACAGCAAGTTTGTGCACCAAGTAAAACGGCCTTATTACTTGAACTCATCAAAAATGAGGAGCTTTTTCATGATGAACAAAATAACCCATACATAACTTTTAAAAATATTGATCATTATGAAACATGGCCGTTAGATAGTGCGAAATTTAAAGAGTGGGTTTCATTTCTATTTTGGAAAAATTATAAAAAATCCATTCATGGACCGGCCTTTATTGACGCACTCTCTGTCCTGAAGGGAAAAGCTTTTTACGAAGGTTCTCGTTGTAAGATATTCACTAGAGTTGGTTATTTAGATGGGAAAATATATATCAACCTTGCTAATAAACAATGGCAAGTTGTAGAAATATCAAAACATGGATGGAAATTACTAGAAAAATCGCCCATTAAATTCGTTGGTTCTCAGAATATGAGAGCATTACCAACACCCATTCCACAGAGTGGTAATTTAAATCTTCTATGGAAGCATGTAAATATTACAGTAGAATTACAACTTTTAGTTACAGCATGGCTTTTAGATGCATTATTACCAAATACCCCATATCCAGTTCTGCTGCTTACAGGCTTTCAGGGATCTGGAAAAAGCATAACACAAGACAGGCTTAGAGAACTAATTGATCCAAGTTCTTCAAATTTACGTAACCCTCCAAAAAATTCTGATGACATTATTACAGCAGCTCAGAATAATTATCTTGTTTCATATAATAATGTGAGCAAATTAACAGCCGAAAATCAGGATGATATGTGCTGTTTATCTACTGGGGGCGGTTTTGCTAAAAGACGATTATATACAACTGGTGAAGAAGTTGTTCTTGATATAAAAAGACCAATAATCATGAACGGTATCGGTGACTTAATTAATAGACAGGATTTACTGGATCGAACTATCGCCATAGCGTTACCAATAATTAATACAGCAGGCAGAAAATCAGATGTTGAGTTAGATGCCGCATTCAATCATGAGCTTCCACAAATCTTTACTGGCTTGCTGGATTTATTAGTAAAAGTTTTATCCTATATTCCTAGTGTCAACCTTCGAGAAAAACCAAGAATGGCAAGTTTTGCTATCTTAGGGAAAGCCTTAGAACTGTCTCTCAACTTACCAGATGGCAGTTTTGAAAATACCTATAGATCAAACCTTCAAGAAAGTATGTTGAGTGCATTAGATAGTTCTTCTGTTGCAGTTGCTGTTATGAATTTCATCAAAAAAGAGCAGCATTATAAAGGAACCTATGCAAATCTACTGGAAGTATTACATTGGTATCAGCCGTGGTCACAAGGATGGCCTAAGTCACCTAAAGGTTTGTCCAATGCTCTAAAACGATTGGCACCTGCATTAGCCATCACAGGGCTTAGGATGGTCTTTGAGGAAAAACCACGTAATGATGGTTATCATATCGAAATATTCAGTTTGTAGAAGATTAAAATAATATATTTTAAGTTCACTATGTACACTGCGGTTAACTTAGTGAACTTAAAAACGAATAAAAAAATATTTCTCTGTAAAATACAGACAATAAACAGGAGCCATTATGAAATTTCAGCCAGGAAAAAGTGGTAATCCATCTGGAAGACCTGTGGGGGCATTAAATAAACAAACTCAAATGTTAAAATTATTAGAACCAAAAGCAGAAGAACTTATTAATAAAATGGTTGAAATGGCACTAGAAGGTGATGCAACAGCTCTAAAACTATGTATTGAAAGATTATTGCCAAAGGCTGTTCATAAACATATCCAATTTGAATTACCCGTTTATGAAGAAGCTAATTCAATAACTAACGTAACCGAAGTATTAAACCAAATACTAGCAGGCAATCTTTTACCTGATGATGGCTTTAAAATAATCAAATTAATTGAACAGCAGGATAGGCGAGTGGCTGTTGGCGGTTTGCCAATTTTTTCTTTACCTTAATATAAAAGGGAAATTTGACTGTGTTAGTAAAAGAGATCTAGGTAGATTTAAATGTCATCTAAGGTAGTGTTCAAAAACTGTGTCATCTCTAAAAAATTGATATAATTTGTACAATTTTGTAGAGGTGACAATGAATAAGAATAAAAAAATAGATTTAGCGAATTTTGATTTCAATGATTTCAAAGCAGATGCGATATCTCAATTAAAATCAGGTCAATCCTTGACGGGTAAAGACGGGATATTAACGCCGTTAATCAAAGAACTATTAGAAGCTGCTTTGGAAGGTGAAATGGACACGCATATGGAAGCGTGCCATGAAACCGGACTTACGAATCGACGCAATGGCAAAACGACCAAGACCATACAATCCACTTCCGGTGTTTTTGATTTAGAGACACCAAGAGATAGAGACGGTAGTTTTGAGCCAGAAATTGTCAAGAAGCGTCAAACTGTATTGAATGAATCCCTAGATAACAAAGTTTTAGCCTTATATGCCCTGGGTATGAGCTACGAAGCCATAAGTGAACACCTAGCCGAGATGTATGGTTTAGAAGTATCGTCAGCTAAAATCAGCCTTATCACAGATAAATTACTTCCTATGATTACCGAATGGCGCAATCGGTCTTTGGAGTCTGTATATCCTATTGCTTTTTTAGATGCCATGCATTTTAAAGTACGTGTCGAGGGAAAGTGACTAGCAAAGCGTTTTATACAGTTCTTGCAGTAACACCGGAGGGGCGGAAGGATATTTTAGGTCTTTATTTATCTGAAAATGAGGGGGCTCGCTTCTGGCTTGGTGTTCTAAATGACCTCAAAGCCCGTGGCGTAGAGGATATCCTCATTGCAAGCATTGATGGGCTTAAAGGGTTTCCTGAGGCGATTGCTGAGGTGTTTCCTAAAACCGAAGTGCAGCTTTGTGTGGTTCATCAAATTCGCAACTCCCTAAAGTATGTAGTCAGTAAAGACCAGAAAGCGTTCATGGCCGATTTAAAGCTTGTGTACAGAGCAACCAGCAAAGAGCTAGCCGAGCATCACTTAATAGAGTTAGAGATAAAATGGGGCAAAAATACCCCGCTGTATTGAAGTCATGGAATAATAACTGGGAGGCTCTATCCCAATATTTTAAATACCCAGAAGAACTCAGGCGCATTATTTATACTACTAACATTGTGGAAGGCTTTCATCGACAAATCCGCAAATACACTAAAAATAAAGCCGCTTTCACCAGTGAAAACGCCCTTATTAAGCTCATTTATTGTGCTTGAAAGTGCTGGAAAAATGGAATCAGCCCATGCACAATTGGGCGCTTATCATTTCCCAGTTACACATCTATTTTGAAGATAGATTAAATATAGGGCTTAGATAACTAGCGAGGTGACACAGTTAGATGAACACTCTCTCATCTAAAGTTGATGCATTTAATAATTTATTTCTAAGAGTATATCTATGATTTTGAGGTGCTTTTACTTTGCCATTTTTATTTAGCGGAATAGTATTAATTTCTTCTATCTTTTCAAAATTTATAAGCCATTTCCCAGTTTTCCCCAAGGCTAAATAGATTTTATCGTTGCTAGGTGAGTAATAGCTGAAATGGGTGACACACGATAGCAAGCAATGTATTTTATTCTTTCTCTCATAGAACTTTCCAATCGCAGTCCATAATACCGACTTTCAGTTAAAAAATTATGAAACCATTGTTCTCTAATGGGAACGACGATAGTGTCAATTTCTAATGGATTAATATTTTTAACTCGAACCACACCATTATTATCTTCAATAACATTTTGTAGAAATGGGCTGAAATGATAAATATAATCGTTATCAACGCTCTTATAACGAGCTAAGTAAAGAACATCAACATCTATGTTAAGCTTAGGAATAACAAAATTTTCTAAAGCAATATGTTCTTCATCAATGATTATAAGAACGGAAAGAAGATTTTCTATCAGGCAATCAAGGAAATGGTCAAAATTTCTATAGTTATGTAAAGAGATGTAATTTTCACATATATTTTTTAAATCAAAATTTTTATTTAGTTCTTCAAATAAAATGTTCCTGATTTTTCTCGGATCAGCATCAAATGAAGCAAAAATCCCATAATTTGTGCGCCAATATGCTTAAATGCATCATGTCTACTTAACTCATTTTCAACAAAATATAATCGAGGAGTATTATTATTTAGATCCACTAAATACCCATCAGGGATGTTCCCATGAACTCCCTTTTTACCAATTTTTTTCTTTATATCCAGATAGAAACGATTATTCCCAAAAAGCTCAAATTTAACATTGTTAATTGCTTGTTCAAGCTTTGCTTCGTTTGCAAAGGGATCTAAATGATACAGACCATTATTTGTAGAAATGGTATTCATACATGCCTCTATATGTTTTTATAACAATTGATACTTATAGTCCGTGGTTCTATAAGTATACCACTTATATTCTAATTGGATGAATAAAAAACATCCTTCTCTAACTAAACTAGGCAGCAGAATACGAGAGCTTCGTAAAGCCCAGGGATTCTCTCAAGAGACATTTGCCGCCGAAGTGGGGTTAGATAGAACATATATGGGTAGTGTTGAGCGCGGTGAGCGAAACATTGCGACATTAAATCTTATACGTATTGCTAAATGTTTGAAAGTTGAGGTGGGGGAGCTATTTCCAGCTATAAAAAGTCTTCATGTTGATTAAGTGTCGAACCTCAAAATTATTATATCGTTATTAGTAGTTATATTGTCTATCTATTATCCCTCATCAGTTTTTCGATTCTCCGGCTCTAACAGTCTTCAATGCGATGGTCATATTATTCAAACAAGCTCTGTTGGGAGAGCACCAAAGGACTCCAACAACTATAAAAATATTTAACTATACTTATAGAACAAAAAATACCTAGAATATTTATGAAAATAAAAACTTGGAGTGATATAAAGGACAAATATACTGATACCTTAATATTGGGGAATGGTGCCAGTATAGCTGTCTGTCATAAATTCAAATATACTTCCCTTCATGAGGAGGCTTTTAAGCAGAAATTATTAAACTCCGAAACAAAATCAATATTCGATTCTTTTCAAACTAACGATTTTGAAAAAGTTTTACATGTTTTAACACAAGCTCAAACAATAAATAAGATTTTAAAAATAAATAACAAAAAATAACAAAATCTTATGAATCAATTAGAAATTTATTAATTAATACGCTTAGAGATATACATCCTACATTTAATAATATTGAAATAGACAATTTTGAAAAATTTCGCATTTTATTAAAAATTTCCGAACCATTATAAGCTTAAATTATGATTTGATTCTTTATTGGACAATGTTTCATATAAATTGTCGAAACAGGGGATATGGAATTCTTCGAGTACCTTATGTACAAAAAAATATACATGAAATAAGAAAAAAATTGCATTATAAAAATGGGATCGTATTTCGAAATAATAGTTTCTTTTATTTTTCCCCTAATGGAAAGTTTGAGAAAATTAAAAATAATTTCGATTATTTACAAGAGCTTTTTTTGAAATGGATGAAAATATTTTTAGGATTTCTACAGATGAGGAAACTGATAAGTTAAATGTGATTACTGGTAAGTCAATTTTAAAATACTCTGAAAATATAATTAAAGATGGTTTTATTTGCAAAGGAGAAAGAGGAAATTTATTTAATTATGATTATGAGTTTTTAAGAAAGCCATATAAATCGACCTCACCCCCGACCTTAGTTTTTTATCTTCATGGCAATATCTCTCTTGCAAAATATATTAATAAAAATTTAGATGAATCCGAAATAAAGTTGTCCTCCACTAAGCTTTCACAGCTTGGTACGATATATGTTCAGTGGAAGTTAGGAAGTTGTTCTCCTTTATTTGTATGTGAAGGAACAAAAGAAAAAAATTGGCTCAATTGAAAATAGCGCCTACTTGAATACTGTTTATAATAATGCATTCAATGATATAGATGAGTCTATAACTATTTATGGATGGAATTTTAATGACAATGATGATCATGTTTTAGAAAGAATTAAAAGGAGGAAATGGGAATCTAAAAAATTGGAACGTATTGCTGTTTTTCGGGATGGAAAAGAAAATGAATTTATAGACAAAGTGGAAAAGAAACTTAATAAATTTATTGGAAAAAATGTAGTTATAGAATTTTATGATGCTGGTAGTAAAGATGCCTGGAATAATTAGATTGAAATCTAAAATTTAATTCACAGCATGCAACTTTGAACATTATGAGCAATGAATAATTCACGTAATTTAATTACTCATTTGCATTACGAAATACAACATCTACTTCTATAGGTGTAATTATTATGCAATTCGTTAGAAATGGACCAGAAGTTCCAGACAGGTTATTACAAACACATGAAGACGGCAAAGTAGTTTTTTTTTGTGGGGCAGGCATATCATACCCAGCAAAACTTCCTGGTTTTGGGGGGTTAGTAAATAAAATTTATGAATTTTTAGGTGAAATGCCAAATGATATTGAAAAAACGGCGATTAAGGCAGGGCAGTTTGATACTGCAATAGGGTTACTTGAAGCTAGAATCGTAGGGGGACGGAATGAAGTTCGTCGAACCCTCATTGATGTGCTTAATCCCGATCTGGAATCTAAAAATGCGTTAGAAACCCACGCATCATTACTGACATTAGCCCATTGCCATAAAAATGGATATGCACGGTTAATTACAACTAACTTTGATCATATTTTTGAAGAAATTATCGAGAAAGAAAGTATGAGTATTGAAAGATATCAAGCTCCATTACTTCCTGTTCCTAAAAACCGTTGGAATGGCCTTGTTTACTTACATGGTTTGCTACTGCGTGAAATTAAAGATAGGGCTAATAATCATCTGGTTCTTTCTAGTGGTGATTTTGGTCTGGCATATCTAAATGAACGATGGGCTGCCCGTTTTATTAGTGAATTATTTCGAAACTATACGATTTGTTTCGTTGGGTACAGCATTAACGATCCTATACTTCGTTACATGATGGATGCTCTTGCAGCTGACCGCTTATTAGGTGAATCAACATTAGAGATGTTTGCTTTTGGAAGTTATTCTAGAGGTAAGAGAGAAGAGGCGGCTAAAGAATGGAAAGCAAAAAATGTTACTCCCATCCTTTATCAAGAGCATAATAATCATCTTTATTTACACAAAACAATTCGAGCGTGGGCAAAAACTTATAGAGATGGAGTAAATGGTAAAGAGCGCATAATTGTTGAGCATGCAATAACAAGACCTCAAACAAGTACTTTGGAAGATAATTTCGTTGGGCGAGGGATCTGTAAATAATTTTGTGTAATTAGTCATAGCATATAATCTGTCGGCACTGGATAGTGCTGACAAATATGATGAGAACAACTATGACTGAAGATATAGATGAATTGGCAAAAGAGATAGCCAGAAATTGCAAAACACCTGAAGATTTCACCGAGTTTTTCAAACAATTAAAAAGACGAGGATTGGAAGCTGCTCTAGCCGGCGAGCTTACTGCACATCTGGGCTATGAAAAGCATGATAAAGGTGAATCACGCAAAGATAATTCTCGAAACGGTTACAGCAAAAAGAAAATTCATGTCAGTGAAGGTGAAATGGAAATTGCCGTACCTCGGGACCGCGCGGGCTCGTTCGAGCCGCAACTCATTCCCAAGCATGCCACTCGCTTTGACGGTCTTGATGAGAAAATTATTTCCTTTTATTCTCGTGGATTAAGCACCCGTGATATCCAGTCAGAGCTGGAAGAAATTTATGGGACTACCATTTCCCCAACGTTAATTTCCAATGTTACAGATGCTGTTTTGGCTGATGTGCGAGCCTGGCAATCAAGGCCTCTGGATAGCTGCTTTCCCATTGTTTATCTGGATTGTCTGGTGGTCAAGGTAAAGACGGATAAAGGCATTACCAATAAAGCCGTGTATTTGGCACTGGGTGTAAATACCCAAGGACATAAAGAACTACTTGGCATGTGGATTAGTCAAAATGAGGGCGCAAAATTCTGGCTTAATGTGCTGACTGATTTAAAAAACAGAGGTCTGGATGAGATATTTATTGCCTGTGTTGACGGCTTGACTGGTTTCCCGGAAGCCATCGAAACGGTCTACCCTTACGCCAAAGTTCAGCTTTGTATTGTCCATAAAATCCGCCAATCCCTGTCTTATGTGAGCTGGAAAGACCGCAAAATACTTGCCGCTGATTTAAAAAGCATCTACAGTGCAAATACGCTCATTGAGGCTGAAATGGCACTGGATGCTTTCTCTGCCAAATGGGATGACCAGTATCCGTCTATCAGCATCTCCTGGCGCAGGGATTGGGAACGGGTCATTCCTTTGTTTGATTATCCGGCGGATATTCGACGGGCGATTTATACCACCAATGCGATTGAGTCATTGAATATGACCTTACGGAAAGTAATAAAAAACAAACGCATGTTTCCTTCTGATGAAGCCGTTTTTAAATTGCTCTATTTGGCAATTGAACGAATTTCTCAAAAGTGGACCATGCCGATTCATAACTGGAAACCAGCTATGAATCGCTTCATGATCGAATTCGGCGATAGAGTTACCGGATAACAGGACGGCTAGTTACACAGAATTCCGGACAGACTCTGGGCGAGTTTTATGGGCATTATCAGACCCCTCGGGATTGCCTGCAAGACGATTTGCTGGTGATAAGTTTTCTGATCCGGCACCTTCATTAGATTGGTTAGATATATTTCATGAAAATCGTTTTACTAATTCAGATTTGTTGCAGTTTGGTGTATCTCATTTGCTAAAACAAGATGAAAAGATTACGTTTAGTTTCTTAAATCGTCCTGTACCAAATAAGTGCGTTCCATACATGAGCTTGATAGAAAATAGTTCTGTAGTTAAAAATCTGGATGATATTATGCGCAACCTATCACCCTGGTTTGTGCGGCATTTAAATGATCCCAAACTACTTCTATGGTTTGCTAACCAAGGTGGTAAGTTAAACTATTTTTTAATTAATCTCATTGAGAAAGAACTTGAATATTATAAAAGTCTTGAGGGTAATGAGAAAAAGGAAGAAATTGCACTAATTCTTAGACACTCAAAAAATGCAATACCCTCACCTATAATGCGCAAATATTGGCAACTATTATTAACTGGACGGATTGATTCAACTCAAAATAATTTTGAACTTTATCAGTGGGTGACTCAATTTAAACAGGATGGTTTAACAGTAGCTCTGAAAATGAAATTACGCGAACTACTATCTCCAAAAATATCTTTAAGAAAATTTGTCTCTACCAGACAAGAGATCGGCAATTCATCCCCTGAGTCGCTCATAGATTGGGAGTTACGACTTACTAGTGATCATGTGCATTCTGCATTAGGCGAGTTATCAAAAGAAGCCAGCTGGAAAGATGCTTTACCCCAACTACTAGACGATTTTACAATGCTACTGCGAGATGCAATTGATTTGAAAGCAGAACTAGGTAAAGCGAATGAATTGGCTGATATGACCTATAGCGCTCAACCATCAATAAGCGAACATCCTCAAAATCGCAAATTTGATGATTGGACAACATTAATTGAACTTATCAGAGATGCTTGGCTAGTAACATCAGTTCGTAATCCAGAACAAGCTTTACTTGTAGCTAAAAAATGGCAGTTTTATCCATATCCAATATTTCGTCGCTTAATGTTCTTTGCAGCTGCTCAGAAAAGCATTATTTCCTCATCAAATGGTTTAGAGTTGCTTTTATCTGATAATTGCCGATGGTTATGGTCAACTGAGACTAAACGAGAAGCTATACGCTTAATTGTAGCTTTGGGCTCCCATTTAACAAGAGATGATTTGCTCAATTTGGAACAAGCGATTATAAAAGGCCCACCAAATGAATTATTCGAAGGGGTTGTTGAATTGGATCGCCTGGAACAGATCAAAGACCATATGATTTGGTTGCGTTTGGCTAAGCTTAAAATGAACAACATAGAGCTGAGCGAAGAGGCTTCAACAAAATTAGAAACAATACAAACTACTTATCCTCTGTGGTCAATTGCCGCAGAAGAGCGTGATGAGTTTCCAGTTTGGATGGGAAATGGAGAAGAACTTCAGAGTTTCAAACAAACACCTAAAAGCCGCAAAGAGCTTGCAGAATGGTTGAAACAAAATCCTGGTGATGATTGGAGAAATGAGGATGACTGGCAACAACGGTGCCAAAATGATTTTTCAACAGTAGCAACATCCTTGTGCATACTTGGTAAAGAAGGTTTTTGGCCTTTGAAGCGTTGGCAACAAGCGTTGCAAATATGGTCCGATGATAAATACACCGCCCATTCATGGCGTTATATAGCTCCTATTCTTATTAAGATTCCTAACAATATATTGCCCGAACTTTCTCATGCATTAGGATATTGGATAAAATCTGTAGCTAAATTCTCGGTAACGCATCATGAAGAAATATTTTTTAATTTCTGCAATCAAATATTAAATTTAGATTACCCTGAAACAAAATTTGATGACCCAGTAATGATGGCAATCAATCATCCCGTGGGATATGTTACTCAAGCAATACTTAACAGGTGGTTTGTACGTAAACTCGAAGATGGTCAGAAACTTCCAACAAACATTAATACAATATTCACAGAACTTTGCGACATTACAATTGAGAAATTTCGATTGGCACGTGTATTACTTGCCGCAAATGCAATTACACTTTTTCGTGTCGATCCTGACTGGTCATTTAATCATTTGCTAAATATATTCAACTGGGAAATCTCTAAAATAGAGGCTCGGATGGTATGGGAAGGATTTCTTTGGACCCCTCGTTTATATTATCCATTTCTTGAGGCCATAAAGCCTCATTTATTAAAAACAGCAACCTTTTATGAGATATTAGGAAAAAACAGTAAACAACAATATGTTGCTTTTATTACGCACATTTCACTTAATCGCGGTGAAACTTTTAACTACAGTGAACTAAAAGATATTTATCATATTTTACCATCAGATGGCTTAGACATAACGGCGGAAGTTTTGGCCCGAGCTCAAGAATCTGCGGCTGATCAACGAGAAGAGCATTGGGACAATCGTATTCTACCTTTCTGGCGAAATATATGGCCAAAGTCTCTTGAGGTCGTGTCTGATAATATCTCGAAAGAATTAATACGCCTATGTATCGCAAGTGGTAATCGATTTCCAAGTGCACTTAAGCTTTTGCTCCCTTGGATAAGTTACAAACAAAATATAATAAACGATTTACATCTACTACATAGTTTAAATCACTGTTCTAATTTTCCTGAAGAAGCTCTTATTTTATTAGATAAAATTACTTACGATTCACCGTGGATTTCCGATAAGTTAAACGATTGTTTAAGAGAGATTGAAAGTGCAAATCCTGAATTAACGAAGACCCCCAAATTCATTAGACTCCATCAAATTTGGAAAAAACACCACCCGGTCAAATAATTAATGTGTTGGCAAGAAACCTCGGGATCATCGAAGCCAGAGGATCAAGACCCTTGGATATTACGGTCTATCAACTTAATATGGTGGACTGCTGCTAACCATTTTCCTGACGTCGGCAAAATGGATCAGGAATAAAATCCCAGCCTATTGCCAAAATTCTTGCTGTGCCCATTCAGTGGGAAACCCCATATCTCGAATGGTTATGTAATTAGAATTTGGGAAAGACTGCATCAATTCCACGACACGCTTTTGCCAGGTCGAACGCGGGCAAATTATTTTCATGTAATGTGCTAAAATACATAGCACGATATATACCCTAGATGTCATATTTGTGTTGCCAATAAATGAATCGAAAGCAGGCATTGTCCCTGCTTTTGCAAGTTTAGGTTGGTCGATTAAGTTTCTATTCCATAAACGACTATGATGTGCAACTACATTTCGGACGTAATTTAATGTGCGCAACCAACTTTCCATGACCTGCCAATCAGGAATGTTGTACTTTTGTGCAATTACGGTTTTATCTTTTACCGCCATGCCTTTATAAAATACAGACAAAAGGCCGAAGTCCCACAGCTCTATAGCAACCCATATAGGTAATGGCAAGCCGTATTTCTCTTTGTAATGTTCTACAAAATCTTCTTTGGAGCGTTTTATCAATTGTTCGTGTTTAGAAAGCCATTCTTCATATTTTGTTTTACCAGTTTTGGGATCAATTTTTTTAGTGAAATGCCCGTGTAATAAATCGGGGTTAGTGTAAGCAAATGGATCCGTTTCTCCAAGAAGATAGGCTATGTCTACTCTGAAGGCGACTTCTATTCTCTCAATAGCATCCAGTATCAGTAAACGTAGTTTTTTATCGAAAACATATAAAGCAACTACATCTTGGAAATGTGCATCCTGTACAAATTCATCAGAACGCCGTGGCCTTACCAATTTTGTTTCAGTTAGAGGAAGTAATTTGCGAAGGGGATACCAGTAGCCACTTAAGCGATAGTAGCCTAAACGACGAAGGTATTCCAATGCTACGCTGTCATTGGTAACTTCTAAACCACGAGATTTCAATAGTTCGAGTTGATCTTCAAATGTTAGGTGAGGTTTGTTATAACGTGGCATCTTGCTACTTATACAAAAAAGAAAACCCACTCGTACATTTTGCAATGAAGAGGAGCAGGCCGTGTTATATATAGTATAACACTATTTTTAAGAGAGACAAATTTTCTGTAATTGTAAGTTATACTATTCCATATTCTAGAATTTAGAATGGGCTATTTGCAATTCGCGAATAGCGAATAAAATACGTGGAGCACGGTTCGCTTCCAGCATCAGTACGCTATTTTTAGGGGCCTATTTGGGGGCTTTTTTAAAAATCACATTGAAATAGTTGTTTATTATCAATTAATTATGTGGCTAATGTGATGGCCGCCCCACCAATACACCATCCCACCAAAGACCACCGAAGAACATCAAAAACCCTTATGCAGTAAGGGTTTAATGAGGGTTTGTCGGCTGTCTTTCATCCTCTCTCATAGCCTCCAAATGATCCCAAAAAGTGCCCATTTTTCTGAAAAATGTACCCAATTTGTGCCCAAAAAGTATTACCCATCAGCGATGCCTTTTTATCCATGGGGGGATTGGCTTGTGATCACTCCATAAGCCCAATTTTTGAGATTGCGTGTATTTCTGTAGTTCGTATAGTGATTTATCGGTGACGTATTTATTATAAACCCATGCCATGCCCAGTTTAACCTGTTCTGAATTGGCATCGATGCCATTACAAGAAACGCGACCAAGGACTCGACCGTACCGATCGTGCTTCTGGGTTGTAACGGTAGCCATTTTGTTAAAACATAGTTTAGCGAGACTCTGCTTTGATTTATTACCAAATGGCTGACTTTTCTCAGGCGCATCAATTTCTGTCAGGCGGATTTTGATTTGCTTATGGTTGTTGGTCAAAATGGTAAGAGTATCTCCGTCTGCAATCTTTATGACTAATCCAGTCATTGTTATTGTCGCGGAATTGCAAGAAAGAGAAAATAAACTGAGTGAAATCAAAAGCCACCTTTTAATTATCTGGGTCTGTGCCATTTTGCTCATTCGATTTCTCTTTATTTTTATTGAGTGACTTTAAAAATTCAGGACATATCTGCTTTGATTGGCTTATCGTACCGTCCATACAAACAAAATAATTGTTAAGGCAATGCGATATCCCTCCCTTTTTCCCTGAGCAGGGGGTATTTTGAGAGAGGCTATTTGTGGAAAAAAACAGACAAGAAAGCATCGCAAATAATTTAAAGTCCATTTTATTAGCCGAAGAATCCTCTTTGCTGAGTATAGATTACCTTCCGGGGCTATATAAAACTTCTAATAGAAAATTGAACAATTCCAATAATATCACCCTCATTTTTTTCTAAAGCGATATTCCCCCAATTATCATTTTCTGCTTTTAATTCAAACGACTGAATGATCCTCTCCCAAAAACAGAGCCGTCAAAAACTAGAAAAAATTGACATCCGAGATTTTCTGCCTAAACTGATTTGGGGTCAAATTGTTCAGGGAGGAATGGGGCCGAAAATCGTTGTAATCTTGACGCCATTCCTCAATTTTTCTTTTAGCATCTTCCAGAGAAAGAAACCAGTGGCTGTTCAGGCATTCATCCCTAAAACTGCCATTAAATGACTCAATAAACGCGTTATCTGTTGGTTTTCCGGGCCTTGAGAAATCCAAAGTTACATTATTCTGATAAGCCCATTTGTCTAATATCTTTGAAATAAACTCAGGGCCATTATCAATCCGGATGCTTTTGGTAGCCTGTTATCAAGGACTCTGAGCTCCTCAAGAACATTCACAACTTCCTCACTTCGAATAGTCGGCCCTACATGAATAGCCATGCATTCCCGACTAAAATTATCGACTATAGTTAAAGCCCGTATTCTCCTCCCATTAAACAGATTGTCAGAAACAAAGTCCATGCTCCAGCATTCGTTTAAAGTGGACGCCATTAATCGTTCTTCTCTGTGCGCACCAGCAACATGACGGCGCGGACGCTTTCTGCGAAGATTAAGACCTTCCTCACAATAAATGCGGTGAACTTTTTGTGATTAATAACCCATCCTTCCCGCCTTAATAAAACATGAATGCGTTGATAACCATAACGTACCCGTGTGTGGGCTATCTCACGTATACGGTGTCTTACTGCTGTATCTTCGCCACGACATGAACGGTACTGATATACACTACGGCTTAACATTAGAACGTCACAACTTCTGCGGATGCTTATCCGGTAACTGTCCTGAAGGGCTAATGCCAACGCTCGCTTTTTCCGTGGCTTTAAAGCTTTTGACAGAACATCCTGCAACATCTGCTTATCAAGACTTAGGTCAGCAACCAACTGCTTAAGACGCTTGTTTTCATCTTCCAGCTGACGAAGTTTCCTGAGTTCCGATGCACCAAGCCCACCATATTTTTTCTTCCATATGTAAAATGTCGCCTCGCTTATTCCCAGCTTTCGGCATACCTCTGAAACACTCGTTCCCAGTTCCGCCTGCTTCAACCCAAACAGAATTTGTTCTTCTGTAAATTTGCTTCTTTTCATGATGGCTTATACCTTTTTTGCTTGTTGATATTTTGCCAGATTTCTCCAGTTTAGGGTGGATCTATTTTCAGGGAGGAGATCAGATTTCAGACAAAACTACCTCTTTATTAGTTGATATAGCTCCATAATACAATGATCATCACCTAAGTACCCAAGCTGAGATAGAATTTTACATAACTTATTTCTCACCAAAAATAGTAGTGAGGTTTTCTATTTCCCAAAGGAAAACTGAGAAAACCAGAATCCTGTCCTCTCAAAATCATACCGCACAATCTCTTGTTCTCCCTTCGTTTGGGTCTAGTCATGTACCTGTTCCGCCAACTATGAGGGCACCCGCAGGGAAAAGCGACCCGCCATTTAAGAGAAGGACCAGTGTATTTACGTTTTATACGACCGTTTTTATCTCTATCACGCGCCTTATTTTTTACAGACATTTTAATTCCTAAGTTGATTAACTTAGTAAATGTCTTTTGCAAATCCCCATATGGTTTTATTCATTAGAATCTCTGGCATAATTAATATGCAAGAATAACACAGACCAGCATGCAAACTGTAATGCCGATATTACCTTTCGCTTGGATTAGAGACTGTAGAGCTAGCGAGACAGCATGTTCAGATTGAATTTGAAGCGGGCGTGATTCAGGGATTAATAGCGGCACTATTTGTGGCCAATTTTAGACTGTGAAAGACAACCTGATGAATTTTCGAGAAAGCAGAATATCCTAGAGCAGGCTTGGTTAGCCTTTCATCCTTGAACCCACATGATATTTTCCCTTGAGACAGCATCATGGAGTCATACGTGTGGCGCGTTTTATAGGTATTTTGATAGCAAACCTCTGCTTTTTTTAAACCGGTGAATTCTTTCTGCCTTTCCAGTGCTTCCAAGGCAGGGGAAAGGAGAAGTACTTCACGGTTACCGGCCTCCGTTTTCGGCCTTTCAATTCCTTTGCAACGATGGTTTCTTCAATACTCATTAATTGGTTCTTCCAGTCGATGCCTGTCCCGCATAATCCAACCAATTCAGAAATACATAAACCGGTAAAAAAGGCAAATTGAAATAAATTTCGCAATTAGCCATCAGACGAATTCAGAATGGCATTTATTTCATCAACACTGAACAGACCGGGCTTGTAATCGCTGCAGTTGGTGTTTTGCGGAGGATTTTATCGATAATAATACTGTTTAATGGGTTTTGTCATTCAGCATGCTAAAGGGACCGTCGATCAGCAGCTAATGGGACCGCCTAAAATGTCAAAACGGTACCTATCAAACTTGTCCACTTTTAGTTAATTATACATGTTATTTTCGCTTTTGTTTCTCGCTCTCCTCTGTAACTGGGACCATCTAATGTAACCCGATATGAATTATGTCTTAATCTATCGATAGTGGCTGCAGCAAGTAATCGATTAGGGAAAGCAGAACCCCATTCGCTAAAGTCCAGATTGGATGTAATGATCGTTGATGCACGCTCATATCTTTCCGAGATTAGGTCGTGAAAATCCTCATCCTGGGGGTTGCGTAATGGTCTTAGTCCAAAATCATCGATGATTAGTAGTGGCATTTTCACCAGTTCTGAGAACTTTTTATCAAATCGACCTGATGCTCTAGCTGCTTGCAACTCATTAAAGAGTTGATTTTGCGAAAGCCAGAGTGTATCGATTCCTCTTGTATCGCACAATGAGCTATGGCTTGAGCAATATGAGATTTCCTGTTCCACAAGGTCCTACGATGAGAATGGGAACTTTTTCTGCAATAAATGAACACGAGATTAACTCCTGTATTTGAGCGCGATTGATTTTAAGGTTAAAGTCAAAATCGAATGATTCTATCGTCTTGTCACCACGGATACGTGCACGCTTCATTCGTGTTCTTAATTTTTTGTTTTCCCTTCCTAATAACTCATCTTGAAGCAGTAATCCCAGAAACTCAGGTAGCTTAGCTTCTTTTCTATAGACTCACGGTTACGCAGCGGGATGTTCTCAGCAACATGCGATAACCGTAGTTGTTTTAACTGCGAAGATAGCTCGGGCATCGGGTTTATCATCATTTGTCTCCTGTTGTTTGTATTAGTGTAATAAGTGGGACGTATTCCGGCAGAACTTTCCCCCTACCGAATAGGGTTTGGCCAATGTTGTCGGTTCTTCCTCATGCGGTAAGGCTTGCTTTTCAGCCCCAACCTCTAGCATCGTCTTGATTGTTTTATAATGCACGCTTTGAAAACAAGCGCTCTATGGCAAGCAGCCTCCAGACGGTCATCGCCATATTTTTCCTAAGACCGAGAATGCTTTGTGCAGCCCGAAGATAATCTACGACTGAATCATTTAATAGTCCCTCAATAGCAATCACGCATTGGCTTCCAACTTCATGTGCTTGCTTTAGGCACCACTGGGCATCTCGCATCGAGTAAGCCAAAGCATTCGGTGGAAGGTGTTCTGGTATTGTATGTTTGGTGCCTGGTATTTCGAGTTTCGGATGGAGTGCTACCAGTTGATGATTGAAATACAGTCGGATAGTTGTATCCGTTGCTCTAAGCCAAAGCTCTTGCCGTGCGAGGCGATATGGACCTGAATATCGGCATTTCTTGTATTGCACATGGCAATCACCATGAAGCTTGACCTTTTCCCACGCCGCAAACTCGGGCGGATGGTTAGGCAGTTTTTTAAGAAGAGGTTGTTCAATTTCAAATAGAACCAAAGGCTTTTCATGAGTAGTGCCGGTTGCGCGCGCCAGCCTCTTGTATTAACCAGATCTTTAACTGCTCGTTCGCATCGTTTAAGCTTCTAAACTGGCGCAGTGGAACAAAGCGGTTTTTAACGTACTTAACCCCGGATTCAACTCGGCCTTTTTTCTGGGGATCATACGGAGGACATGGGGAAATAATAAAACCATAGCCTGATGCGCACTCCCCATATGCCTTTTGAACGCAAGGGTTGTGGTAACAAGCTTTCGTAATCGCACACTTCGCGTTATCTATAATTATTTTTTCTGGAACACCATTAAACCATTCAAAGGCACGCCGATGGCAGGCAAGCCATGTCTCAACATCCTGATGTAAGACCATTTCTGCATACATATGACGGCTCCAGGAGAGCACCATCACAAAGATCCAGGTCTTCTGTTCCTCTCCTTTGCCATCAGTAATTTTAGGTCCTTGCCCAAAGTCAACCTGTGCTGATTCGCCCGGTTTAAACTCTAATATCGTGGTGACCGCTCGTTGTTTTTCCTTGTAAGACTTGATATAGCGTTGAACAACGCTATAACTACTTTAAAACCATGTTCTCGTTGTAAATGAGCATAGATAGTGCTGGCCTGAACGCCCTGTCTGGTCCATTCTTCAATCTTCACCCGGTATGGCTGTATGCTCAAAAAGCTATTGGCACTGCTCTTTTCAAAAATAACGCCAGTTCCTGTTCTGTGGGGATTGACTTATCCTTTTCTAACCAGCCTTGCTCTATCGCAATGTCACGCACCCTCCTAAGCGTTTTTCTATCGGCAAGTTTGTCACGGGACAGCCCTCTGAGCGTAGCGCCTTGACGCAATTGGCTAATAATAATGATATATTCGTGCATCTCAAATCTCCGGTTTGACATCCATTTCCCATTTATGAATAAACAGAGAAAATTATGTTCATTTTTAACCAAAGTTTGATAGGTGGGGTGGTCCCTTTAGCTGCTGACAGCCCGGTCCCTTTATGTGATGACTAGGTGGTCCCATTAAGTGCTAATGGGGTGGTCCCTTTAGGTGATGACAAAGTGGTCCCATTAGGGTGCTGAATGACAGGTTTTCTTTAATGTATGGATCAACCAAGGCCTGTTCAATGACGGTTCTTAAAAGGATTAAAATATTTGAAACGGTTTTTGTGGTGCAATGTACGATTGTATCCATTTGCGGATAATAGCCGGTTGTAGATTGGCAGTTTTTCAAACATTGGTAAAAGATGCCCATCGCAAATTTTTTTTATAGCCGCGATAAGGTTCAACAGATTTTTACTATTAATGTCGGGGGCTTAATATGAAAAATTAGCCAGTGCGATTGTGTTTAAAGAGGCCTATAAAATATTTTACGAATTTCTCTTGGCGTCTATCCGATTTTATTAATTTTACTTTTCTATAAACTTGATGCGAATAAACTCCATGAAAACTACATTAACCCCAAAAATAAATCTTGATCCTCATGTCGATCACTTCATGAAGGAAACCATCGAGGTTGCCAGGTCTAACCCCATGGCACCGTATGGCGCGATCATTGTGTATGATGATCGTGAGATTCTATTTAAATCGGTTAACTCTGCCAATAACCATCCTTTAATGCATGGTGAGTTATCGGTTATCCATGCTTTATTTAGTGATGGATTTGATGGAGATAAGAGTAAATTAAGCCTTTACAGCACGGCTGAACCTTGCCCCATGTGTGCGGCTGCTGTGTATTGGGCGATGATCCCTAAGGTATTCTATGGTTCATCAATTTCATTTTTACATGGTTTATTTGGTAGGCAGATTCAAATCGGTGCAAAGGAAATTTTAACCAGTACCCCTAATTTTTATGAGGTAGAGTTGGTGAGTGGGGTTATGGAAGAGCATTGTAATGATTTATTTCTGAAAGCAAAATTACTGCAGGGAAACCAGCATGATTAAAAAAATTGTTTCAGGTGGACAAACGGGCGTTGATCAAGCCGCGTTATTAATCGCAACTGAAATGGGTATCGATATCGGTGGCTGGTGTCCGAAGGGCGGCCTGGATGAGAACAACGTTAATGTCTTAAAGCAATTCCCTGCCTTGAAAGAAGCAAAAATCAGCGATCCTGATGAGCGAACGAAATTAAACATACTGGTCATCCCATTTGGCAGAGAAAGCATCCAGTGCCATTTCAGCCTCAATGAGCGTATTTGCACTGTAGATGCTTTTTAAATCAGCGGCAAGTATTTTGCGGTCTTTCCAGCTCACATAAGACAGGGATTGGCGGATTTTATGGACAATACAAAGCTGAACTTTGGCGTAAGGGTAGACCGTTTCGATGGCTTCCGGGAAACCAGTCAAGCCGTCAACACAGGCAATAAATATCTCATCCAGACCTCTGTTTTTTAAATCAGTCAGCACATTAAGCCAGAATTTTGCGCCCTCATTTTGACTAATCCACATGCCAAGTAGTTCTTTATGTCCTTGGGTATTTACACCCAGTGCCAAATACACGGCTTTATTGGTAATGCCTTTATCCGTCTTTACCTTGACCACCAGACAATCCAGATAAACAATGGGAAAGCAGCTATCCAGAGGCCTTGATTGCCAGGCTCGCACATCAGCCAAAACAGCATCTGTAACATTGGAAATTAACGTTGGGGAAATGGTAGTCCCATAAATTTCTTCCAGCTCTGACTGGATATCACGGGTGCTTAATCCACGAGAATAAAAGGAAATAATTTTCTCATCAAGACCGTCAAAGCGAGTGGCATGCTTGGGGATGAGTTGCGGCTCGAACGAGCCCGCGCGGTCCCGAGGTACGGCAATTTCCATTTCACCTTCACTGACATGAATTTTCTTTTTGCTGTAACCGTTTCGAGAATTATCTTTGCGTGATTCACCTTTATCATGCTTTTCATGGCCCAGATGTGCAGTAAGCTCGCCGGCTAGAGCAGCTTCCAATCCCCGTCTTTTTAATTGTTTGAAAAACTCGGTGAAATCTTCAGGTGTTTTGCAATTTCTGGCTATCTCTTTTGCCAATTCATCTATATCTTCAGTCATAGTTGTTCTCATCATATTTGTCAGCACTATCCAGTGCCGACAGATTATATGCTATGACTAATTACACAAAATTATTTACAGATCCGCGGTTTGATCCATTTCCTGACCACTTTGTTCAAGCAGCAATTTATTTTTGCTTAACACGTTAAAAAGTTGAGGTGTCTTTTCCTTGTCAAGGCTTTTCAGTTGCTGATTAAGCTGATGAAGCTGCGTTTGAACGCGGTGCTGCATGGCATTAAACTCTAGTGCAAGGGCGTCCAGGGTTGCAGTGTTTAGGTACTCAGTAACGGTCCCCGAGGCAGTCTTTTCCTTTTCATCCAGCCCCTCTTCTTCAGCCAGCAGTTCCATATCCGAAGCCGATAATTTATCGAATTCCTTAAAAAGGGATCGAAGTTGCTCTGTCATATGAGCAGGAGACTGGTTTAACGTGACCCTGAGAGTATGGTCAAGAGCGACCGATGAATACTCATCGATATGGGTTAATACCGTTAACAGGTTCGGTGTTACCCGGATAAACCCTTTAAGTTCCTCAGGATAGTATTTATCATTGCTTTTACTGAATTCAGGGTAACTAAAAAGAGCATCCGTTACATGATCCCAGTACGTTGGCCCGGAATCACAGTCCAGCCATATCCATAAAAAATTGCTGTTCACACCGATAACAGTCCCAAGTCCTTTTGGGGTATTGATGCGTTCTAAAAAATGGGTCCCGAACGGTTGAGTGGCCTCCGGAGAGGTATTAATGGTTATTTCTTTTTTTGACTTGGTTTTTAAACAAATGCTGGAAATAGCCTGCTCCGATTTTAAATGCACAATGGCACCTCAAGTTGGTTGGAATGTTTACGTTGCAGGAGTGTACTTATTTTTCAAATGCATGTACATATTTGGTCATTCTGGATTTGATTAGATCGTTATGTATATAAAATGATGTTAGGTGCGCCGTTTATTCTGGTCTGGGCATCAAGACAGACGAAGAATGGCTTGCATAATCGCTTGTTTTATTTTATTTCTATCGATGATGTTCGCAACCGCACGAATGGGGCTCGTTGGCGTTTCCATCATTTGAATCAGTTGACGGTCAAGACCGGGCATGGAATACCATAATCCCTTGAATTCCTGTTTTAAAATACCTTGGGCATTGAGGCATGGAAAGGCAATGGTCTGGGGTATGTAGTGATTAATTTCCTCGGAATGCAATGCAAGGAATAATGTAACGGGGTCAGCCAAGCCGGTGTTTTTTTTGTGATTGGCATCAATCCGGTGCCAGTTTTTCCAGTCCTCCAACACGGCCTGGCCTAAGTGCGATTGCAAATGCTGAGCGATGTTATCGAACTCCTCCGGACTAATGTAAAAATGGTGGCTTTCAATGAATTCACTGGAGATAAAAACGGTTTCAATCTGGTTTAGGACATCGGCTGTGATTTCGGGAGATATTAGCCCATTATACCCTTTGGGGTAATCGCCGCCCATGGCATAGAGCTTAATGTTGTCTTTAATTGTTTCATCAAGCAACAGTGCGGCATGGATGTTATGCAAGGGGCCTAGAGCCACAATAACCAGCTTATGTTCGGGGGAATAGTGTTTTGCGGTTCGTACAATAAAAGCGGGGGCTGATTCTGACTCAACGGGAAGATCATTAAAGCGTTGCCCATAGACTCTTCGATAAGCAGCCGCTTGCCTGATATGCCAGCTTTTTTCACCTTCATCGGGATTTGGGTAGCCATAAAATGGGGGCCATAATGGGTTTTGCTGCAGGAAAAGGTATTTGGAGTCGGTTCGTTTTACCCCGATACCGGCATAAACGGGGATTGAGGGAAAACCGCGCTCTGTCATGATAAGCTTGGCAATCCGCGCCTTGTCTTCGGGTTCAATGTGGTTGGTTGTTACGGCCAATGGTTGATGAGAGCTGTCCAGCGCGAGCAACAAGGCCAGCACATCGTCAATGTCGCCGCCGATATCGGTGTCCACAATGTAATCAAACGACGTGTCCGCCGCAGGGCAGACAATGGCGAATAACGACAGCATCACAGTAAAAAAACAGCTTAAGATCAAGCGGGGCAATGAACCATACCCGAAAAAGTTATTCCCGTGACAAGACAAAGGGCTTCTCCAACATCAGAAAAACAATAAAAGTTAGCAGCTTAAAACCAAGACGGTTCATGTGGCCATGTTCCATCGCATATTGAATAAACAATTCATCGGCGAGAATAAATACGGCATCGATTGCAAGAATCACCAGAAATGCCGTGTAGGCACGCTGCAAGTAGTGGTTATTTTTTTCTGAAACCCATACGGCGCGCGCAAAAAAGAAGGTGATAATCCAGGCGAAGACAACAATAATAAAATAGGACAGCAGAAATAAGGGCTCGTTATTGAGCTTATAAAGTGAAAAAGTCTGCACCACCAAATCATAATTTCCCGACGTGTAAACCCAGTGGGCGGGTAAGAGATGCAGACGCTGCAACAAATTAACCGTATCACTTAAAGCAACCAGTAAAGACCAGAGCATCCAGAACAGGAGGATGCCTTTGGCAATCCATCGAAGCGCGCGATTGTCCTTTTCAAAAAAAGTATCCAAACTCATCTTTACTGCTTCCTTAAGGATAAGTCACCGTCAGCGGGTCATCAATTGCGATAGTCACCGGTTGCGTCCACGTCGGGCCTGGAGACGTATAAGTTACTCCTGGTGTTGGGTTATTTCCTGGACCGCCCGGATTGTATAAGGGTAAATAGGGAGGGGTCGCTGGAATAATGACGGCAGTGATTAAACGCATGGCCGCTTCATCCCCTTTTAAAATGATGTCAAGGTAATTGTCGCGATCCGCCACATAGGCATCATTTAAAGGGAGATCGTATTTCCCTAAATCCGCGAGACCGACTACCTGAATGACGCCGGCAGAAAAATTATAAGGGATATTGGCTTGCGTGATGAACTGTGATACGCCGCCGTCCACTACCTCTATTTGAAAAAAGGTTTCAAAGTCGGTGGGTAGGATAGCTGAAACGCCGTCAGGAGAAATGCCGGCTGTAGTATAGATGCGTAATCGGTATTCTGCATCGGGTCCGTACAGTGCCGTGCCGCCATTCGGAAGATTACTTCGAAAGGCAACCGGTGCATTTTGCCCGACATCGTTCATGATGCTTAATTTGGCGCCAATTAATTTAGGACCTCCGCCGGGTTGGTAAGGATTGCCACTGGATTTACTCAAACCCACTGCACTCACCGGGCCGTTGGGACCCACCAGTTTCAATGTGGTTCCATTATCAACGACGGTGACCTTGGTCGGGTAAACGGCCCCGGGTGTTCCGGGTGAAAGTCGATTGCCGAATTTGCCAAAAATGACGACACAACTGCGCTTGTTGTATAAAAAATTAGGTGTGATCGATGCCACTTCCGGCTGCACGATTTCGCCGGTATTCAACGTTAAACGAAAATCAGTCGGGCGTACGGTACTGGGCAGCACGGGCCAACTGAAACAAATCGGCATGGCATCGGCATGATTGGTCGGATAACCAAAGCCAAAAGCGACATCCGTCGGTGTTTGTGCCGTGGTGTAGGCAGCAAAAGGCGCACCGGGGGTTGTAATCGTCATCCAGGCGCCACCGGCGGCGACAACGCCCGATTCATTGCCAGGAACCCCTTCAATGCCTTCAAACCCGTAATTGGCAGACAATATTTCGGGCTGATTGCCCCACAAGTCCGCGTTAATTAATTTATCTTCCAACAGGGATTGGTAAGCCAGGGAGGGCGGGGGGATCACGTTAACCCGCAATAAATCATTGGCATTGGTTACTCCGGCGCAACTCACGCCATCGTTCCAGCAGGCCATTAACACATTGGGAGCGCGGGCGCCACTGATGACATCGCCCACGCGCAACCCGTTGGCTGAAACCGTCAGGGTCAAGGTGCAGCTGGCGTTGGGCGCCAAGGTAAACCTTGAGCCGCATCCCGTCGCATGGATGCTGGTATGGGGTGGCAGAGAGACAATGGTCGCATTGATGGCGGTGAGCGGATTTGGATTGGTAATCTGATATTTCGCATGCACCGGAAAGCCGATGGGCACTTCTCGTGGTAGCAATGTGTTGGGCTGAGGTTTAATCAAAAAGGCGAGATTTTGCTGCTCGTTAGTGAATGCTGCCCGCGCATGGCCACTGGCGTGGGTAAGCGTCAAAAGCAGAAGAATCGGTAATACAATTCGATGGGAATGCTTCAAATGAGTCATTATTAGGAACCTTTTATATAGACCAGCTGATCTGTGCCAAAACGGTATTCATGTGCAAATGCGATTGGCTTAAATGATTGGATACGTGGGTTTGTCGTATCGCACCATCGCCAAGGCCAACCGGTCCCAAGTCAGAAAACAGATACCCTATTCCCGCTGTTACATTCGGGGCGAGCAAGGTATCGATACCTAAACCAAGGGCATAACTTAACGACGAGCGGTCATGGTTGGCGTAAGTTGGTGTTATCGTGAGATACCCTGGGACGGTGGTATAAAAATGTTCAGCGCGATTAAATCCCGCGCCAATACCGGCGATCAGATAGGGATAAAATCGTTGTCCCCATTGGTGCTGCAATTTCGCATCGATTAATAACTGCGACAGTTCAATGGTGTATTCGTAGTTAGCACTGTAGAGTGGCGGGAAAATCCCTTGTTGCAGGGTGCCCCTTACCGCCATGCTGCTGAATTGATGGTAGCTTAAGCCAATGATGAAGCTGTTTAATGGATTAAGCGGGAATCGGCGTCCCAGTGAAATGCCATACCGCGTCGTCGACGCATCCCTATCCGGTAAATAATTAAATGTGCTGTATCCCAGTTGAAAATGAGCGGACTGGCTTAATTGCTTCGTTTTCGCAGCGCCTGCATCCAAGCCCAGAACAAAGCGTTTATCACTGAGAGTGCCTATGTCGCGGCAGTAAGATCCTTGCATTAACACGTAGCAGAGTGAGAATAAAATAAACTGTCGTTTCAATCCATGTCCTTATCAATTGCAATCCTTGTGAACCGCCAGTTTATACAAAAATGAGTTGAAGGAATAGCCATGAAAGGGGTTGCATTCCGGCAGCGAGAAATGGCGTTTGGCTGAATTCATCGCTGCTAATCGGAATCACCCCTGATACTTCTCATGCAGTAATATCATTAAAATGATAAACAAGCCCCAGGTTAAACTGGCTTGTGGTTGGGTGATTGAAGATTAAGCTCCCTTCCACCAGGCCTCGTCGATTGATGACGGGATCGGTAAAGGATTGGTAGATATTGATTACCCATTCCCCTCGAAGGCTCAGGTTTTTCGAAAGGGTCGTGTTGAGGCCCAAGCCTGTTTGAAAGCCGTTTAAGTCGTGCTCATTGTTAAAAGTCGTGACAACACCGGTAGCTAACAAGGCACGCCCTTCGCCACTCACCTTCAATGCGCCGTTAATATACCCTGCACGGGCATAGGCAAGTGTGTTATTGTTGATTTTAATTCCTGGTAAAACGGCAACGCCAGCATGTCGCTTATTGCGCACATTAAACGAGGCGAAGGTAAGCCCTTCCAAATTGACCGGGTTATCATCAAAAATCGCTGCTTTAGCCTCATTATCAGAAAAATTTAAAAACCCCTCGACACCAAGATAGAAAGGGGAAGGGAAATGAATGGCAAAACCGGCGAACAGACCTCCGGCTATGGCTATATCGGTCAGGTGGGTTTGGCCAAAGCGATTGACTAATCCTGTCGCGAAGCGAATATCAGTCAACTTGATATTGTACTTGGAATAATCTCCCGAGAGATTAGCACCGATGTAAAAATCTTTTTTATACTGAAGACTTAAGTCTGGAGAAGCATTCATTGCGCCAGCCAAAACGCTTGCTGCATGCGCAATCCCAAAGAGTAGGAGTCCAAGTTTTTTCATAAAAATTCCTTTGATACGATAACCATCAGCCAAACCAGCACGCCGTGTTATACTAAAATCATTTCGATCGATTAACAATCCGGTGTTTACGGGGATTTTTGCTGTAGGTACAAAATAGCCATGGTATGTGCGAATGATTAAATTTGCTGCCTGTCACGCCTGATTTTTGGACATGTGCTCACCATTGAAACCCCAGCGGTAAAATAATCAGAATAAATGCCGCAACTTTCTGCTGCAAATCAGTATAAAATCCTGTACAATATGTGACAATTTTTTATCCATTTAAATTTTAGAAGAGTGCTATGGCTGATTTAAACCTTTACAGAAACATTGGTATCTTCGCTCACGTCGATGCTGGAAAAACCACGACTACCGAACGTATTCTCAAACTGACCGGTAGAATCCATAAAATGGGTGAGGTTCACGAAGGTGAATCAACAACCGACTTCATGGAGCAGGAAGCCGAGCGCGGCATTACCATCCAGTCCGCAGCGGTCAGTTGCTTCTGGAAAGGCACCCGCTTCAATATTATCGATACCCCGGGCCACGTTGACTTCACGGTTGAAGTGTACCGTTCACTGAAGGTACTTGATGGCGGTATCGGTGTATTCTGTGGTTCCGGTGGTGTTGAGCCTCAGTCAGAAACCAACTGGCGCTATGCGAACAATTCCAAAGTTGCCCGGTTGATTTTCGTCAACAAACTGGACCGTATCGGGGCAAACTTCCTGAAAGTCACCGAACAGATTAAAAAAGTCCTCGGTGCCAAGCCTTTAATCATGACATTGCCTATCGGCATTGAAGAGAACTTCGTCGGTGTGGTCGATTTATTAACCCGTAAAGCCTATGTCTGGGATGAAACGGGCCAACCAGAAAATTACAGCGTAACAGATGTTCCTGCCGATATGCAGGACGATGTGGAAACCTATCGTGCGCAATTAATTGAAACGGCGCTTGAGATGGACGATGAGCTGCTGATGGGTTATCTGGAGGGGGTTGAGCCTTCAATCGAAGAAATCAAGCGTTGCATCCGTATTGGTACGCGTGAATTGGCCTTCTTCCCAACTTATTGCGGTTCAGCCTTTAAAAACAAAGGGATGCAGTTGTTGCTGGATGCAGTCGTTGATTACTTACCTGCTCCGCATGAAGTGAATCCACAGCCATTGACCAATGCTGAAGGCGAGCCAAACGGTGAATTTGCTCTCGTTTCACCCGACGAGCCCTTCCGTGCCCTGGCCTTTAAAATCATGGACGACCGTTTCGGCGCCTTGACTTTCGTCCGTATTTATTCAGGAAAACTGAATAAAGGGGACACCATTCTTAACTCCTTTACCGGTAAGACAGAACGTGTCGGTCGTATGGTTGAGATGCAGGCCAATGAGCGTAATGAATTACAAAGTGCAGAAGCGGGCGACATCATCGCTATCGTCGGTATGAAAAACGTCCGTACCGGTCACACCCTTTGCGATCCAAATCACGAGTGTACACTGGAAGCGATGGTTTTCCCTGAGCCGGTTATTTCCATTGCCGTTTCGCCAAAAGACAAGGGCTCAACTGAAAAAATGAGCATTGCCATTGGTAAGATGGTTGCCGAAGATCCGACCTTCCGAGTTGAGACGGATGAAGATTCAGGTGAAACCATTCTTCGCGGTATGGGTGAATTACACCTCGACATTAAAGTGGATATCTTAAAGCGTACTTATGACGTGGAATTGATTGTCGGTCAGCCCCAGGTGGCTTACCGTGAAACAATCACCAAATCCATTCAGGACAGCTACACCCACAAGAAACAATCCGGTGGTGCTGGTCAATACGGTAAGATTGATTACACGATTGAACCTGGCGAGCCGAACAGTGGATTCACTTTCCTCACGTCCGTTGTGGGTGGAAACGTGCCCAAGGAATTCTTCCCTGCCATTGAAAAAGGTTTCCGCTCGATGATGGGCACTGGACCTCTGGCCGGCTTCCCTGTACTGGATGTGGTTATTAACCTCACTGATGGTGCTTACCACGCGGTTGACTCGTCTGCGATTGCGTTTGAAATTGCGGCCAAAGGCGCGTTTCGTCAGTCGATGCCAAAAGCAGGTCCTCAGTTGCTCGAGCCCATCATGAAGGTGGATGTTTACAGTACCGAAGAAGATGTCGGTAACGTGATTGGTGACTTGAACCGTCGTCGCGGTATGATTTCCGGTCAGGAGCCCAGTGCTGCCGGTGTTCGCATCAAGGCCGATGTTCCTCTTTCAGAAATGTTTGGTTACATCAGCACGCTGCGTACCCTGACGTCTGGTCGTGGTCAATTCTCCATGGAATTCTCTCACTATGCGCCTTGCCCAACCAGCGTGGCTGAAGCAGTGATTGCCAAAGAGAAAGAAAAGAAAGCCGCATTGGCCAAATAAGCCTGCCGTTTGTATTTAAAAGCCCTGTCAGCTTATGCTGGCAGGGCTTTTTTATTTAATGGATGATTAACTAACAACGTCTCCACGGTGGTCGCTTTTCCATAATCTCCCAGGAATCAGGAAGTCAGATCGAAACGATCCGCATTCATCACTTTCGTCCAGGCAGCAACAAAGTCGTGCACAAATTTTTCTTTGTTATCGTCCTGAGCATAGACCTCGACATAGGCGCGAAGGATGGAGTTGGAACCAAACACCAGATCCACGCGTGTGGCGGTCCACTTCAGGGTATTTGTTTTACGATCGCGAATCTCATACAGATGAGGTCCTGCTGGTTTCCATGTGTAGGCCATATCGGTCAGATTAACAAAGAAATCAGTGGTCAGAACCCCTTCGCGCTCGGTCAGTACACCGTGCCTGGTGTTGTTATAATTCGTCCCTAACACCCGCATCCCACCAATCAGCACCGTCATTTCAGGGGCTGTCAGACCGAGGAGTTGGGTTTGATTGAGTAAAAGCTCTTCGGGACGAACAGGTGATTCCTCCTTAAGCCAATTACGATAACCATCGTGAAGGGGTTCCAGTACGGCAAAAGAATCGACATCCGTCATCGCGTCCGTGGCATCGCCGCGACCCGGAGCAAAAGGAACGGTAATATCAAAACCCGCGGCTTTCGCTGCCTGTTCAATCCCGACATTGCCAGCAAGAACAATTACATCCGCCACGCTGGCACCGGTTTCTGCGGCAATTGCTTCGAGAATCTTAAGAACCTTTGCCAGACGGTGCGGTTCATTGCCTTCCCAGTCTTTTTGTGGCGCCAGGCGAATGCGTGCGCCATTCGCGCCCCCTCTCTTATCCGAGCCTCGGAATGTTCGAGCACTGTCCCAGGCTGTAGAAACCATTTCGCCGATACTTAACGCACTGGCCCGGATTTTCTCTTTGACGGTGGCCACATCATACGTTTTGTTACCTGTCGGAACAGGATCCTGCCAAATCAATTCCTCATCGGGTACATAAGGTCCAATGTAGCGTGCCTTTGGACCCATGTCGCGATGGGTCAGTTTGAACCAGGCGCGCGCAAATACGTCTGAAAAATAAGCCGGATCCTTGTAGAATCGTTCAGCAATTTGCCGATAAACGGGATCTTTCTTCATGGCCATGTCCGCATCGGTCATGATCGGATTTTGGCGAATGCCCGGATCGGCCACATCGACGGGTTTGTCTTCTTCCTTGATGTTAATCGGCTCCCACTGCCAGGCGCCGGCAGGACTTTTTTTCAGTTCCCAGTCATAGGTCAGGAGGAGATAAAAATAACCGTTATCCCATTGGGTGGGATGGGTTGTCCAGGCTCCCTCAAGACCACTGGTCACAGCATAGCGACCGATGCCGCCAAGCCAGCCAAGCCCTTGATCGTCAACATTGGCGGCTTCAGGGGCAGGTCCCAACTGTTTGGGATCGCCGTTGCCATGGCATTTTCCCACCGTATGGCCGCCCGCCGTTAACGCGACGGTCTCCTCGTCATTCATCGCCATGCGTCGGAAGGTTATACGCACATCCTGAGCCGTCCGCAGTGGATCAGGATGTCCCCCAACCCCTTCAGGATTCACATAAACCAATCCCATTTGCACGGCCGCCAGCGCATTTTCGAGGGATTCACGGTTGTCATCAGCATAACGTTCCGTGCCCAGCCATTCTTTTTCTGAACCCCAATAAATGTGTTTTTCGGGATGCCAGATGTCTTCACGGCCGAAACCAAACCCAAAGGTTTTAAGCCCCATGGATTCATAAGCAATGGTGCCGGCAAAAACAATCAAATCGGCCCAACTGAGACGATTGCCGTATTTCCTTTTAATTGGCCATAATAATCGCCGTGCCTTATCGAGATTCACGTTATCGGGCCAGGAGTTCAGTGGCGCAAAACGCTGACCGCCCGTGCCCGCACCGCCTCGACCATCGGCGATACGATAGGATCCGGCAGCATGCCAGGACATGCGAATCATAAGACCGCCATAATGACCCCAATCCGCAGGCCACCAGCTTTGACTATCCGTCATCAAGGCGAGCAAATCCTTCTTGAGTTCCTCAAAATTGAGCTTCCTTACTTCCTCTCGGTAGTTGAAGTGTTTTCCCATGGGATTGGTTTGCGTATCCTGCTGATGCAGGATGTCGAAATTTAGATTTTCTGGCCACCAGTCAAAGCTCGAGTGGCCTGTTGATAAGATACCGTGCAACGCAGGGCATTTTGAGGTGGTATTGATGTTTGTTGTATCCATAGGTATCTGCCGGTAATCCATTAATAGTGTCATCGTTTTTAACTATATACTGAGCCTTTCGCAAAAGAAATATTGATTCGGCTGTCTGTCCATGCCTCATGCGTATCGCTTGGTTGTATTTGCCAGATTGAGGATGACAATGTCCCTACCAATCATGTTTTTATTGGGATGCCGTGCCCGTGGTCTGCACGCACTGATCCCAGAACCAGTTCAGACTGTCTTTTATTATGTACTTGAAAACCGTACTATTTATTATGGTACTAACCCATGATGGTTATAAAAATTAATATCTATTCAAAAAAAGTTAAAAAATTTGTCTATGCCGGTATCGCTTTGGCCTCTGTCTTGACAATAGGAACACTGGGCTATTGGTTCATCGGTGAGGGTAACTACTCCGTGGTGGACAGTTTTTATATGACGTTCATTACCATCGCCACCATCGGTTACAGTGAAGTGATTGATTTGGATAATAACCCCCTGGGGCGATTATTTACTGTTTTTATCGCGCTTTCCGGGATAGGGGTTGCTACCTACATTATTACCAATCTGACTGCGTTTATGGTCGATGTTGAAATTTCCGAAGTACTTATGAGAAAAAAAATGAATAAGCAAATAAAAAAGCTAAAAAATCATTACATTGTGTGCGGGGTTGAAGGAGTGGGTTTTCACATTATTAAAGAGTTGGCGCAAACAAAGCGCACGAGCGTCATCATTGATGTCAATCGAGCGCACATTGACAAATTGGTGGATGTTTTTCATGGCCAATTATTTATGGTGGGTGATGCCAGCGACAGTGATGTGTTAATGGCCTGTGGTATTAACGAAGCCTTGGGCCTTTTTGCGATTACGGGGGATGATAATGAAAACCTTGTTATCAGTCTGACGGCTAAACAGCTTAACCCCCACCTTCGTGTGGTTGCAAACTGTCACGATCTTAAGAATGCCGAGAAAATGAAAATGGCCGGTGCAGATGCGGTGGTCTCCCCCAGTTACATCGGCGGTATGCGCATGGCATCGGAAATGATCCGTTCTACAGCAGTCTCTTTTTTAGATACCATGCTCAGAGACAGAGAAAAAAATTTACGCGTTGAAGAATTCACCGTACCCGAGGCCTGGTTTGGCCACGCCATTGAACGTTTGAATTTCAAACAATATCCCAGCTTACTGCTATTAGCTGTTAAAACAGAGGCGGCCTGGATTTATAACCCCTCGCCTGCTTATGTGCTGAACGCCGGGGATACGTTGATTTTTATGATCACGCCGGAGGAGAGGGGGGCGTTGGAAGCGGTTTTAAAATGTTATGCCGCTCAAGGTGACTAAAGAGTTGCTTTGTTTAAACTATCAGAGCCCTGTGTTAAAATTAAATTTTGTTAATGAAGGATTGCTGTATGAATATTGTACAGATATTTGAGCAACTGGCTAGGACAGCTCACCATAAAACAAATTGTATTGAATTATTAAAAGACGAGAGTAGTATTCTCCAGCAATTATTTTTAAACAACGATGCTTCCGCTTTAAGAGATTTTTTTAGTGAAAAAGCGATGTATGCTGATCGAACCACCATTTTTGATCTCTAAACTTCAGAATGCTGTTGTATTAAGACATGCAAGTCAATTCAAAATCCTCACTGGTTGTTGTTGGATCCGGGATTAAGTTTTTTTCTCATTTGACAACCGAAGCCATCGCTTATATACAGCAATCAGACATTGTGCTTTATTTAGTAAATGACCCGGTTCTAAAGTCATGGATACAAAAACAAAATCAGAATACGGAATCATTGGATTTTTTATATCACTCCTGTTCATTGCGTGCAGAAGCTTATCAATCCATTACGCATTATGTTTTAAAACATCTCTATCAAGAAAAGCATGTCTGTTTTGTCTTGTACGGTCATCCCAGTATTTTCTCCAAGCCAGGGCTTGAGGCTGTTAAACAAGCACGAATGGCAGGTTATTTTGCTAAGATTTTACCAGCAATCTCTGCCGAAGATTGTCTTTTTGCCGATCTAGTGATGGATCCAGGTTCGTCAGGATGCCAATCATTCGAAGCAACGGATTTTTTAATCCATCAGCGGCAATTCGATACCTCAAGTCATTTGGTTTTGTGGCAAATCGACGCGGTTGGTATTATTAATCATGAATCAACAAACAATAAGAAAACCGGTCTTTTACTGTTATTGGATTATCTTAAGCGTTCCTACCAACCTGCAGATGAGATTATTATCTATGAAGCAGCACAATATCCAGGTTTTGAACCGATTATAACCAGAGCCCAGTTACGGGACTTACCGGATATACAATTATCAGCGCTCTCAACTTTATATATACCTCCTGTAAGGAAGGCCCCTTGCGATCCGATATTATTAAATGCCTTAGGATTAAAATAATGACCGATTACTTAATAACCTTTGCCAGACAATACGCAGCAAGCTATAGGGGATTACCCAGGCAATGCTGGCAAGGTATAACTTTAATTGGCATTAGTACTCTTACCATGGGTATTTGCTTTTTTTTATCACTGTATTTTGTAAATATTCGTCATTTTACGCCATTTATGTCCGGATTATTTCTTTCGGGCTACGGATTAGGTACTGTATTAGGAGGATTTATTGCTGGTAAATTATCCGATAACTTTCCCCCTAGACTTATTGCGATTGCCAGCCTGTTAGTTCAATCTGGGGCATTTTCTCTTTTAACTTGCCTGCAATCGCCCTCTCTGTTAATGGTTAATTTATTTTTGCTTGGATTTTCAGCTTATGGATTTAAAACATCCAATCATGTCTGGATGCTTAGCCTGTGTAAAGGCAATGCCAACTTGCGTTATAAAGCAATTAGCCTTTCTCATGTTGCCGGAAATTTTGGCTTAGGGTTATCTGGTATTCTCACTGCAGGAATCACTTCCTATGGATTTCAGTCTATTTTTTATTTATCAAGCCTTCTACTGTTAGGCTCTGCACTTTATCTCGTATTTCAAAATAATCTTAAAATAAATATCCCTTTACAAATCAAGGAAGAGCTTTATGACAACCTTAAAACCAGCTCTAGAATAATCTTGATATTGGTTATTTCATGTGTTTTTTTTGTCGGACTAATAATTGCACAACTAAGTGCTACGTATCCTTTGTATATTGAAACTTCCTTTCCCTATTTAGGAGTTAAGGCAGTGAGTATTTTATTCATTTTAGATACGTTCCTGATTGTCTTATTTCAAGCCCCATTAACAACATTTGCCGATAAACAAAATAAATTGTTGGTTACAGGAGTTGGGGCTTTACTGATGGGCTTTGGAATGCTGGTTCTAATTTATTCCTCTCTCTTTTTTCTGGCTATTGTTTCCTGCGTGATTTGGACAACCGGTGAAATGCTCTTTGTGTCTACCGCTCAACTTCTCTGTTATGAGAACAGCAGTAGTCCAAAAAAAGGACAAAATCTGGGATTATTTCAAACTACCTTTGCAGCAAGCAATGTTATTGGGCCCATGTTAGGTGGTTTTATTTACCAGCATTGGGGTGGAAATTTACTCTGGTATTCCAGCATGCTTATAGGGACAATGTGTTTTTTGCTGTGTTGGTATTTTAGCAGAATCAATACTGACACAACCTCTTAAAAAAGTGGCATCAGCTGCAAATATCGCTTCTGAGGTATGTGGAAATAGAGTTTGATTGAATCGGCAGTCATTATCTAATAGCTCGAGAGAGTCTTTAAGTATGTTATGAGTATCCAATGTATTGTGAAAATAGTTAAATTGAACCGATTTTGCTATTTTTCCAATAATAGTGTCAGAAGATAATGCGCCTTCTTTTGATAATTCTCCAATAAAGACATTCATAATATGCTCTAGTTCTCGCATATCATTTATCGTACTGGAGGCTAGGCGTGATCTTGGTGAAAAGACGCGAGTAGCAGGGTGTTGTAAGGAGTAATATATTGGGAAATAATCAGTTTCAAAATGGAAATGCCCAGGTTGCATTATGGTGGGTTTGTATTTTTTTAAACCATAAGATTCCACAAACACTTGTTGTAAGATATCCAGGGGCAATGCGTCATTATTTGTCGCCGGTGCATAACCGGGAACTGCACCTAAAGCGGTGGCGAACAAATGTTTCGCTGTATCTACAAGATAAGGATTAGGCTTTAGATTGCACTTTTTTTGAATGACCGAAAAAGTAATGTCATAATAAATTCTGTTTCGTTCATACTCATATCGATCCCAAGCCAATTCATGTAGATATTGCTTTAGACTTTTCCATTCAACATCATTATGTATGCTTGTTAACCAATTCTCCGAAAAATATACTACACAACAACGCCAATTTGAACGAATTGCATCACTATGAACTATTTCTTTAAAAATTTTCCAATGCCCATAAAGCGATTTTGCAGGACGACTCTTAATATTAAAATCGCGCTGTAAATTTGAATGATTCGCTGCCGCACCGATATGAGGTAGCATAAATGCAGAACGCGCTCCTGCCGTTGAAGACAATAGTCCGTTAGGAGTGTAAACATGACTTTTCCTTTTATTCAGGATTGTTGATAGGGGGAAAAAATCGCCGGGTTTATAAACAAGCCAAGGAATAGTAATTTGCTCACTTCCCAAATCAATAAAGCACTCAAGTTCTTTCTCAAGGATAATGCCAAGAGGTGTGCCGTTTGCACTATAGCCGAGATGCTCAAGAATATCTCGAGGGACATGAGGGTCTGTTATTCTATAGTAATTACCATCCATACCTGGAAATAAAGAGCTGCGTGTATCGGCATCCGTATCTCCATAAGGATAATAAGCAATATAAAGTGGATGAGATTGTTTCGGTGATAACCGGTCCACAATATCAGTAAAAACAGGTTCAATTTTCGCAAAGCGATGACGAATGTCTGACCAAAAGCATTTTACCAACCCATTCCCTTCATCAATCTCTGTAAACATCAATACAACATCCTGTCTGTTCGGTAATGCGTAATAAAAGCGGTGATTTTAGTTTTTCGAAATGATCTCGTCAACGAGATTTTCTGAATATTTTTTGATTAAATTGAATCTTATTCGCCTCTAAAATTGTTATGAAAATACGATAATTTTTTTTTGATGTATTCAATGATTTAATGCAGCGCTTAAGTAATCCCAGCAAAATTGAAGGAGGGAATTGAAAGAGGTGCCAAATTTAAGGCTGACTTGAGAGATAGGATATTACAATTAGTGATGTTCGGTTAAATCATTCAACTACAGCGAAGTAGTATTAAGCAACATAGAAAATAGAGTATCTAATTAGTCTAATGCTTAAATAGTTCAAATCAGGAATCACATAATGATGAATGGAATAAATTTAGAAAAACACCATGCTTTACAAAGCGCGGATAATGTTCAACAAATATGCAATACTACTCTGAAAGTACTCGGCATCACCCATTTTAATTATATAAAGGTATACAACGATTGTTCCCGTGAGTTGTTAACAAATAATGCTGGCTGGATAAAACATTTCTATGAAAATAACTTATATCAATCAAAGGCAATCATTGACATAGAACATCTTTTACCAAAAGGATTCTATTTGTGGACTGAACAAGAAAAGAAAGATCCAGCCTATCTTCAAGGTCGAGAGTTTAATATTGATAATGGCATTAGTTTTGTGACCAAAACCTCTCATGCTACTTATATTTACATTTTTGCCTCGTCACCAGATAAGTATGAAATGAATAATTTTTATGTGGCTAATCTGGATTTATTGCAGCATTTTATGCATTATTTTAATGACAAGGCTAAACCTCTTATCGAACAAGCAGGAAAAAATCGAATTTATTTACCGGAGCAACAAACGATCAATCCTGACCGACTAAAAAACTTTACCTTATCCAAGACAATTAGACAGCAATTTATTGAGCAAACAAAAATTGAACGTTATTTCTTGTTTAATGAATCACAAGATATCTATTTGACAAAAAAACAAGGGCTTTGCGCCTCTTTTCTCATCAAAGGCTATACTTCCAAACAAATTGCACGTGAGACAAACCTTTCTCATCGTACTGTTGAGGGTTATTTCTTTAAAATTAAAAATAAATTGGAGGAAGCGCTCAATAGACAGCTTACGAAAACTCAGCTTATTCAAATATTACGTCAGGCCAATTTGGGATAGACACGTTTGACCTTATCTAAATAGGGGGCCTGGCTGAAACCAAGTAATGTGTAAAATTCCTTAATAGTTTACATGCGAAATAAACTGTACAGCTATAAATACGCGAATAGGTAATTATTAATTTGGGTAGTGTATACATTCAACCATCCGGGTTCCTCAAGGTCTGATATTAATAAATCACTATCCATAGAAACAGTCGCTGTATTGCAGTATAGATGGTGTCATGTAGATAATGTTTGAGTTTTTTCCGGTATCCGTATACAATTGCACTGAAAATATTCATATTGAACAATCCCATTCAATCCCCATTTGCTCGCTACAGGACATTTCATGAGTTTTGCATCCCTAGGCTTAATTGAGCCTTTAACCAATGCCGTGAAGGCATTAGGCTATGACCAACCCTCCGCCATTCAGGCTAAAGCCATCCCTGAAATTTTGCTGGGCAAGGATCTTTTAGCTTCCGCCCAGACAGGAACCGGTAAAACAGCCAGTTTTGTGTTACCTATTCTGCAAAAGACCAGCGTAAAATCGCGTGCCAGAAGTAACCGTACCAAAGTATTGATTTTAACACCCACCCGCGAATTGGCGGCGCAGGTTTATGAAAGCATTGTGCAGTATGGCGCCAACCTGTCGCTGCGTTCTGCGGTAGTCTTTGGTGGGGTAAAAATCAATCCTCAGATGATGCGTTTGCGTGCAGGGGTTGAGCTCCTGGTGGCGACACCCGGTCGCTTGCTGGACCTGCATCAACAAAACGCCATTCACTTTGATGAGGTGGACACCCTGGTGCTGGATGAAGCAGACCGTATGCTCGACATGGGCTTTATTCACGACATTAAGCGAATCATTAAATTATTACCGGAAAAACGCCAGAATCTGCTTTTTTCAGCCACCTTTTCTGATGAAATCCGCAAGCTGGTCAAAGGCATTCTTAATCGTCCGGTGGAAATTGAGGTGGCCCCGAGAAACGTCACGGCAGATGCCGTGAAGCAGGTTGTTCATCCGGTTGATAAAGGGCGAAAAAGCGAGTTATTAGGCCATTTGATTCACAGCAAAAAGTGGGGGCAAACCATTGTCTTTACCCGCACCAAACATGGCGCCAATAAATTGGTCAAGCAATTGCAGACCTCAAACATCCATGCTCAGGCGATTCACGGTAATAAATCACAAGCCCAGCGCACCAAAGTGCTGGCAGAATTCAAATCCGGTGAATTACACATCCTGGTCGCCACGGACATTGCGGCTCGGGGGCTGGACATCGACCAGCTGCCCTGTGTGGTCAATTATGATTTACCGCAAGTGGCGGAAGATTATGTGCACCGCATCGGTAGAACAGGACGTGCCGGCGCTTCGGGGTTGGCGGTGTCTTTAGTCAGCGCCGATGAGATTAATCAACTCCAGTCTATCCAAAAATTAATCCAATGCAAACTGCAGCGTAAAGAAGTGGAAGGTTTCGAGCCAGAGCATCATTTACCCACAGAGGTCATGAGCCGCCCGCCTGTAAAAAAGCCCAATGCGCCTAAACGTCAGGGGTTGAACGCAGGCAGTAGACAACCGCACTACCGCCAGGGTAAACCGCGAGCAGGCGCTCGGACCAAGGCTTGAATTCAAAGGCTGAGCATTGTTTGCGTCAGTGGTTTTATTCATCCTTTTTTAGGCAATGCCAAAAACAAGGAGCCGGCATGATTGATTGCATTGGCTTCCACGCCGGCCTGGTCACCTTCGCCTTTATAAACATCCACATGCGCACCCACGATAGCGCCTCCTGTGTCTTGAGCCAAACACCAGGAGGTTTTATTGTTGCAATGGTAAATAAAACTCATCCCCACCGGAATAACCTTGTGGTCTGTGGCGCAAGAAACATGCGGGGTCAGCGTTATGTTTTCAGAACCATAAGGGCCGCCTTCTTCTTTGGCAAAGAAGACATAGCTTTGATCGCGGTTTCGCAAATCGTCGGCCTGATGAGGGTTGAGACTATCGAGGTAGTGGCGAATCTGCTTTTCCGAAGCGGCGCTTTGCCTGATTTTTTGTGACACATTACAGCGTAATTTAGCCTCATCATGGCATTTGGGATCGTGAGCGCAGCGCTCGATGGTCTCCAGGTTGCCACCGCAGGTAGGGTCCTGAGCGCATTGGACGATGCGGCCAAGCATGGTGCGCGGTCTGCCGTTGGCTCCGGCGTAATTCACATGAAGGAATTTGCCATCCAGCACCAGGGATCCAGAGCCTTCAACCATTAAAAAAGCCGGATCATTGGGATCCTTCACGTAGCCAATGATGTGTTTTTTGTCGAGGGCGCCGTGTTCAATTTCTTCTCGGTCGGGAACCATCGAATAGGTGCCGTTTTTATGTTTAAGGCAAAATCCACGCGCCATGTTTGTCAGCGGGTCAACGCCACATAAGGGGCCTTTTAAGTTCAATCGCTTACTTTCCAGCGCGGCATTGACAACACCCGGATTGCCATAGACAGGGTATAAAAAGGCACCACCCCGTTGACTGCGTGCTTCAATGGCGGCGGGGGCATAATAAGCCGTAAATTGGAATTCCCCCTGCTTAAATCCAGCATGGTTTTCAGGCCAGCCTTCACTTTGATACCAGTCAAATTCTGTTTTAAGCGTCGAAACATAGGTTTTAAAGTTCCCATGGGCCGCCTTCGCGAGCGCGAGCATTTTTTGATTGGTACGAAGGCACCAATCCTGCCGGTTAAGTTGCCGGTCGGCAATGGTTATCCTTTGGAACTCTCCGCGGCTTTTTTTGCAGTTTTTAATCTGATGATTTAAGGCGCGGATCACTTCATCCATATTGCCCGTCAGGTGTGTGAAGGGGAGTTGTGAGGCTGGAATTTTATGGAATTTAAAGCGCAGAACACCAGGCTCCCTGGCCGCCATTTTTTGCCGGGTGGTGTAGTCTGCAAACCGTCTGACATCCAGGCAGCGCTGGATTGCATCGGTTGGCAGTGCAGCGTCTGCAAGTAAACTGAAGGTTATCAGGGCAAGAAAAAAAACGGAACGATTCATGGTGTCCTTCTTGTCGGTTAGCGTCGGGCGTTGCCCATTCATTGACTTTGCGATGAGGGATTATATCGGCTGTTGCCGGGCCATTAAAGAAAAATAAAGACCTGCCAGTCTACCAACGTGCCATTCGGCTTAATCAAGCCACTGCCTGAATCAGGCAATGGTTGAGTCTGAATCCTGCCTCATCCCCTTGTTGCGATAAACGCCGACGTGCGATAATCGGCTGACGAACCTTTTTTTCTGTAAGTTATGCACGCATTAAACATGATTCTGGCCAGTGCCTCGCCAAGACGCCGCCACCTCCTGGAAGCGCATGGTTTCACTGCGCGAGTAATGCCTGCTGACATCGAAGAAATACCGCAGCCGAATGAAACGGCGAAAGCCTACGTGACTCGTCTGGCGAAGGAGAAGGCCGAGGTGGTTTTATCACGGATAGCAATTAACGAAGCCGATGTCATTCTGGCGGCAGATACGACGGTGGCTTACCACAACGACATTCTGGAAAAGCCCCGTGATGCAAGCGATGCCTATACCATGCTGCAGAAGCTAAGCGGTAAAACCCACGACGTCCATACAGGCTATGCCCTTGTTTTTTTACCCGCCAAACGCTGGATTGTTGACTGCGTAACCACCACCATTACTTTCCATACCCTGAGTGAAGAGCTGATACATCAGTACATTGATTCTGGTGATCCCTTCGATAAGGCTGGAGCCTATGGGATACAGACTGTGCGCGATACCTTTGTGAAAGAAATCAGAGGCTCTTACTACAATGTCATGGGGCTTCCCATTGAGGACATTCTGCAAAAAATGCTCGAGCTGCTCCCAGATGATCGATTGAAAATCAGCCGTCCAACGCCGCCATGACAGCCTGTCTTTGTTCCCCGCTTAAGGTGGTCAACGGCAGGGTTGCTTTACCTAATAACGAATACAACTCATGCGAAACGTCGGTTAAAGCCAGCAGGTGATTGGTAACCGTCTCCGTATCGGCGCGTGTTATGGGGCCTGTCAGCGAAGCGCGCGGCGATTGTGTATGGCCTAAATTAGCCAGCGTGCCTTGCATTAGGTTCAAAACGGCCCTCACCGCCACGGTCTCATCGATTCCCGCGTCACTCAGGCATGACAGGGCCTGGTTGAACAGTGTAACCAGGTAGTTCGAGGCGAAAACCCCGGCGGCATGATAAAGCGGCTTTTTCGTTTTGTTGATGGCAAAGACAATGGCTCCCAAGCCCTGCCATTGCTCAGTGAGCGCGCTGACGGCAGGCAAATCCCCTTCCACCGCACAGTAAGTGCCGCTAAATTCCTGTACGCTAAGTGCGGGTTTAGCGAAGCTGCGCATGGGGTGGATACTGGCTGTATAACAGCCTTTTACTCGCACGGCATCGAGGGCATCACTGGTTAGGGCGCCGCTGCAATGGACGACAATGCCACCGGGTTTTAAGTCGCTTTGGCTTAAGGCGGCGCTGACGGCGGCAATACAGGAATCCGGGGTGGTGATGAAGGTGATGTCTGCCGGGGGCAGTTCTTCGATGGCAGGGCACCATTTTCCCTGACCAATGAATTGCAATGCTGCCTTGGCGCTGGCTTCGGTTTGATTGCAGACAAAGCCTATCTCACTCCCTTTTTGTCTGGATAACAGCCAGCCCAGGGTTTGTCCTACCCGGCCTGCACCGATGATATTGATTACCGCCATTTAAATCTCCGCAGGGATGTTGCCAAATTGTATCTATTTTTTGCAGTTAAACTCAACTTGTTGTAAGCACTGGCGGTTGACTTGCTCAATAAAAATACATACTATGGTTTGAGTTTCCCACTTTTTGGCTCACATGGCTAGTTTAGATACATACAGAATGATGATGCGCAGCCTGGACACTGTTGTCGAGGTTGGTGTGGTCTTTTTGTGAAAAAGCGTTAACAAACAGTCTTCTCCAATACCGGTGTCCAGGTCGTCACGGTTTTACCCGCGCATAATTCCGTCTCGAGAATGCCAGTTTCTGTCCCAACTGAGCTGTTCTTACGGCACCAAGTGAGATTAAGATGAAAGGAAAATTAAATTATTACTTCTCAGATTCCGACAAGGGCTACGACTCTGTCATTGAAGAGGGTAACGACAACTACAAAGCCCTGGGCCGAACGCCTTTTGGCCATACCGCCTACAGCCGTTTTTTTGGTTCGGAAAAAGAAGTCCGATTTGTGGTTAAACAGCCCAAACCGATTTACTGGCGGGGCGATAAGGGCGAGTTGAATGACGAGGGACTGATTGCCAAGTATTTGGCCCATTATGAGATGGAGTTAAGCAAGTGGAATCAGATTCATCCTGAGCATCCCGCCACCCTCGCCGTCGATAAGGGTCTCCGCTTGATATTACCCTGTTTGCCGGGAAAACCGCTGATGTCGATATTGTATCAGTTTCCTTCCAATCTCAGCGAGGCACGCGATCAGCTGGCCTATTGTAAAATTGTCCTGGCTGTTTTTAAGGAGGTCAGGCGTGTTCACGAGTTGGGTTTTTGCCAGGGTGATTTTAAGTGCGACAACCTGTTAATTGATCAGATCCATGAAGGGAAATACCGTGCTTACCTCATTGATTGTGATGGCCTGATTTTAAAAAGCAGCCTGGACGGTGCTTGTCCACCGGAATGGCAAATTATTAATCACCTTCTTGACCATTCAGGCCTGATTAAAAAGGAGGATGAGAGCGTGTTTCAGGATTACGTTAGTTTAAAGACGATTAATGTTGCTCTGACCCCAACGAAAAACATGGCGAGTGAATTGAATGGTATCCAAGAGGAGCTATCCCACCATGGCCCAACCCTGCTTAAAGTCAGGGATGTTGTTAATGGGAACTATAATTATTATGTTTATGGGTGCCTGGCGGATGGGAAATGGGGATTTACAGCGCTTGACAGAGGAATTGTCGATTCCGTCGAAATCAATGGTTTTTCCGGCAAGCTGCACGGCACTGCGGCTAGTGCAATCGTTCCCCATATCGAGAAGCAACACGGGCATGCCAGCCTGACATTGGATTTAGCCATCAGGCGCCTGAAATCGGCCATAGCCGAGCTGGAACTGAATTTAGGTTTTGAACCGATTCGGCTGACTTAACCGGATAAAACCTGCTCAAAAGGCAGGTTTAGCCCATGCTGTGAAAGCGCATGCCAAGTCCTTGCTTCATTTGGGCTTGTCGGCTGTTGGGATGGCAAGGTAATCGATTTTATTGTTACGATCCTCTAGCTGTTCAAAAAATCCGTAAGCATGCCTTGGCTTCTCGGTCGTGGCTTGCGTTTTGTCTGATAATGAAACGGGTTCTTCACATGAGCCCTCTTGAATCAGGCATTCGTCATCGAGGTAATGGCTGTCCCTTGGCAACGGTAAGAACGATTCATCCGTGAGGTAACCTGATCCAGAGGCTGGCCGCGCTTGCTCAGTGGGCTTATTGTTTGCCACGGGCCTGGGTTGTAAAGAGCGGCCAAAGTTCGATAACGTATTGTTTAAAAAAGCAAATGGAGATGCCTTGGTCATACTTCCCGAGTCCAGGATGGATTGGGTCTTGTATTGGACAAGTTTCCCAGTCTGCGGGTAATTGCAATGGTCTTCATAAATCAGATCCTGGTTCTCGGCAAGATGATGAAAAAAAGTAATTTCGGAAGCCATCTCCTCACTGGTGGGCTTGTAATGCCCGCTTTCATTACTGAACAGGCATAAACGCCCCTGATCAAAAATCAAATGACCGGCAGACAAGACTTTTTTGCCATTACTCAGGTAGGAATGATGACCAACCTCGCCTTCTTTAGCCGCTAAAAGGTGGCCGTCCAGAGTACGTACATAGAGATAACGCCCATGAAGTTCTTTTGTCTTATCGTTGGAGTAGCTAAAAATGCCCTGTTGGCATTCGAGTTTAAATAACAGTTGGGCGATAAATGGTTGAAAATAAAGGGACTGCCAGCCAAGGCGTTGCGATATCCGCTCGTTTTTTCTCTCTTGGCGAAAGGCATTTTTTAATTTAATGCCTCGGTTATTGCTGATAGGCATAACGAATAAATATTGGTTAATATTAGGTCATATTAACCAGTATTTATTAATAAAAAATTAAAGAGTGCGCCCATAATGTTATCTTTACAGTTTATTTTCGAAGCGAGCGTCAGTCAGCCCATCTCTCATTAAGCAGCGTCAAAACCTTTTCAGGCGGACGTCCAATCACGGCTTTACCGCGGTAGGTCACAATCGGGCGTTGCATTAAAACCGGGGCTTTGTGCATGGCGCTTAAGAGTTTTTCTTTATCACTCAGGGACAAGCCCCACTCTTTAAAAATGGTTTCCCCGCTGCGGACGAAGTCTTTAAGCTCAAAATGAGTGCTTAACGCGCGCAATTGCTCAAGGCTTAGCGGTCTTTTTAAGTACTCGACTATCACCGGTTTGAGGCCTTTGTCATGTAGCAGTTTTAATGTTTCCCGGGACTTCGAGCATCGGGGATTATGGTAAATCGTGATCGTTTCCATGACATCGCTTTTTTTGCCGACTTGAAAAAATCATAGCATGTCAGTGCGTTCAAACAATAGTGGTTACATCCTAAGCCTGCTAAACATCAGGAGCGATAAGCAGAGTTTGGCGCTTCTGTGCCATACTCGGGTAAAGGATCGCGCTCAAGCGAGGCGGGGGTTAACACAGTGACACTGAGCTTGACTTTGTCACGGAATGCACTGTTGACGTCGCCATTGAGGTAATTTAATTGGTCAACACCGGCCCATCCTTGTACGGATTGCATAAAGTCTTCACGCTCATCGAGCTCAATAAACACTTGCCGATCCGGGTCAATGAGGTAAGCATCCTCTTCATCCCGATAGATAAGGTAAGCATGATCAATGTCTTCGGATTCAAGACTTACCATCATTAATTCACCGGGTTTTAATTTCCTGATTTCTTCAAAAAAACCTGTTGGCTCTTTGCCGCGTATGTCGTCACTGCCATGACGGCTATGTATGAATTGTTCAATTGGATCGTAACCCTCCTGGTGGGATGGGATTTCCGTGGGTTCCGCCCCTCAAGCAATACCCGCGCACCCTCAATGGCACACCATTGGCAATTGCCGGTGTTTTTGGGGACACCGTTCACATCAATGGGGTTAATTTTTTTAAGTTTTTGTAATAGCTCATCTTTCATGGCGGCCTCACTAAATGTCCTTTTTAAGTATAGGCTTAAAAAAAGCAATGATTATGACGGGGTGCAGGATGGAATGGATTGAGCAGCGCATTATTCAATAAAGGGGATTACGGATAATGCCCAGTTGGACCACTGGGCACTTCAGGTTTAACTGCGCGCGTTTTTCAGCCTGTTTTCTTCGCTTAAGTCATCACTTCCTGATTCGTTCTTTTTCCCATAAACCGGACTGTTGGTGCTGCTCATTAACTCTGCGAAGGTAATCGGGGACGGATCGGATTCAATCACACGAGTTGCTGGTTTGGTTGACTCCTTTTCACTACCTGACTTTTTATTGGTGAGCACAGGCGCCAGCGGATTAACCGCTGGTTGTTTGGCGTCTGATTGGGTCTCGTCAGGGGCATCGGGGTTTGGAAAGTCCAGTTTGTACTGATTATCTTCCTGTTTATTGTGATTAACGGCAAGATAAACTAATGCGGCGGTAATCGCCAGGGCAAGCAGTACGCCTACACCAACAGGGAGCATGGTGGACATGATGGTGCCGAACATCACGGCGGGCAGCAGGGTGCTGACACCGGTTAAGGTAGCGAAAGCCACCAATGAAACCACGGCGAGGATCGGGACGTATTTGAATCCAATGACGTTTCGATCACTGTTTGCAAACCAGGCTGCTTTTTCTTCAACCGTATTCGACATTTCCGTAAGTCCATCCCTCTGATACTCGTTTAAACCATCTTGGAAGTCGTTCCATTGTTGATGGGCTAATCGATACTCATCTTCCCCCGCCATGTAAATTTTCTTTTTTCGTCTCGCGACCACATCGGCAATGATAACCACCAGGGGGAGGACAATCGCCATAACTGGCAGGACAAACAGCGCGGTCGGCACAAAAAAACCAGCAATGAGCGCCGTGACAAAAAATAAAATAGCGGCTGGAAAGGCTAAGGGAGCTACCGCGGCGATACCCCAGGCAATGCCTTGTGCCGCAGGTTTATTGGATTGAATCATGCTGTGTTGTTGCGGCTGATGCCCGAGCATGAAGTAAGGCAGGTTGCTTTTAGCTCCGAGCAGATCATTCAAAATGCCATATCCCATGGCCATTAAAAAAACCATCCCACCGGCAAAAAGAGCGCCGGCTATGACGGTCAGTACAAAGGGTGCGGCAAAAAAGCTTAACGCGGCAAAGCCTAAAATGGCGAGGATGGAGAGGATGGAAACAATAATTCCAAATTTCAGAGAGCCTCTTAATCCACTATTGTCAATCTGTCCTATCATGATTTACTTCGCAAAACGATTGAGAAAAGCTATTGTATTAAGGAATACTTAAGGAATTCTTAAGGAAGTATTCATTTTGACTAAAAATTGATCATTTTTCGCAAAATGGTTAGTGCACGAGTGAACAGCATAAGGACAACGATATGAATTCTCCCTGCCCTTTGGGCCCCAGACTGCAGGTATACTGGGACAGGCGATATGATTTTTTTCATCGCTTTGATGAGGGTATTCAGCTTGATGCCGAAGGTTTGCATACCGTTATGCCAGAACAGGCTGCCCTGGTTCAGGCGCAGCTATTTCATGAGGTTGATTGTGTTCTCGATGGCTTTTGCGGTGTCGGCGGGGCGGCGATTGCTTTGGCACGCCTCGGCAAAAAAGTCATTGCCATCGAGTTGAATGCCCAACGGCTTGCCATGGCCAGACATAACGCCCGAATTTACGGGGTCGATGAAGCGATTACCTTTGTGCACGGGGATTTTTTTGAAGTGGCGCACCAGTACAGCGCGGATGCCCTGCTGGTTGACCCCCCGTGGGGATGGCCCAGGTACCGTCCGACGGATCGCTTTTTGTTAGAGCATTTTGAGCCGCACGGCAAAAAAATACTTGATTTTGCCTTGTCTCGCAGTAATCAGGTCATTTTGCGGGCTCCCGTTCATTTTGACACGGCTGAATTAGAGTCCTTCGCTGTCAATTACCAGTCTTACGATAACATCCTGAATGATCGGGTGATTTCAAAATCGATCCTTCTCTATCAAAAGTCATTGAAAAGTTAAATCCAAAGCTTATGAACCCGGGTCTTTGCGGGTGCTGAGCAGAGGGCATTGCCTGACGCGTTCCGCCCAGGCGTCAATAGCGCTTGGGCTCAGGAACATCAGATCGCCGTCAATGTCCTGTTGGTTTTCAAAAAACAGCTGGTCAAAAATGGTGGGTTGAAGGGGCATAAATCCCAGTTTGAAATAAAATCGCCCGGATTTGCGAGCAGAATAAAGACAAATGCGACCTTTACAGCCCAAAACCTGGCTTTGTTCAAAAATGGCCTGGATCAGGATGGTTCCCAGCGAATAATCCCCCTGCATCCTCGATTCAATGGCATTGAGGACAATGACGGACTCTGTACCATAGGCAGACGTCAAACACTCGGATTGATCGAGGACATTAAAATGCGCATGAGCGGCGACTGTCTGTTCGGGTGTAATAAGAAAATAGTAATGCATGCTTGGAAACAGCTGGGAACGGATGTGATAAAGGGTGAGAGCGAGGGAGTTTCCCGTCGCCTGGTGTTTGGGAGCAACGGTGAGCCGGGTGATGGGTGTGTAATCAAACTGGCTTTGGTGGGCCGGGGGGGCGTGGTCATGATGCTTAAGCGGGTGAAGAATGACTTCGTACATGTTTTTGGCGAGTGCGTCACACAATGCCAGCCGTTTTGATCCGCCAGGACCAGGCAAACAGGTTAAAATATTCTGGGGTAATTGTTTGACCTGGCATGCCAGATGCCATTCATTCGCATGCGAGAAATTCATCCTGGTCCACGCATTACGCATCATTTTTCTCTAACTGCCAAGGGCGTCCATTTCAATTATAGCATTTGCGCTACCAGGGCTTTACAAGGAAGAGGGGGCTTTGTTAGCCTGTTTGATTTATTATTGACTGTATTTCGCTTATGAAAATGACCTTATCGCTGGGCTTGCTTGTTTTAACCTTCAGTATTCAGGCCTTCGCGTTTTCCTGCCATGAGCCTCAGCCCATTATTCAAAAACCAATCCAGTTTGATAAAGAGCGCGTTGCGTTGACGCGCGACTATCAACGGCATCATTACGGCATTGATTCCGAATCCATCGCCATTGAGCCTAAGATGGTTGTCTTGCATTGGACGATGCTGCCGACCATGGACATTGTTTTTCGTCTGTTTAATCCGCCCGCCTTGCCCAAAAATTCGCCGCGGCGTAACGAATTACCGGGGGATTTAAACGTGTCCAGTCATTTCCTGGTGGACAAAGACGGTCGCATTTATCAGTTAATGCCGGAAACCTGGATGGCGAGACACAGCATTGGCTTAAACCACTATGCCATTGGCATTGAAAATGTCGGGGGCGTCGATGGCAAGGACGACCTCACGGAAGAACAGGTTCGTGCCAATGCGTTTCTCGTGTGTTACCTCAAAGCCAAATACCCTCAAATCGAGAACGTGATTGGTCACAATGAGTATTTAAATTATAAAAATACGCCCTTATGGCTGGAAAAAGATCCGAATTATTATACTGATAAAACCGACCCGGGCCCCACCTTTGTCAACAGGGTAAAACAGCGCATTGCTGCCTCCTAAAGGGCGCGATAGTGCAACAGGTAGTGTTTTTGCCATTGCAGCCCATTGTCTTTCGCGATAATCCGCAGCGATTTGACGCGCTTGGCGCCCAGCACAGGGTCTCTGCCAAAAAGCAAAGCGAATTCCTTGCTGTTTTCGATAAGGGGGGACAGCAGAAAACCGGATTTAGCCATGCCGGCAATCAGGCGATAGTGTTTTTTATGGCCATTGGTTAATTCAAGCTCAATCACCAATGCGGAGGGCTTGTACAGCCAGGTCAACAGATGCCCCAGCCAATTGGCCTTGATGTCTATCGCCGCAAAAACGGGTTGTGTGCCGGAAGGCAAAGTGATGGTTTCTCCCAGTGTGTGCGTTTCAGTGACAGTGAACGGCAGCGGTTTTGCAGGTTGGCGCTGTTTTTTTAAAATTAAAAAATCCTTGACTAAATAAACAGGATAATACGCGGTGAGTAAGCCAGGCCAGGAAGCCCCGTCTTCCAGAGAGGGAAGCCGTTCATCAAGAGGCTCTATTTTAAACACAACCGTATCCGGTGCTTTTTCTGCCAGATGATTTGCATTCCTAAGGGCCATGGCTTCTGAAAAAACCGAATAACTTTGAAAAACCGGCCGCGGCGACCACTGTGCCCCGGAGGCGATTAAAAAATTCTGCTCAAATGAATAAATGTCGCTTTTTCCCGGCAAAGGGGGGAATTTGACCAGATTAGCCAGGTAATCCTTTAATAAATAAAAATCCCTTTCTCGCCAATGCCTGTCGGCAATATCCATTTTCAGGGCGGATAAGACATTACTGCACGTTACCCTCAAATAGGTTAAAGGCGAATAAGAGGTAAACTCCGTCAGAATATAAAACCAGGTCAATACCGCCAACAGCATCATGGGTAAGAGACGGGTGGACTGTATCACGGTTGGCAGCAGGAAAGCCGCCATCAGGATGGCGGTAGCTGCAATGAGGGAATGACCAAAATGCCGGACAAATCCTGCCTTAAATGCACAAAATAAAAACAGGGAAAACAGGGCGGTAAGAAAAATCCTGTCAATGCGTTTTAAGCCAGGCTGTTTGGCAATGAGAGCGATTAGCACCATCGCCGCGATCAGAAAGGCGAAAACGTCCCGACCATTACCAGGCGACGCCATGGCTTCGGTGTAGCCCATGGCCAATTCAATTGAGCGCCATAGATACATGGGCAGATGGGCAAGGGGCTGATTGGCCAGGCTCCAAAACGCGGCTAAGGCCAGAAAAAATCCAATCCAAAAGCTTAACAGGGTTTTGTGCTGCTTTTTTAGGAATAAATAAACACTGGTGCTTGAGAGAACGAGCAGGGTAAACAGCAGCAGGGTTCCTTTAATGAATATCAATAAAGCCAGGGGGGCGGTTGTCAATGCCAGCACGCTTCGCGGAGGAGCAGGGTATTTAAATACCATTAATCCCAGGAGGAGTGGATAAGAAAGCAGCAGGGCATCGCGTGAATAAACCATCATCAGGAACAACAACGCCAGGGCAAACCGCCATCGCCAGGCGATACCGTGCGTTAACACCATCAATAACAGGCCGTAGCTTAAGGCAAGGTAAAGACAGCCGCCATACATCAGGTGGGCGGTGTCCGGATGATACGCTTTCGTGTAAATGGCCGCATAAGGTCCCAGTGTAAATACAATATCCCGCCCAAAAATCAATCCCTGCGATACGGCCTGATTAAGCGCTAATGCCCAGGATGCATCAATGGTGAATCCCGGCATGACCGGTGAAAAGGGGATAAAAAGCGGTAAAAGCAGGAGCAGCAACAAGGCGTTAAAGCCCCAAAGGAGCCATGGTTTGTATACTGCGGGTGAATCCATATCTGTTCTGAAATAGCCGTTTAGACGCTATTATGCCAGAGATTAGCTAAAATGCCTGGTGGGAAATGAGGCCACAGGATGATTTCAATGGTGCTAGAAATTGCTTATAAATCGCTGCCCACGTTAAACTGTTGCCCCCTGTAAACGGTAAGGATTTTTTATGCCAAAATTCACTGAAGCCTTGTTGGCCGCAACCTACAAGAATGGCAAACCCAGCGGTGCACTGACGGACGTGCATGCCAAAGCGGAACATCACCGCTTTAAAAAGGACTATCTGTTTAAAGACAAGGCCATACCGAAGGGAGTGTATGCTTCTCGCCTGATTCAACATTATTTAATTATCCAAAGCCTGGAAGTGCATCTTCAGGCACTTTCCACAGAAAAAGAATCAGCTGTCAGCGCTTTTTTTATTTTATCTTACTTAAACGAACTCTGGCGCACGCCGGCCATTGAGAAGGATTTGCAGCAACTGGGCATTAATCCGAAAGACATCAGGCCGAGTGAGGTTGCTCCTGCAACGACGAAGTACCTGGAAAAAATCCATAATGCATCCCCGCAGGCGCTACTGACCCATTTTCTGGTGCATGTCGCTGGGTTTATGCATGGCGGTAATATCATTCTCAACAAGTACATAAAACCCAGTAATGAATTGACCGATTATCACATCTCAACCCATCAATATGATTTTTCCGCCGCCTTTACCCGCTTGCCTGAAAAAAGCCGTTCAACCCTGGGCCTGTACCAGGAGATGATGACGCATCTTGATACCAGACAGCTTTCATCAACTGACTATGACGAGGTGGTTAACGAGGCCCTGTGTGTTTATGAAGCCATGACCGGGATTTATGACGACCTATGTGAGATGCATGCCCGTCAACCCCTTGTTTCATCCTCGGCAATTGCCAAGGTCGGCGTCAGTTTAATGGTTGTCGCCTGGGTATTAAAATGGCTCTTTGATTTATTCAATCCAGTCGCCAATAGCCTGCCGGCAGCCACTCCTTAATGATTGTTCCCTCTGCGGTGGCTGATGCAGGCCACCCGATCCCCCTCCTTTGCTGAATCAAATCCCGCTTAAAAGGTAGTTTTTACTGGTTTACGCAACACCCAATCTCTCACATCATAGCGCCACCTGAGATTAAGACATGCAGGCAGGGTTCAAGAGGAACGTGCAGGCATAAAAAATAATCTCAGGTGCTAACTGCCTGGCAGCAATGGAATAGTGTCAGGCTTCATCAACTACGAAGGAGTAATTTTATGGAAAAAAACAACGAGCGAGTCCTGGCTTATTCAATGGCTAAACCCTTGTCTGAAAAAGAAATGATGGAAGTGGCTGGAGGTGCGGCCAACTACACCACCAGACACACCTTTCGCGTAACAGGAGGTACGGGGCCATCTGCAGATGTGGCTTATGATGTAAGCATCGATTGGTAACCTAACAACACGGGGTCGTAAGGGGCCCCGTGCAAAAGCGACAGGGATTTTACATGAAGTTTTTAATCTTGACGGAGCCTGACGACAGTCACGCAATGTGTATTAAATTGGCGTTGGAAAAAACGGGACATGACGTTCGATTGCTTTTTACAGCTGATCTACCGACCAAACAGAAGAACTCGGTTTACATTGATAATGTCAGTTACGAGTGGAAAAGCACGGATGCCGAGTTGTGCGTACGCGACAATTATTATGATGTCGTTTGGTGGCGGCGCGTGCGCAAGCCTTTTTTGCCAAGGGAAGCTGTTCATCCTGACGATTACCATTTTGTTTTACGGGAAAATATTCTTTTCCATGAATCCATTACCCACAATCTGGCACCCAAAGCCTGGTGGGTTAATAGTAAAGAGGCGGCACTGAGAGCCAATTCCAAACTTCTCCAGTTGAAGTGGGCTGTGCAGTGCGGTTTAACCATTCCGTCTACCCTTTGTTCGAATGATCCTAAGGACATACGGTATTTCCTGTTGAAACATGAAGATCAGGGTGTCATCTACAAGCCACTTTGTTCCAATGTCTGGTTTGAGGAGAGGGCGCTTAAAATTGCTTACACTGCTAAAGTGGCTTTTCTGGATTTACCCAGTAATAAATTACTGCAACTGGCGCCAGGACTTTTTCAGAAAGAAGTCAAAAAGAAATACGAGTTGCGCGTGACTTGTTTTGGCGATTACCTGGTCGCGGCCAAATTAAACTCTCAACAGCATGACGAGGGACGCATTGACTGGCGTGCCATTCCTGAGGGTCAATTGACGATCGAACCGTATTCATTGCCGACCGAAATCGAAAACAAAATCAGGCATTATATGAAAAAAATGGGACTGGTATTTGGTTGCATGGATTTCATTGTTTCGACCGATGACCAGTATGTTTTCCTCGAAGTGAATGAGCAGGGGCAGTTTTTATGGATTGAAGACTTAAATCCTGCATTTCCCATGCTGGATCTTTTTGTCCAATTTCTGACGAATCAGTCCGTGCATTTTATTCCAGCCAGTCAACCACCCAGGCATTGGGTTACTGATTATGAACAGGAGGCAGGCGAATGGATGGATCGAAACATCAGACAACATGTCGAACTCCATGCATTAAAAACGAACCAGGGGCAACGACAGCATGCGTAAATCATTTTGTATTTTGGGTGTTCTTTTTCCGATGGTCTTAATGGCTAAAACGACAATTGATCTGCTTGGCGACGAGGGAAGTCAGGCCGATCGTGTACTTAGGCAATACAGTGGGCCGATACGGGCCCTGGAAGAATCATTGCATAAATTGCTATTAAGTGATCAACTGCAGGCGCACCCCGAGAAGCTCAACGAGGCGGGTAAACGAAAAAGGGCTCTCGTTGATAAAATAAAAAAAGAGTACGGTTATGCGTATGTTGATGTATCGACAGTCAACTATTCGAGCGATTCTGTCTACATCACCATTGAAGTGATTCGCAAAGAGCAGGCTCAGCGTCTTCGCTTTATTGATGATCACAGAGCCGTGAAGCACAGTGCCAGGAAAGACCTCATCCATGACATGGAAAGGTACAATGAGCTGGGGACCACGTTGTTTTTAAATGATCAATTGAATCCCGAAAAACTGGATTGCCCCTTCTATCACTGTACCTGGGGGTTTGAGCATCCAAAATTAAAGCCTTTCTATGCGCCATTTCAACAGGGTGTCAGTGCACAGAAATCACTAATCCTCGAGACGCTTGATGCCGATCCGGATCCGGAAAGGCGCGCGGCGGCTGTGTTTTTAGTCGGGCATTTTGATAATCCTCAGGAAATCATTGATTTGTTGCTACCGCATGTTCTGGATAATGACAGTGGCATACGTAATAACGCCATGCGGGTGATAGGGACGACATTGGCCAAATACAAGACGGCGCGTGTCAACATCGAACCTTTCCTTCACTTGTTATCCTCACCCTATGACACAGATAGAAACAAATCCTTGTTGGTGCTGCTGCAGGTATGCGATGCCAATCGGCAAAAGCTGATTCAGGAGGGCAAAAAATCCTTGTTGGCTCTATTGGCATTAAAACAACCGAACAATCATGAGCCGGCATATCAGATTTTGAAAAAAATCAGCGGTAAGGACTACAGGGATACCGATCTTGAGTCATGGAAAGCCTGGGCCGATTCCGTTCAGGTCACGAATGAATAGCCATTGAGTGTGCCCAATGAGTCAATTATTCAGGCAGGAAGTCCTTGACTTCAAAAAAACTAAAAATCTTGGCACGGTGTTCATTAATATTCCTTTTAATGTTTATGTCCTGTCGTTTGGTATGGCGGTTATTTTAAGTCTGATGATCCTGTTCCTGTGTTTTGCCGAGTATTCAGAAAAATACATGGTTAATGGCTATCTGGATTACTCTAAAGGGTTCATTCCGATTTACTCCGGCAAAAGCGGGCTGATAGTAAAGGGACAGATGAAAAATCATCAACATGTCAATCAAGGGGATGTTTTATTTAAAATAGACACCTCTTATTCGGATGCGCCCAGTCAAAATAAAATACTCAGCCGTCTTAATCATCAAACACGGCGGCTTGGCCAGGACATCGTGCGGATAAAAAAGGAACTCGTGGTTCTTAAGCCCCTGCTGGCAAAAAAATACATTTCAGCAGACGTGTATAACACTAAAAAAGATCACCTTAACGAGTTAAGAAATAAGAAAAATCAGCTGGAAATTGAGCGGATTCAGCATCAAAAACGAAATGCTTACCTCGTTCAGGCCCCGATTAACGGCAGGTTGACCGTAATTCATTACCAGGTTGGGCAGCAGATCAGTCCTTCTGACGAGTTGGTAAAAATCATTCCAGACAATACCGATCTCCTTGCTGAAATTCAGGTTCCGGTTAAACACGCCGGGTTTATGAGCAGAAATGATCCGATTACGCTTCGTTACGATGCGTATCCGTATGAGCGGTTTGGTACTTACACGGCGATCATTAAAGACATCGATCCGGTGATTAGTGTCGATAAGACAGCTCCCCATTCTGAGCCCTATTACAGGGTGCGGGCTAAGCTCGGCCGTCAATTTGTGACGGTCTATGGTCGGCAAAAAGGTTTGCAGCAGGGGATGACCTTTTCTGCTGTGATGACAGGTACACGTCGAAAAGTATGGCAATGGATTTGGGAACCCATTAACCATTTTATGGGAAGTTAATCAATGAATTCAAAGCAACTCAATTTTAAATGGCAATGGCGTGCTGCGCTTCCTGTCATTATTCAGGATGAAACCGCCGAATGCGGTCATGCCTGTGTGGCGATGGTCAGTAATTATCACGGCCATGAATTGAATCTGCCTGCGCTACGGGCATTATCAAAGCCGTCCAGCCGGGGGACAACATTATTGGATATGACGCGTTTACTGACTACGCTTGGGTTTAGAACCCGCGCTTTGCGTGTCCCTCTGGAAGAACTCCAGCTCGTTCAGTGCCCTGCAATTCTGCATTGGGATTTAAATCATTTTGTGGTGTTAAAAGAGGTTAAAAAAGGACACGCAATTATTCATGATCCCGTGAGTGGCGTGAAGAAATGCAAGATGGAGGAGTTATCCAAATCCTTTACCGGTATCGCGTTGGAGATTGAAAAAGAGGCCGACTTTAAGGCGATAAGAAATAACCAATCGTTGACGCTGACCCATCTGGCGTCATCCATCGATGGCGTCAAAAAATTCATTACGCTGCTTCTTTTCTTTTCGGCGTTCATTGAACTATTCAACCTGATTAATCCCCTGTTTATGCAATTTGTAACGGATAACATCATCAGTACCCACAATGCCCATAATCTGTATTTTATTGCCTGTGGGTTTGCGCTATTGGTTTTTATCCAAACATTTGCCGAATACATCCGCGGCCAGGTGGTGATTTATGTCGGTAGTCACCTGACCGAGCAGTTTTCCTCGAATATTGTGCAGCATATGCTCAAATTGCCGTTGGATTTTTTTGAAAAAAGACACAAGGGCGATGTTCAGTCGCGATTTCAATCGATTGGGGAAATTCAAAAAAAGATCAGTACCGATTTTATCAGTACACTTTTTGACGGTTTAATGATAGCTATTAATCTCACGGTCATGGCATTTTACAGTATTCAGTTAACTGCCATTGTGCTGGTGGCCCTGGCGTTGTATGTCTTTATCCGCCAGACCAGTTATCATTCGTTAAAAAAACAAACCGAAACCTCGATTGCGCAGCATGCCAAGGCCTCGTCCGTTTTTCTTGAGACGCTCCATGGGATTTTACCGATCAAAGCCTTTTTAAAAGAGCAGACCCAATTCAACACCTGGCGAAACGCATTCATTGCTTCGCTGAACGCGGATATCCGGATTGCGCGTGTGAATCTCGGTTACCGTATTCTCAACCAGTTTCTGTTTCACATCGAACACATTATTGTCGTCTGTGTCGGCGCCTCATTGGTATTGGCCAACCAATTCTCATTGGGCATGCTCATGGCTTTTCTGGCTTACCGATTGGCTTTGGTGAATAAGGCCTCCACGTTTATTCAGAGTGTGTTTGATTACAGACTCATCGCCCTCCAACTCCATCGGTTAAGCGACATTGTTTTTCAGGAGCCTGAAGAAATAAGTCGGGGGAAAGGTGAGCTTAAACACATCCAGGGTTCACTCCATATGCAGGAGGTCAGTTTTCGGTATAACCCGGAAGGGGACGATGTGCTAAGCCAGCTGAGTTTGGACATTAACGCTGGGGAAAAAGTGGTTATTACCGGTGCCTCCGGTTGCGGCAAATCCACCTTGTTAAAAGTGGCCATGGGGCTTTTAAACAAAACGCAAGGCGAAATTTTTATTGATGGCAAGCCCATGCACGAGTTCGGTATTCATAATTTAAGGCAAATATCGGCGTCAGTCATGCAGGAAGATGTGTTGCTCAGTGGTTCGATACTCAATAATATTGCGTTTTTTGATGAAGCCCTGGATTTGGAGCGCGTGTATGAAGTGGCTAAACTTGCGTGTATCCACGAGGAGATTGAGCAATTTCCCATGGGTTATGAAACGTTGGTGGGCGACATGGGTTCTACGCTTTCAGGTGGGCAAAAGCAGAGAATATTTCTGGCACGGGCCTTGTACAAACAACCCAAAATTCTCTTTCTTGATGAGGCCACCAGCCATCTGGACATCGAAAATGAAAAAAAGATAAATCAGTCGCTGAATCGGCTTGCTATAACCCAGGTCGTGATCGCTCATCGGCCAGAAACCATAAAAATGGCAGACAGGGTAATTCATTTGCCAGCAAAAAAGCCGTTACAACCACCCTTTCCTCTTGAAGTAAAAGAATGGCAGCCAGGCTGAAATGACCATTAACAGGATGGCCAACGGGTAGCCGACGTACCAGTTAAGTTCCGGGATATGCTTAAAGTTCATGCCATAAATGCTGGCGATTAGCGTTGGGGGAAGAAAAAGGACGGCTGCGACAGTAAAACTCTTAATGATGTTATTCTGCTCCAGTGTAATCATGCCCAGGGTGGCATCGTGCAGAAAGTTAAATTTGGTTGAGAGAAAGGCAGAGTAATCGCTTAACGAGTTCACATCGTTGCCAATCGTCGCCAGAGTTGATTTCATGTTGCCCGACAGTTTGATGTTTTCAGCCTGACTTAAAAAAGAAATGAGCCGGGTAAACGACATCAGGCTTTCCCGGGCTTTGGCACCTAAATCCCCGTAAGCCCCGATCATGGCAATAATTTTTTTATAACTGATGTCCTTGGCGGTGCCGATTCGCTCCGTATGCCGGAAGATCAGCGCGGATGTTTTATCAAATTCGTGGCTGATCTTTTCAAGAATGTCAGCAAGTCGATCAACGGCCGCTTCAAGAAGACCAATCAGCAAGCCGGCCGATGTGGGTTTGCTGTATTGCGCCAGGCGTGACTTGAATAAACTGAATGAATGGAGTTCCGTGTAGCGCAGGGTCATTAAAATGCGGTTGTTTAAAATGAACGTGACCACATCGGTTTGCACTTCCGGGGATTCCGATTTGGCCACCATGGTGGCTGTCATGAACAGGGTGCCATTGTCGGCATAAAGCCGGCTCGATAATTCGATTTCTTCAACCTCGGTTTTGGTTGGGATATTAATGGTAAAAAAACCTTCGAGAAGCGCTTCTTCTTCGGGGGTTAGATCATTAAATCAAGCCATACTGCCTGGTGAAGGCGATAAGGATTACTCAGGTCTAATGGTTCAGCCTGTAGCCCTGTTTCAGTGTGACAATGGACAATGACCATTTCTGTTTTTTTTTTAGGAAAGGATGAAAATAGCATACGTTTATCCTTGGCTGTACACAAATCCTTTCAGCAGAGTGATGCGATCATTGGTGTACAGCCATGGCGTATTAACGTGGGGAAGGAGTATTTGCATTGTTATTCAGGTGATCATCCATGGCTTCCTTTTTGGTATGCAGTGACAGTGTATCATCCTGACAGACTTCAATCGCAACGTGTTTAAGGTAAGCGTTACCCATCACGGCATCCATTATGGCTTCAGTGCCGGCTGGTGTTAAGCGACAACCTAATAAGCTCAAGCTTTCGAGATGGGTGTTGTTTTTAATAATTTGAATTAATCGTTCTTCATCCTCTTTTGCAAGAGGAAACAAGTCGAAAACAGCGCTGGTAACCCGAGGCAGATTATTTTCTAACTCGAGAAGCAGCGTCTCTTTACCGTCCCGAACATTATGCACATTAAACATGGTCTCTCCTACTTCTTGTTCATTGCTTGCATTGAGTTGCTTTGAGTATGGAGGTCATCGTGGATTAGAGCCCTAATGTCATTAAGACAACGACCCAACCCGCTTTTTGTGAGGTAACCATAGGTTTTACCCGCCTCCTGCTCTGTCTTCTGATTTGAAAGAAAAGCAGTTGAGATTTTTTCCTGAAGATCAGGATAGTCCACTACATTTTCTAAATCCGTAATCAGCTGATAAGCGATATCGACCTTGCGGTGTGTCAGGTCCTTATCGCGAAAATGCCTGCTGATGAAATTCAATTCATAAGTATCCTTTTTTTGATTGGCCCGTGAATTGATATACTCCTTCAGCTCGTTCTGAATGGCTTTAATTAAGTCAGGAGAAACTTTATTTTCTTGTTTCGGTTGAGATAAAAGCGGTGTGCTCTCATCATTCATTTGATTCTCTTCACTATCGGAGTTCTCTACGTCCATTCCTATAACAGCCGGCTGGATGTCTTCTTCTTTTATTTCCATTTTCCCGTTATCCAGTTCACTCTCAACAGGTTGTCCCGGCAACTGCACTGGCTCATAACCTGGCATATGGTTTGGTGCGTAAACGTCATTAAAGTAGTTAAGGTAATTTCCCCAAGCTTGATTATTACGCTGAGCAAAATCAGGGTCAATCTGCGCCTGCTGGTCAAAAAATTGTTTAAAATTAGGCGCTTCAGCCCATTTTCCCTTTTGAGGAGGCGCCACGTTGTAGCCAGGTACCAGATCCAGGGCGTATTGCGCAGGTCCGATCACTTCGTGCAGGCTGTGAAAACCACCGCCAACGATGTAAGCGACTACCGCAGCCAGGTAATTCTTTTTAAGATTCACATCCTCAAGATTAGCCAGAAATTCCATTTGACCTAGAAACAAACTGGTCATTCCAGAAGGACCAGCGACATAGATGGCATCGTTTTCAATTAAATCCAGGACATATCCCGAGTCAAGGTCAGCTTCTTGTTCTTTACAATCCGGAATCCAACGTCCCTTTTCGGTTGGGAATCCTGAGGCATGTTCTTCTTGCCCCTTGAGCATCAGGCCCAATTGATCATGAGTGCTATAACCGATGCGACCTAAACGACCACGATTTCGTTCAGCAGTGTAAAGAGAACTGTTATAAAATACATCATCAGCAATATGATGGCGATACCCTTTCCCAGGCCAGAAGGGCTCTTGAATACCTTTGGTAAAAAATTGAATTAACCGTTCTTTTTTCTCGCTTTCACCTTCAGGTTCGTTGGGTTTGTTAAAGAGTTCGCTGACAATTTCTCGTAATTTACCGACCGGCTCGCGGGCAGGTGCTGTCGTAACGGGGGCGTCGCGAGTAATGCATTGAGCATATTTAAAATGAATATACATGATGCGGATGAAATCTTCTGGCTTGTTATCAGCCAGTATTTTTATGATCTCTTCAGGCTTTAGATCTTTATCATTAGGGAAAGCCCCAAGCGCAATGGCAATATTGTTTTGCTGATATAACACATGCATGTCATATTCATCTTCACGCGTTTTAATAAATTTTATCAACTCAGCAGAGACGCGCTGTACAGCCTCCATGATGGCTGGAGTTGGGTGCTTCAGAAGAAGCACAGGCATTTCTGATTCAAAACGGCGCCCCAGTGGGTTTTCAAATTTTTCTTGGGGGCTTTGCTTAAAATCAGCCTGGCGAATGTCGGCAATCAAGCCTTCAATTTGTTTAATATTCGCCATTTCTTGTAAAATGTCGATGACTTTTTCAGGATTCTGCTCGTGATTTTCAATGGCAGTTTTAATTTTACCAATGGCGAGATCGGCCTTGGCAACCAGCGCGAGATCCTCCTTGTTCTTATTTTTTAAACGAATCAACTCCATTATCGCAAAGGTGTAGGCTTCTGTTTTAGATTTAAACTTCATAATTAATCATGTGGGAACGTGGGTATGATGTAATTATATTCAACAAAGATTATGCCAACCTTAATTAAGCTTTCCATTTTTGTGTAAAAAAAATATAATTGTTGATTTTAATGTGATCAACCATTATGACTTTCTTTGACGACCTGAAAAAACTTCCTTATCGCGACCGCAGCAATGTCTATGCGCTTTTAATCAGTAAATTAACTGCTTATGCGGCTGAATCCGTCCCAATTGAAGACAAGATAGTATGCAATGGGATGATCAAGGAAATAAAGGAGCTGTTTTTTAATCACGAGCAGGAATGGGGTGTTTTAGGTTTTATTTTGAAGCAGTATTTAGCTAAACACGCCCGCAATCTTTCGGTAACGCTGTTTGGCTTCCTTAACGAGGTGCTGGCGCAGTTGGATTCCAATGAATTTAAAAATTATTTCAATCATAAGGAAATCACTGCGGAGGCGCTGGATTGTCGCTTGCAACGCTTGTTTGAATCGCATTTAGCAATTAATCTGTTGGAAAAGCCCAATCAAAAAATCTGGGCGAGTGTCAACAAAGTCAGTCAATTCATTGTTTCTCTTCTCATTAAGTATAACAACGAGGAAGAATACGCCCTTTTTTTAGATGATCTGGGACCTGATCCAAAGGATAGCGAAATCCCCAACCTCGCATTGGCCTTCGCCCGCTTCAAGATGCGACCCTCGCTTGACGAGGTGATCAAGGTACTACTGCGACAAGAGGATTTGGCCCAGGTGTTATTGATTCAATTTATGTTTATGCGTGATGCGTTTGGGAATTTCAAACTAAAAACTTACCCTGAAAGCAGGGCGACTTATGGGGGCGATTTCAAACATTATCTGAATAATGCCTCTAAAAAGCAGGATCTACGCAGTTTTTTCTGGAATTATGCCAAAGTAGCGCCGCATTTGTACACCGATCGAGGACGTGCTGAATTCAATCAAATCCCCTCAACCAGCATGGGACTGTGCATTAACGCGGAGGATAGAAAATTATTTCCTGTGCGAGAGGCTTCCTGGATGCCTGATTGCATTTGTCAGGCGCCCGATTTGAACTCCGATTATGTTAAATTGTTAGCAGAGCAAGGCATTCCTTATGTTGCCGGGCCTTCAGGGATGACGTCACTACTCTGCGGCGCAATGATTTTCATGGGCGATTTGGCTGAAACCTCGCAGCGCCATTACTATTTGCTTGCCATTGTGGCTTTTATTGCAGGGGGCGGATTACACAGCATCCATGAAATTTTAACCATCCCTCACGTACGTCTTGGATTATTGCCCCAATACCGTGCCTTTGGCAGCAAGGCTGGAAATTACAGCAGCTTTTTTAAACTGTTCGCTGACGATGATTGCGTTCAGGAGTGCATTAATAACGCCTGGAAGTCAACAATGGATTGGCTGAAAACCAATAACCCTGATATTGCCTTTATATCGAATTCGAAGCAGGAAATGGAGGAGGATGCCCCAGCCGCGAAAGTCAACCGGTGTATCTTACTCTAGATTTGGTAGCAGGGGCGTTATGACCTAAAGACCAATGCCTCTGTTTTTTTCTGAAAACGGTTTACACTTTGAGTTTTGCAAGGAATCGCTGATGTATGCAAGGATTGTGAGTTTGTTGTTGTTCACCCACATTGCTCTGGCTGGCCCCTGGATGACGGGGCCATTGTTAGCGCCTTCAGGAAAGACCATTCCTCCTGGCCATTTCAATATCGAGCCGTATGGCTTTTACACGGTTTATCCTCAGGATTTCAAAAACATTGAAGTCATGCCGATTATCAGTGCCGGAATTAATGAGTTTATGGATTTGCAGACATCCCTGCCGATTGACTACAGTTGGGCACGTGGACAACACGGCAGTGGCATTGGGGATTACAGTCTGGGGCTGGGTTTTCAGTTAATAAGGCAACAGGAAAACCCCAAGTGGCCGGATGCCCGCCTGATCATCCAGCAGGTCTTTCCCACCGGCCGCTTTGAGAATCTCCACCCAGATAAGCGAGGCACCGATCAAACCGGCTCAGGGTCGTATCAAACTTCGCTGGCCTTAACGCTGCAGCGGTTATCCGCGTTACCCAATGAACATTATCTGCGTACGCGGCTTAATTTAACAATGACTATACCAAGTGACGTCACGGTGCAGGGACTCAACGTGTTTGGCGGCAGCGTCGGTACGTCGGGAACGGTGACGCCGGGAAATAATTATGCAGCCGATCTTGCTTTTGAATACACGTTAAGCCAACATTGGGTGGCTGTGTTTGAAACCCTGTACAACAACAGTTCGTCTTCCAATTTTAACGGCAACCCGGGTTTCACGCCAGGCGCGTCAGTCGGCGGTCCCGGCGGCAATAATGCGTCATTAGCCCCTGCGCTTGAATACAATTTTAACGCCAATGTCGGCCTTATTGGCGGTGTATGGTTTTCAGTAACGGGTCCGCATGCCGCTAAATTTGCAGCCTACACCGTCGCGATTAACTGGTTTATTTAAAACGAGGTCATCATGAAAAAATGGACGGGAATTCTTCTTTTTCTGGGCAGCGCCGCCGCCTTCGCGGCTCCTTGCGATACCAAGCGAGATTTATTGCTTGATAACAGCGAAACCAAAGTCTGGCGGTCAACCATTTGCCCTAACCAGCAGTTACCCTTTCATACGCATGAGCATGCCAGAGTCGCTATTCCAGCAGAGGACGGTTCGCTTAAAGTCATCTATCAATCCGGTAAAACCGAGGTGATTAAGCTTAAGAAAAATCAACCGATTTTTCTGGATAAAGCGCAGGGAAAAGAAGCCCACCAGGATGTGAATACGACTCAGCACATTCTGCACATTACCGTAATCGAGCTCAGCAAGGATTAATCCAGCCACCGGGCAAGCTGCCATATTGCCCTTGCTCGGTGAATGGCTCTGGGTGACAAGGATACACCGATTGCATTTGCTGTGAATTGCAGCCATGAGCTATAATTTAGATGTTTATCTTTAGTCAATTGCGAGGCTAAAATGGACATTTATCAGAAGACCGCCCTCGTCAGCCGCTATTTCCAACTGCAGCAAAAATTTCACAGTTATTTTATTCTGGAAAACACGCATCCAGCGGATGAAGAAAACATTGAAATCAGTTTAAAAGAAACGATAAATGACATTAAACAGTACATAAAGCCTCACGAAATCCATTCGTTAATCAATCTAACCTTTGACAAGTTATTTCTAGCCAATCCCATCGAAAAATCGCGTTTTCTGGAGTTTGAAGCCAATGCGGAGCAATTGATTACTCTGCTGGCTAATCAAGAGAAGCAAACCACGCGCTCAAAGGCTTTCTGGGCGACTGCTTTATGTGGCTTGCCCATCGTGACCTTACCGTTTATGGGCTTGATTTACAAAGGGTGGTTAAAGCATTTCTCGCAAAAACAGATTTTGCAGCCAGGGAGTCTGGTTCGAAAACCGCCAACGCCTTTTCAGCCCAGGAAGCAGTCTTACAGGGCAGAGGAAAAGAAGAAAGCCGCCTCCTCGTCGGTGGCAGAATGGCAAACACTGCAGCAGGTACAGCAACTCCATTTAAAGGTCATGATTCACAACATGATCAAAGCCCGTAATATCCTCCTGCATCAGGATCCGTTTCAACTCGATGATGAGGAACTGGATTTTACTTACAAATCCCATGAAGAAGCCTGCAAAGTCTTAAGTAAAACCCCGCCTAACCGCTACACATTCGAAAGTTTGACCGGAGGCAGTTTGATTGAGGATTTTGAAAAAGCCATCGACAAATTGAACAAGGACAACCTGACACCGGGGATGACTAAAAATGTCATGCCCATTTCTTCCCGTGCCAAGCATTAACATCCGAGCTGCAACGTATTATAGTTGATGTCTTTCAACCACAAGGAAATGATTTGAAATTAGGCAAATTGCCCATTTGTGCGGCTAGGCTAATCAGCGGCTTGCTCATTGGGTTGATGGTCGGACAAACGATGGCGGCTTTACCCACGCACGACGTGCAGGTCTGGACCAACCTCACCGCCAACGGCCCGTTGAGTTCAAAAACGCCAAAAATCAAATACTGGCTTGAGGCACAGCCGCGTTTTGGCGAGGACGCTTCCCGGTTGTCGCAAGTGCTGCTGCGGCCGGGCTTAGGGTATGCCTTGACACCGACCACCAGTATCTGGGTAGGTTATGCCTGGATTTATACCACCTTGCCTTTTGCAAGCCCGTCATTTGATGAAAACCGCACCTGGCAGCAACTGTTATGGAGCCGAAAGTTCAATTCGGTTCGTCTAGTCAGCCGTACACGGCTGGAGCAACGTTTCATTGAGCAGAATATTCACGTCGCCTGGCGTTTCCGGCAGTTTTTTAAAGCGGAAATTCCATTGCCGAAACAACCGGCATTCTCGGGGATTGTGAGCAATGAAGTGTTCATCCACCTGAATGATTTTAACCGTAACAACAATCAGGGCTTTGATCAGAACCGTTTTTTTGTGGGCATCGGTAAAGAACTCACTCGGCATGTGAAAGCCGAGGCGGGCTATCTTAATCAGACAATAAGGCGTGTGAATGCCGCCGATTACAGCGGCAATTACCTGTCGTTGAATGTGTTATGCAATTTTTAGGCTGAACTTCTGTGAAGCCAGGGCAGCAAAGCGGATAATCACAATGAGCAACAATTATTTTGAGAGCCCTTTCAAAGGCATTCCTTTAAGCGAACAAGTCACTAATCCCAATATCCTTGTTGGCCGGTACAGTTATTATTCCGGTTATTACCACGGGCATTCTTTTGATGACTGTGCCCGTTATTTAATGCCGGATGAGGACAATGTCGACAAGCTCATTATTGGCAGTTTCTGTTCTATTGGCACTGGTGTCTCGTTTATGATGGCGGGAAATCAGGGGCATCGCATGGACTGGATCAGTACCTTTCCTTTTTTCTACACCGAGGAATCTGTGTTTGCCGAAGCTGTAGATGGGTATCGGCCTGCCGGCGATACGGTGGTTGGCCATGACGTGTGGATCGGTGCGGAAGCCATGATTATGCCGGGAATTCAAATCGGCCATGGCGCAATCATAGGGAGCCGGGCTGTCGTAACCCGACACGTCGAGCCGTACAGCATCGTCGCTGGCAACCCGGCGCGTCTTATCCGTAAACGGTTTGATGAACATGACATTCAGCGATTGCTGGAAATGGCCTGGTGGGATTGGCCAACGCACCGTTTGTCGGAAGCCATGAAATGCTTATGTGCCAGCGACATCGAAGCGCTGCATGCCTTCTGGCAATCCTGGCGTACTTGAAGTGCCAAACGAAAAGTGTTAAAAATCTGGCGGTGACTTTGGACGCATTTTTGGTGAATTTTTTGTCAAATTGAGGTAGAATGGCATTCCTGTTCACTGGATGTCCCTGACAATGACGTTAAACGGTTTAATGTTTCTCTTTATGGTTATCAATGGTTTAATACATACCGACGTGCACACGGTTAAACTTGGGGATACGCCGGTTAAAATCGTAAAGCAGCAAGGCAAGGGGAAAACCTTTGTCCATTTGCATGAAAATGAAACCACCGCACTCATGGCGGCTCAATATTATGTCAATAAAGAGGGCGGTACCCTCATCACATTAAAACACTCCGGCCAGCGTAACATTGTTTTCCATTTGCACAAGGTGAAATATGAATTTGACCCTAACCGTATTTTTACGGAAACGGGCATTAAAAAAACTTTGCAGCAATACGGGCATTATTCGTTAGCAGCCCATCAGGAAGTGAGCCGGTTTGCTTCCGCAATTAAACACTTAATCCCCAAAGGCAAGGTGATCGCAGTCCATAACAACAGGGACTATTCCATTCGTGAGTATTTCCCAAAACATCCGTTGGCCCGGGATGCCAAAGCCATTAATTACCATCCCAACAGCAATTACCGCAATTTTTATTTTGTGACGCAGCCCCGGGAATTTGAACGGTTGAAGAAACTTCAATTCAATGTGGCTTTGCAGTCGCCCAAAGCCCAGGATGATGGTTCCCTGTCGTATTATCTGGGTACAAAAAATTACATTAATATCGAATCCGCATACGGCCAGTTGAGCGCACAGCTTAAAATGCTTTATCATGCCTGACGGCTTGGCATAGCCCTCTTTTCAAGATAGGATTAAACTTTTGCACAGGGTAGGACGAATGGAGCAGCTTGACGAGAAAGTGACATCGACACAGACAACGATACAGCAGCAGATAGTGCAGCTCAGTTCGCATCTGAATGAGCGTATCCTGGGGCAAAAAGCCCTGGTTTCACGATTGTTGATAGCCCTGCTGGCGGATGGCCACCTGCTGGTCGAAGGGGCTCCCGGACTGGCCAAAACCCGGGCCGTCAAGGAGCTGTCGGCGTTGATTGAAGGCAGTTTTCATCGTATCCAGTTTACACCCGATTTACTACCCGGCGACTTAACCGGTACCGATGTGTTCCATCCGGAAAATGGCTCGTTTGTGTTTCAGCCAGGTCCCATTTTTCATCATCTTATTCTCGCCGATGAAATTAACCGTGCCCCTGCCAAGGTGCAATCGGCCCTGCTCGAAGCAATGGCAGAACGCCAGGTCACCATCGGCGGCAAAACCTATCCGTTACCAGAACTGTTTTTGGTGATGGCGACTCAGAATCCCATTGAGCAGGAAGGGACTTACCCCTTACCCGAAGCCCAGCTGGATCGGTTTTTGATGTACGTCAAAATCGGTTATCCGGATGCCGATGTTGAGCATGATATTTTATCATTAGCACGCAAAGAAGCCATGGGCGTAGAGGGCGGCCAGCATAAGTCAATAGAACCCTTGACTCAGCGCGCGCTGTTTGAAGCACGCCGGCACGTGTTAAAAGTTCATACCAGCAGTGCCCTTGAACATTACCTCGTGCAATTAGTGGTTGCTACCCGCAACCCCGCGGCCTACAGCGACGAGTTGACACGCTGGCTGCGATTTGGTGCAAGCCCAAGAGCGACCATTGCGCTGGATCGCTGCGCCAAAGTGCATGCATGGCTTGCCGGACGTGATTACGTGACACCCGAGGATATTCATGTCATTGCCCATGACGTGTTGCGTCATCGCATCCTGCTGAGTTTTGAAGCGGAGGCCGAAGGCGTCAACAGTGATGATTTCATTGATGTTCTATTACGTCTGGTGGCAGTCCCCTAGGAGGTTCAATGACCGACGGTGTTATTGCTCCCCTTAATGAACTGATCGATTTAAGGCGGTATGCGCGCAAAATTCATTATAAACCTGGCTACAGTACCGTGAGTGCGGGCAATCATTTATCCAGACTGCGCGGCCGGGGGATGGATTTTTCCGAAGTAAGAAATTATCAGGCCGGCGATGAAATACGCCACATGGAATGGCGGGTAACCGCCCGCACAGGCCGTCCCCACATTAAAATTTATCAGGAAGAGCGAGAGCGTCCGGTGGTCATCCTGTCGGACTTCAATCCTTCCATGTATTTTGGTACCCGCGTGGCGTTTAAATCGGTGCTGGCCGCCCGCTTGGCCGCGTTAATTGCCTGGACTGCGGTCAGGCAGGGTGACCGGGTGGGTGGTCTGGTTTACTCAGCCAGCCGACATGATGAATTCATGCCGCGCAGCCGTGACGCAGGTATTTTACCCTGGCTTGCCTCCCTCAGCGACTACACGAGCCAAGGGATTAATCCCGTGAAAGCGGCGCCGCGCCTGTTGAGCGACGCCTTGCTGCGCTTGCGAAGGGTGACCCGGCCGGGCAGTATTGTGGTGTTGATCAGCGATTTTTATCATGTGGATGCCGACAGTGAAAAGCATTTAAGCCGGCTGCGTGCTCATAATGACATCCTCATCTATCACATCTGTGATGCTCTGGAGTTAAATCCGCCAAAGCCGGATGTGTATGCCATCACCAACGGTGGAGAGGAAATTTTAGTCGATACCCGCATTCATCGTGTCAGTGAGGACTACCGTCATTATTGCCAGCAGCGATTATTGAATCTGCAGGCGCTGTGCAAACGCCTGCAGATTCAATGCGTGACTGTCACGGCGGAGCAGGATCTGGCCCAATTGGTGAGACAGACTTTCCCACGGAGGTCCCGTGACTGAGCCACAACCGCTTAGCCAATTGCGCGATATCCATTTACCGGATCCGGTGAGCTGGTGGCCTCTGGCGCCAGGATGGTATCTTTTAATGGGGATAGCCTTCATTGGCGTTATGGTATTGATCGGGCTTATTTACCGGTACTATGCCAATGGCCGGGCCAAACGACAGGCATTAAAATTGCTGGCGATCTACCAACAGGATTATTTACGTGACGGCGACAGCCAGTCAGCCAGCGCCAAAGTATCTGAGTTGTTACGCCGTGTGGCGCTGGTTTATTTCCCGCGCGAGCAGGTGGCCAGCCTTAAAGGCGACGAATGGCTTGCTTTTCTAAACCGGACGGGACAAAACATCAATTTCAATGCCGTGCGGGACTGTCTATTGGAATTACCCTATCAAACGCAGGGCGACGTGAATGTCAAACCCTTGCTTTCACGTGCAAAAGCCTGGATACAACAAAGGGGGGCGCCATGTTCCAGTTAGCTCAACCCTTAATCCTCTTGTTGTTACCGCTGCCGATTCTGATTTGGTTCTTTGTGCCCCGCGCGGTTTTAGCGTTGCCTGCGGCCCTGCAGGTGCCTTTTTATGACGCCATGTATTCCATTGTGCAACAGGAAAAACGCTTGCTTGCCAACCAAGTGCGTTCGGGGTTGTTTTTAGCCATCTGGATTCTACTGATTGCTGCGGCGGCCGGCCCGCGGTGGGTCGGAAACCCTCTCCCCCTGGAAAGGGAAGGGCGCAACATCATGATGGTCCTTGATATATCTGGCAGCATGGAATTAATGGATATGGTACTGGATGGACGGCCAGTGAACCGTTTGACTGTGGTAAAGCGCAGCGCGGAACAATTCATCAGCGAACGGGCAGGCGATAAAATTGGTCTGATTCTGTTTGGTACCCGGGCTTACCTGCAAACGCCATTAACCTATGATCTTCACAGTGTCCTGATGCGCATTGAAGATGCCACCATTGGTCTTGCAGGAAAAACAACCTCCATTGGTGATGCCTTGGGATTGGCTGTCAAACGCCTGCAAAATGTTCCGCCTCAGGGACGGGTGATTATTTTATTAACGGATGGCGCCAACACGTCCGGCATGTTGCTGCCTTTAAAAGCCGCTGAGTTAGCCGCTGCCGATCACATCAAAGTCTACACCATTGGTCTGGGTTCCGAGGGCAATGTGCAATCATTGAATAATGCGTTTTTAGGCATGGGCACAGGCTCTGATCTGGACGAAGACACCCTTAGGAAAATTGCCGACGTAACCGGAGGTCATTATTTTCGCGCCACCGATCCTCAATCGCTGCAGTCTATTTATGAAAAAATCAATCAATTGGAAACCATTTCCCAGGATGAGGTGAGCATAAGGCCCGAGCAGGATTATTATCCCTGGCTGCTCGCTATCGCCCTGGCCTTGTTTTTATACTGGTTTGCCGAGCAGGCGGGAATGTTCCGGTTGATCAGGAGGAGTAGCCCCTTGAAGGAGACTCACCATGCTGGCTGATTTGCATTTTTTGCGGCCCTGGTGGCTGCTGGCCCTTGCGCCACTCTTGATACTCGCCGTTCAATTGTGGCGCAGTAACGCCCGACTGGATGCCTGGTCTTCCGTGTGTGATCGCCATTTGTTATCCCATTTAATTGTATCAAAAGGAGAGAATAAACGGCATGTCGCCATCCTGTCTCTTTTTCTAAGCGCTTTATGCCTCATCATCAGTCTGGCCGGCCCTGCTTTTCAAAAGTTACCGGTGCCATCCTATCACCGCATACAGCCTCGCGTTCTGGTTTTAGATATGTCGGATGCCATGCTGGAGCGGGATTTAACCCCGGACAGGTTAACGCGTGCCAAATTTAAATTGCATGATTTGTTTTCACGGACTGACATCGGCCAAACCGGTTTGGTGGTGTATACCGGTGAGCCCTTTATCGTGTCACCCTTGACGGACGATGCTCAGACCATCGACTCCCTCCTGTCCTCCTTAACGCCGGATATTATGCCAGTAGGGGGGCAAAAGCTGGATACGGCCTTGCAACAGGCTGGGCAGCTGATAACGCAGGCAGGATTTAATCAGGGCCAGATTCTGGTCTTAACAGCCGAGTCGCCGAGTAGCGAAGCCATTAAAGAAGTAGCCAATCTGGCGAAGCAGTCTATTTTTACCTCGGTGATGCCCGTTGTTGGCGGCAATGCATCCATTAATCCCCTTTTTCAGGAACTGGCAAACGCTGGCATGGGCCTGGTTATTCCTTTTAGCAACAATGCCAGTGATTTGGATCATTGGCTGAATGCTTCGTCTGGAGAGCAGCAATACAATCTGGACGAACAAAACCTAATCCCGGTTTGGCGTGATGACGGGCGCTGGTTTTTAATTCCGGCTTTGCTCTTTTTATTGCCGGTATTCAGACGAGGCTGGTTACAAAGGATAGAATCATGAGAGTTGTGCTGTTTTCGCTCCTGTTGTTAGGCAGCGCGATGGTTCACGCGTTCAGTTGGCAGGATTTATGGGCGACAGATGATCAGCAGGCCCAGACATTGATGAACAAAGGGCAATACAAAAAAGCGCAGGAACGGTTTCAACAACCCGATTGGCAGGCGGCTGCGGCTTACCGTGCCGGTGATTATGAAGCAGCGGCTAAACAGTTCGGCGCTTTGGAAACCCAACAGGGCTATTACAATCAAGGCAATGCCTTAGCGCATATGGGACGATACGAAGAGGCTATTAAGGCTTACGATGACGCCTTGAGAATCAATCCCGCTGACGAGGATGCCCTGCATAATCGTCAGGTTGTCGAAGACTTGTTGAAAAAGGATAAGGATAAACAGCAAAACCAGCAGGCCAATAATCAACAAAATCAGCAGAATCAGGATCAGCAGGGTGATAAGCAACAGCAGGATGAGGATCAACAGGGTAATAAGCAACAAGACCAGCAGAATCAGGATCAACAGGGTAATAAGCAACAAGACCAGCAGAATCAGGATCAGCAGGGTAACAAGCAACAGAACCAGCAGAATCAGGATCAACAGGGTAATAAGCAACAAGACCAGCAGAATCAGGATCAGCAGGGTAACAAGCAACAGAACCAGCAGAATCAGAATCAACAGGGTAGCGAGCAGCAAGACCAGCATAAGCAGCCTGCCCGCCAGGATAAAAACAATCAGGTTGATGACACGCTCAAACAAGCCGAGGTAAACAAGCAACAATCAGCAGAAAATCGCGAAAAGCAACAGGCGAAAGAGCAAATGTTAAATTTGATTCCCGATGATCCGGGCGGACTAATGCGGGAAAAATTCCTGCGGGATCATTTAAAAAGAAAACGAGGGTGGTACCAATGAGACGAGGTTTGATTCTTATCAGCTTAACCTTCTGGCTGGGGTTCACCCAGGCTGCAGTGACCCTTCAGGTGGATGCTCAAAAAGTACAGATGGGGCAACCCTTCAGGTTAACCTTAACCCTGGATGACGAGAGCGGTTTACCGGACTTAACTCCCTTACGTAAGAATTTTACCATTGTTGGAACCGAGCGCAGCATCAATTACACAGTCATCAATGGCCAGGCGCGCTCAGTCAATCAATGGATAATCCTGCTCATGCCGAAACGCACCGGCATGCTGACCATTCCCTCCATTCGCGTCGGGCAGGAGCAGACCACGGCAACGACTGTGGACGTGACGGAAGACAAACCCGATGAAACGCAATCCATGGATGAACCTAAGGACATCATGCTGCTGACCGAGGTAAGCGATGAACACCCTTACGTCAACCAGCAGGTAATTTACACCGTTAAATTGTATTACAACCGTCGATTGCTTGATGCCGATTATCAAACACCGGAAATCAGTGACGGTTTGCTGGTTCCCCTGGGCGAAGGTCGGCGCTATCAAAAGTCCATTAACGGCATTGCCTATGCGGTGGAAGAACAGCAGTACGCCCTTTTCCCACAAAAAAGCGGTCCCTTAAAAATCAAGCCGCCTGTCTATAATGCGCTGGTCGCGGATGTCATACCCCGGCGCGCCAGTGTCAAAGCCAAGGCAACCACCCTAATGGTTAAGCCCGCGCCTGCCAATGCCGGTACGGATTGGTTTCCGGCCAAGCAGGTGCAATTAACGGAAACCTATGATCAACCCTCTCTCACGTTAAAGCAGGGCGATACATTGACCCGCACTATTACCGTACAGGCCACTGGTGCTGCAGCACAACTGATGCCGCGCTTAAATGTACAAAAGAGCGATCAATACAGTATTTACCCTGAAAAACCGCTTGAAAAAACCACATTGCAGGCCGAAAATCTGGTTGGAACGACCACAGTCAAAGTGACTTACCTGCTCAATAAATCAGGGAAAATTGTTATCCCCGAATTGAAACTCCCCTGGTTTAATACGGTCACTCGCCGCGCCGCGGTAGCAACGTTACCGGCCCGCACACTGGATGTCGCCTCATTCGGCGGCAACGCCAATGCAGTGCCTGCGGCATCAAGCGTCTTGCCAAAAACATCAACCGCGCCCGTCCTTACCAATCCGGTTAACGCGTCAAATCCCAAACAAGCACAAAACAATTCACTGGCCTGGATTATCGCCGCTCTGTTTGCGTTGGCGTGGGGTATTACCCTGCTGCTTTGGTGGGTAAAGCAACGGCAACCTTCGGGTCGAGGGCGTCTTCTGGCCAGTCGCAACAAACTCCGGGACGCCTGCCTTGCCAATGATCCTCAAGCGGCTAAAAACGCCTTGCTCGACTGGGCTCATTTACAATGGCCCAATGAAACAATACTCACGATTAATGATGTCGCGCGTCTTGTGCGCGATCCGGGACTGAAAAGGCAACTGATGTTGTTATCGGAAGTGTTGTATCAACCGGGGGCGCATCCCTGGAAAGGCGAAACGCTCTGGCGAGGTATGATGACGATGAAAAACAATCAGGGCACGCCCAAAAAGCCTAATCCCTTGCCCCCCATTAATCCGTCGTGACCCGAATAATGGACGTCAAGGATTACTGCCGGCTGGATGCTCATGCGCTGGCCGCAAAAATAAAGGCAGGCGAAACCACCCCGGAAGAGGCCATGGATTGTGCCTTAACTCGTCTGCGGCAAGTCAACCCGTCACTGAACGCCATTGTCCACGAATGCAGCGGCTGGGCCTTTGATCGGTTAAAAAACATGCAAGGCGACGAACCTTTTTATGGTGTGCCAGTGGTGGTCAAAGATTTGGGATTTACCTTAAAGGGCGTTCCATTTACGGCTGGTTCTCGTTTCTTTGCCGGCACCGTACCGCAAGCCAACAGCGATTACATTGATAATTTACTGTCGCTTGGCATGCTCCCTTTTGCGACCACCAATACCCCCGAGCTTGGTCTGTCCTTTGTCACCGAGCCCGTGTTACATGGCCCGGCAAAAAATCCCTATGATCCTGCTTTAACCCCTGGCGGTTCCTCAGGGGGCTCAGCGGCTGCGGTAGCGGCAGGCATTGCCCCTGTGGCCACGGCCAGTGATGGCGGCGGCTCAATCCGTATTCCGGCGGCCTGTTGCGGCTTATTTGGCTTTAAACCGACGCAGGGACTTATCTCCCTGGGGCCCTGGGTAGAAGAATCCTTGTCCGGTTTAAGCGGTCAGCACGTGATTACTCGCACGGTGCGCGACTCAGCCCGGGTCTTTGCCCATCAGGTACGGCATCAAAAACCGATAATACCGGTTATTCCTTCACAGCCGAAAACAGTGGTCCTGGTGCCCAACGCGTTTACACCGGTTGCGATCGAACCTCCCTGCCTCTTGGCCATGGACATCATGCGTCAACAACTGGAGGCGCTGGGTTATTCTGTAAGCGAACGGGAGCTAACGCTGGATTTGGAGTTGATTAATCAGTGTGCTCTGATTTTAATTACCGCCAATACGGCGGCTGTCATTGAAAGCCAGCAGCAGCTATTGGGGCGCAAGGCGAGAAAGCATGACCTTGAGCCAGCGACCTGGGCGTTTTATCGTGAAGGGAAGGCCATCAAGGCGAGTCAACTTATTCAGGCTCGAACTCAACTTTATCGGTGCCTGCGTCCACTGCATGCCTTACTGAATGACGCAGCGTTTCTGCTGACCCCGGCATTAGCCCAATTACCGATTAAAATCGGTAGTCTTGTCTACAACAATGATCTTAAAGCTTATATAGAGCAAGGCCGAGCGTTTTCTCCGTTTACGCCGTTATTTAATCAGGCCAACTTACCTGCGATGACATTGCCCGTCATGTCTCACGGGGAATTGCCTGTCTCGGTACAGATTGCTTCAGGACGGTGGCGCGACTGGGCATTGCTGGCTCTGGCCGAGCAATTGCAACCCGCCTTCCCATCGTTTTCCCCGCCGTTGCCTTAATGGAAAGCGAATTCAGCAATGCGCCTATTAACTGGCAGCATTGAAGAAATATTTTCTAGGCGACTCGCTATTTATTTCCTGCTGGAGTATAATAACAAGACTTGGTTGTTTTCTATATCTCAGTGGAAAAATGTTACTCTCGTGAAAATCCCTCTTTGAATATCAAGTGACGAATTATCGCGTAAAGTCCCATTGTCATGGCTTTGATTAGACAACTCCAAGTGTGTGTTTAATTTTATTTGGAAAATATAAATGTCCGCTATAGTAGAAACTGGCCACGTCAAGTGGTTTAATGATGATAAAGGTTATGGCTTCATTAGCCGCGATAATGGTCAAGACGATGTTTTCGTCCACTTCCGCTCCATCAAAAGCGAAAGTGCCGGACGCAGAACATTAGTTGAAGGTCAACGTGTACAGTTCACCGTCAGTAAAGGCCCTAAAGGATTACAAGCAGAAGAAGTATCTGCCATCTAATCCTGTCGTTTCTACCCATTTTTTCTCTTTACCAGCAGCATCGCTGCTGGTAAAAGAGAATTATCTCTATGAAAAATCCGGATGTAATAATCATTGGTGCTGGGGCAGCCGGTTTGATGTGTGCCATCGAAGCGGGCTTTCGTGGCCGTCGCGTACTGGTGATTGATCACGCCAACAAAGCGGGCAAAAAAATTCTGATGTCCGGTGGTGGTCGTTGCAATTTCACCAATTATGACATCGAGGCGCATCATTATCTTTCTGCCAATCCTCATTTTTGTAAATCGGCGTTAAAACGCTACACCGCCTATGATTTCATTGATCTGGTCAACAAATTCCGTATTCCTTTTCATGAAAAATCGCACGGGCAATTGTTCTGCGATAACAAATCGTCTGATATTGTGGGGATGTTGCTCGCCTGTTGCGAAGATGCCGGAGTCACCATTGCATTAAATACCTCGATTCAATCCGTTCATCTCGAAGGAAAAGGTTATCGTTTGCAGTTGGCCTGCGGCACACGCCTTCAATGCGACTCCCTGGTGGTTGCTACTGGTGGGTTATCCATCCCTACCATGGGGGCTTCACCCTTTGGGTACCAATTGGCGGCGCAATTTGGCTTAAACGTGCTGCCGACCAGGGCCGGATTAGTTCCTTTTACACTGCAGCCGCAGGATAAGGAACGGTACGGCACATTGTCGGGCATTTCGGTGCCTTGCCGTGTAGCCTGTAATAATCAGGAATTTAATCTCGATATGCTGTTTACCCATCGCGGCTTAAGCGGCCCTGCCATGTTGCAGATTTCTTCTTTCTGGCGCGCTGGAGAGGAGTTAACCATTGATCTCGCGCCGGGGCATGATCTGGCGGCCGCGCTCCTGGCTGCGAAACGTAAAACACCGAAAATGCGGTTGAAAACCTGTCTGGAAATGACCTTGCCAAAACGAGTGGTGGCGACCTGGCAGGAGGAGGACGTGCTTGAAAAAGAATTAACCACCTTTTCTGATCAACGGTTGAAAGACGTGGCATTAAGCGTCACTCAATGGCGCATCAAGCCCAATGGCACCGAAGGCTACCGTACGGCGGAAGTCACGCTGGGTGGTGTGGATACCGAGGCCATTTCCTCCCAAACCATGGCAGTGAAATCAATCCCCGGCCTGTACTTTATCGGCGAGGTTCTCGATGTCACCGGCTGGTTAGGCGGGTATAATTTTCAATGGGCTTGGTCTTCCGGTTGGGCGGCCGGGCAAGTGGTATAACCTCAGCAAAATTCTCGTAAGTTACCGAAACTTCTGTATAATCAGGTGTGCCTTAAATTGACAGGATGCCTACGTGATCAGAATCATTGTATCGTTATTGTCCCTCTATGCTGTGTTTGCCCAGGCTTCAGTGCCAGTAGACGGTACGTTTATTGCAGGTAAATCATGCCCTGCCTACCTTTCCAAAAACAAAAAAACTAACCCGTCCAATGCCTCGGTTGAAGCAGGGCAGCGTTTTACCTTAATAGAGATTAACCGCCCCTACAAACCGGACTGGCTGCGCATTGTCATGGCGGATGGGACGGGGCGCTGGGTTGCCAGCCAATGCGGTGATGCCGATTACCAGACTCAACCCGCCAGCCGTTGCGATCAAAGTCCAGGCATGGCGGACTCGTATGTACTGGCGTTAAGCTGGCAACCCGCCTTTTGCCAGACCTATGGTTATGAAGCAGGCAAGCCTGAGTGCATGAAATTGAAACCAGCTTCTTACGCGGCGTCTCACTTGACTTTGCACGGCATGTGGCCAAATCAGAATCAATGCGGTCAAAATTACGGTTTCTGCGGCGTGGAGCCGCAGCCTAATCATTGTGATTACCCGGCTGTGAATTTAAACGATGAAGTGGCAGAGAGATTGCGTGTGCTGATGCCAAGCTATGCCTTTGGCAGTTGCCTCGAACGGCATGAGTGGTATAAGCATGGCAGTTGTCAGATTTTAAGTGCTGATGCCTATTTCTCATTGGCCATGCGCCTGGCCAGTGAAGCGGATCTCTCGCAGTTAGGCACTTACCTGCATGAACATCTTGGTAAAACCGTGACGCGAAATGAACTGGAAGAGAGAGTGCGTCTGTCGTTTGGCAGTAATGCAGCCAAGAAGGTGTATCTCGGATGTAAAAACGGCTTTTTAGTCGACATTTATATTCAGTTGCCGGCATTGATACCCTATTCAGAATCACTTAAAACCTTAGTCGAGAAGGCACCGGAATTAAAACGCTACCAGGGCTGTCCTGCGTCGGTCGGCATTTCCGATTTCACCATGAATGCCTGGTTTTAGGCCGTTTGGTTCATCCTGCCGAGGCTTGAGAATCACCAGGCAGGATGCTTGCGCATTGCTTTAACTTCCTCTAATGTAGGGAAATACACGTCCATTTGGAAACGAGATTTATGTTGAGCCGCTTTTTGGTATTGATTTTTATAGGGTTTCTACTTAGTGGTTGCCATCGCCAGGCGGTAGCGACCGAGCAGCAACCCGTGGCAGTGGCCAATGTTCGTAGCACGCAGGTCCGTACAGTACCGAGCTTCAATCATGTCATTGCCAGAGGGCGTCTCAATGTCGATTTGCACACCGGCTATTCAAAACCGCAAGTGATTCTTCGTGGCGCGGCAAGCGATCTGCAGCAGGTGGTGACCAAAGTTCAGAATGGCCAGTTGCTTATCCAGATTGGTGAAGGCTATCCCCGTTGCGGTGCGGTTTCAGTCGAAGTTCGGGGTCATTATTTAAACTCCTTCACTTACCAGGGCGGCGGCGTCATTACCGGCTCCCGCCTTCATTCCGGCTTACTGGATTTAAGCATTGATAATCCGGGTAATACGACGTTGGGCGGTGATATTTTTCTGCGCAAACTGGATGTCCGAGGCAGCGGCAATGTCCAGATTAGCGGCGTTCACGCGCATTATTTACAACTGTCCATGCGCGGCAAGCCGCATGTGCAATTGACCGGGGTGGCCAATCTGTCCATGGTCGAACTGGCAGGTGAAGGCTGGTTCAGCATGTACTGGATAAAAAGCGATAAATTAAAAATTCGCGCCAAAAACAAAGCCTTTATGCAGTTGGCCGGTATTGCCAATGTCATTGATGTGGAATTATGGGGTAATGCCCAATTTAAGGGGCGCTATTTACGAGCCAACCGCGCCTTTGTTAAAACGCATGATCGGGCTGTGGCTGAGCTTTCAGCCGTTAAACGGCAACATACTCTGGCGAGCGATGCCAGTGATATTTATTTTTACAATCTTCCGGAAATGCGGACCGACTTCATGGCCTATAATGGGGCGGTGCTGGACATGCGGGATTGGGGATATTATTCCATGCAGGAATACACGCGATACAATAAGAGTTTGAATAATTAACAGCCCTGATGGGCTGTTGGTTATTTCCCAAATCCCCAGGACATCGGTGTGAATTCCATCTCGTCATCAAAGAATTCGAAATTAAGTCCATTGATCATTAAGGCCGGATCGATGTCGGTTGTGTTTGGCTCATCCCCCATTCCCTGTTGCAATCCCTCTTTCACGAGATAAACGACAGAAAAAACAGCGGCCACCCAGGCACCCACATTGCCCAACGTACTAATCACTTCTTTTTCTTTTTTAGAAAACATGACGACTCCCTTTATGTTGCTGAATAAAGGGATTGAGTGTACATGATTAAAGCAGGCTTAACCAGTCGTCAGATTCTGATTAACACATTGAATAATGTCGGCAATATCACCATCCAGCGGCAACACATGGGCTGATTTGGCAAGCCAGTGAATGGTGACATTGTCACAGCCTGCAAAACGGGCAGCCACACGGCGCGAAGCCACCACTTCATCATAACAGCCGAGAAACACATCGGTAGGGCAGGTGGGTGGTTTGAATTCAAACTGCTTCACCAGGGTTAAAATCTCAATGATGGTAGTCAGCGGCAATTGGCGATAAGCGATTTCACAATGATTGGTTGTGAATAAATTACCGGCTGCGCTTCGTAATTGACGAAATCCCAGCTGGTAGAGGATTCTGGCCAGTTTCAGGGAACCGGGTAAGGCCAACTGCAAATCAAGTGCCGGTGCCAGTAGATACAGGTGATTTAAAGGAAAACGGCTGCTCAAGTGACAGGCTAAGAGCCCGCCCAAGGACAGGCCCATGATATCCACCTGTTTAAACTCAGCCACCAGCGTCGCACAAACGTCCTCAACATAGGCAAGCCAATCAAGGGCCTTAACTTCGGCAAACGCATCGAGATTCTTGCCATGGCCTGGCAGTACCGGAGCAACCACGGCATCGTAGCCTGTAAATGCCCCCAGGAGATTACGAAAGACTGCTGGTGAAGAAGAGAAACCGTGCAACAACAGCAGGGCATGGTTTTTTTCCTTGCCTTCGCGCTTAAAGGGCTGCAACAGTTCGGCATCCCGCCTGCGCAACATGGAAACCTGCACCCCGCGTCTCATACAGCGAAAATCATTTAAATTCATTCCATTCCCTTCGGATAAGCCTGTCATCGTTGGCAATCATAACAAACCATCGACGTTTGTACCTACTGATACCTGATTTTACTGATGCCATTGGGTAGTGTCCGCTACTGCTAATGTGAAAAAAAATTGTAAATGCAGCCGTCTACGCAGAAATAACAACGATTTAGTAATATTATACTTGATAATATTATACAACGAATACCCGTAAAACGTATTGTCGCTTGGTGGGTATGCTATTCTTAATAGAGTAATGACATTTTGCAGGTGATTTTATGTCTGGAACAGAATTATCAGGGTCCATACCTAACCCCACGTCGACCACGCCAAGCCCAGGCTCTGGAGGCAACAGCGATAATGATGATTTGGTCAGCAAAATCAATCAGTATATGGTAGGTAATAATCAGCAAGACAAGGATGAGGAAAAAGATCCTCACATGAAGCAGCTTGAGGAATTACTAAAATTTGTCGAAGACATCAACTCACAGGTCACTGGTGCCATTAATCAGGCGATATCACCCGCGATCGGCGCTGCAGGCAGTGCCATAAGTCAGGGATTTAATTCAGTCCAGGGCATGTTTTCCAGCGGCGGCACTAACGCCGGCGATGATGCGCCAGAAGCGGGGCAGGATGATAGCATGGACATGGATGGAGACGGCATAGAAATGTCGATGATGAGCACTGACACCATGACCGACCCCATGGATGCGATTGAAGACATGCCGGAACTGGATCAGTTTGAAAGCATCGTCAGCGGTCCAGGCGCGGGCCAGGGACAGGATATGGATTTGGAACAAGAGGTGACCCAGGGTGTCTCAATGGTGATGTAACCTTGACATCGGGTAGTTAATGGTTGCCCGCTTAAGCGGGCAGACATGAAACCTTAAGATTCCATTAGCTTGTGCGGCAGGCTTTCCAGACGGCCGGCCTGCGTAATCACCACATAATTCAATTTGCGTTGCAGTTCGGAGATGGTATCGGAGCCCGCATAGGTTAAACCCGAACGTAAACCACCGATAATATCCGCAATAATTGCATCCTGATTGGTTTTGTAGAGTACTTCAGTTGCTACTCCCTCGGCTGTTTTCCATTCATGCATTTGCCCGAGAAAATCTTCCTGTGCCTCGCGGGAGGCCATGCCGCGGTAGCGTTTGACCAGACGCCCATCGTCCTTTTTAATGACCTCGCCGGGCGTGGGTTCCGTGCCGGCCAACATGCCGCCAATCATGACAAAATCGGCGCCAAAGGCCAAGGCTTTGACGATGTCACCTGACGTACGGATACCCCCATCAGCGACAATGGAACGATCCGTGCGGGCGCAATCCTGAATGCAGGTAAGCATGGGAATGCCAAAACCGGTTTTAATTCGCGTGCTGCAGACGGAGCCGCCGCCAATACCGGCTTTGATGATGTCCGCACCGCAGGAGGCTAAATAATCCGCGCCGGCATAGGTCGCGACATTGCCCGCCATAATGCAGCGGCTGCCAAGAAGTTTGCGCAGGTTTTTTAAGGTTTTACCCACGTATTTGGCATGGGCGTGGGCGACGTCAACACAGAAAAAATCAGCGCCCGCATCGCGCAGGGCTTCGGCACGCTGCAATTCCGCATCCGTGCAGCCAACGGAGACAAAAACCTGTCCCTGACACTGTTTGAATTCACGAATGTTGTCGTCAATGCTTAAAAAGCGATGCATGACGCCAATGCCGCCCTTGCTGTGCATAAAGTTAGCCATGTTGCTTTCGGTAATGGTATCCATGTTCGAGCTCATAATCGGCAGCTTAAGATTTAATTTGCCGAGACGATCCGTCATGCCGATATTCACTACCCGGCGAGACTCATGATGATTGTAGGCGGGCACCAGCAACACATCATCGAAGGTAATGGCTTGCATACTCATGCGTATTCTCTCCTAAAACGCGTACTATAAATGCTCTGCTGCATAATAAGCAAGCCTTGAGCGTTCGCCGCGTGTTAGGGTCATGTGGGCACTGTGCTGCCAATGTTTGAAACGATCCACGGCAAAGGTTAATCCCGATGTTGTTTCCGTGAGGTAGGGGGTATCAATCTGCTTGATGTCGCCAAGGCAGATTATTTTACTGCCCGGACCCGCACGGGTGACCAGTGTTTTAATCTGTTTGGAGGTGAGGTTTTGAGCCTCGTCAATGATAATAAACCGATTTAAAAAGGTGCGGCCGCGCATGAAATTGAGTGAGCGGATTTTAATTTTGTTCTGCAGCAAATCCTGCGTGGCATTTCGGCCAAACGTGCCGCCTTCCTGCGAACTGTGCAGCACCTCAAGGTTATCCATCAAGGCACCCATCCAGGGCGTCATTTTTTCTTCTTCGGTTCCGGGTAAAAAGCCGATGTCCTCTCCCACGGGGATGGTGACGCGCGTCATTAAAATTTCGTTGTAGCGGTTCTGATCAAGGACCTGGGTTAGTCCGGCCGCAATAGTCAACAAGGTTTTTCCTGTTCCCGCCGAGCCTTGCAGGGTCACAAAATCAATGTCCGGGTCCAGCAGCATGTTCAAGGCAAAATTCTGCTCGCGGTTACGGGCATTGATGCCCCAGACGGAATGCTTGGGTTGGGTGAAGTCACGTGCGACCTGCACGACAACACCGTTGGATTCAATGGTTTTAACCATGGCCTGGAACTGGTTGTCTTCCGTACTTAAACAATCATTGTAATTCCACTGATTCGTGAGAGGGCCGGTGATGCGATAAAACGTTTTGCCGTTTTCCTGCCAGGCCTCCATGTTTTTAGAATGCGTATCCCAGAAGTTGTTTTCAAGAATGTGCAATCCGCTGTGTAACAGATTGACATCGTCCAACACTTGATCGTTGTAGTAATCTTCCGCCGGAATGCCGAGAATACCGGCTTTAATCCTGAGATTAATGTCTTTGGAAATAATCACCACGGCCCGATCCGGGTGTTTTTTCTGCAGGCCTAACGCCGTGGCGAGCAGCGTGTTGTCGGCTTTATGTCCTGGCAGGGATGTTGGTCGCAATTGCTCAAATTCATCGGTCTGGAAAAACAAGCGGCCGCTGCTTTTAATGTTTTCCGAGGTCAGAAAGCTCGGAATAGGCAAGCCGGCTACGATTTGGGTATGGCTGGCATTGCTCATCAATTCCACCAGCATGCGGTTGGTTTGTCGTACGTTGCGTGCCACTTCCGAGAGGCCGGTTTTGTGACTGTCGAGTTCTTCAAGCACCACCATCGGCAGGTAAATATCATGCTCCTCAAAGCGGTAGATGGCAGTGGGATCATGCATGAGGATATTCGTATCCAACACAAATAATTTTCGGCTTTCAGATTTATTGTCCATGATAATCCCTGTCTACTAAATCAATTCATTGTGATTAGGGCGGGGAGCGCAGTCAAGTGAATTCATGCCCAAGCCGTGAAGTTTATCCAGGTTAACGTGATCAACGCGAGAGGAACTGGAGCCGTTCATCAAAAGAACTGGAATCACACGCAGCGACCAGTTGTTTATTATTTTTTACAAGGAGCTAACCGTGAAAGCGGCCAGTGAGTAGTATGTTGAATTTTATAAAGCGCAAGTGATTTTGCAATGAATTAAAGCCTCTGAACCCCATCGCAAAGGGCGAAATGGGATTCATTGAGGTATTAAAGAATGCGCACCAGCCATTATTTTTGCAGCGATTTAAGCGTCGCAAGGACATCATCGACATGGCCCGGTACGCTGACTTTGCGCCATTCGTGCCTTAAAACACCTTGCGGGTCGATGAGGAACGTACTGCGTTCGATGCCGCGTACTTCTTTCCCGTACAGCGACTTCATTTTAATGACATCAAAAAGTTGACAGATTTCTTCGTCTTTATCGCTGATTAATTCAAAGGGAAATTGCTGGTTGCATTTAAAGCTGTCATGTGATTTTAGCGAATCACGCGAGATGCCGAAAATTTCAGTATTTAATGCCTGGAATGCAGGGTAGGCGTCGCGGAAATTTTGTCCTTCCACGGTACAACCCGGCGTAGAATCCTTAGGATAGAAATAAAGAACAATCCATTTTCCCTGATAGTCACTTAAACTGGCTGAAAGACCATTGGTCGCGGTAAATGAAAAAGCAGGTATTTTTTCACCTATATTCATTGTGTATCTTGTCCTTACGTGAAGTCGTCTCTATTTAAAATACACGAGAACAAGACCGCCTGCAAAGCCGCTCAAGAGATGCACTGGATGCGGACAGAATTGCTTTCTGGTGTATAATTCCTCCTCTTTGTTAACAATGATAAGCAGATTATGACTACTCACAAAGCGTCAGACGCCTCCATTGCCGTCAATAAAAAGGCGCGATTTGATTATTTTATTGAGGATGAACTTGAAGCCGGCGTGGTGCTTGAAGGCTGGGAGGTCAAGAGCCTGCGCGCCGGAAAGATCAACCTGTCCGATGCGCACGTCATCCTTAAGTACGGTGAAGCCTTTTTGCTTGGTGCGCAAATCCAACCCTTGCCTACAGCTTCTGCGCACACGCTGCCCGACGCAACCCGCACGCGTAAGCTATTATTAAACAGGCGTGAATTGAGTAGACTGATTGGCAGTGTTGAGCGGCAAGGTTACACCATTGTTCCGCTGTCGCTGTACTGGAGCAAAAACCGCATCAAAATCAAAATCGCGCTGGCGAAGGGTAAGAAAACCCATGACAAGCGTGATGCGATTAAAGACCGCGATTGGCAGCGTGATCGCGCCCGGTTGCTCAAGAAAAAATAACAGACCCCATGCGTTGACAAGCGTGTACTGTCAGGGATAATGGTGGTAAGTTGCTAGAAATTTGCTGCTAGTTTTTTTCACGCGTGAACCTGACTGAGTAATTTCTATCGCATTGCAGGGATTCAATGGATTAATGATTCTAAGGAGAGATCATGCCTAATTTTGCCAGACTCTGTAAATGGTTATGTCTTACGCTCGTCTGCCTGCCCCTCTCGCTTCACGCGGGTAAAACCATCCAATCCATGGTGGTTTTTGGTGACAGCCTGTCCGATACCGGCAACACCACTCACCTGCTGAAAAGTTTAAGGCAGGAAGAAAGCCCCGCCTACCTGGTTCGTCCCTTAAAAGTCTTTGTCATCAACAAGATGACCGAATTTGCTTATGATTATTACGTACCGCAAATGGTGCTTGACGCCGGCATTGAGATAGTCAACAACTACTTTGATACAGAGTTCGGGCCGTTCCTGGCTTCCGTGATCAGCAAAGTGAGAAAAGTACCTGTCCTCCCGGGCGAACCCTATTGGCAAAATCATTTTTCCAATGGCCGCGTCTGGAATGAATACCTGGCGCCCATGTTGGCCCTTGATCGCGAAGACAATGGGGATTTCACCAACCAGGCTTTCGGTGGCAGCTGGGCTGTGACCTACGATTATCAACTGACGGTATGGAATCTTATCCGCCATCCTTTAAATACGTTAAAGACCCTGATCGTTGGGAAACTGATTCCGCCAAGCCTGGGGCTGACGGTACAGGCCTACCTGTTAATGAACGAAGTACTGGATGATCGTACGGCTTATTTCGTCTTTACTGGCGCTAACGATTACTTGAATGTGCTGGTGTTTGAAGACAATTACAATCCGGCGGTCATGAGCGCCTACATTGATAATGTACTCGACGGGATTGTTTCAGGTGTAAATAAATTGACCAAGGCTGGCGCACGGCATGTCATCATCATGGGCTTGCCAGACGTTGGCTTCACGCCAAAATTTGTTCACACCACCGACAAGCCGGTATTGAGTGCGGCCATTAAACTGCATAACGAGCGTCTGGCGGCCCGTATTGAAACCCTGCGTCAGGCACAACCTGAGGTTAATTTCCTCTACATCGACATCAACCCGCTGTTGCAGAAAGCCCTGGACCATCCAGCGGATTATGGCTTGACCAATATTACCGACGCCTGCATTGACGTCAAACTGCCGATGTTTGGCGCGTTTGCTGCATCCCCTTATGCACGCAATTACGTCTTGTTGTATGCTCAGGTTCTGCAATACCGCGATGCCAGTTTTAAGCGCGGCGAGCGCAATTATCATGTCTGTGATACGCCGGATAATTACCTCTTCTGGGATGAAATTCATCCAACAACACGCGCTCATCGTTACCTGGCTTATGAAATCTGTGAGGTAATGAAAGCCAATGGCTATAAAACAAACTGCCATCAACCGTCTACTATTTAGTATATCTGCGGTATTGTGGCATACTTGGCCATTTTTCAAATGATTAAGACGCCAGCATGCAGGGTTATGCTGGCGACCTGTCAAAGAATTGGGGTAAGGAGTGGACTATGTGCGGGATTATGGGAGCAACCTCTCAACGTGATATCAGCAAAATATTACTGGAAGGGTTAAGACGTCTGGAATACCGCGGTTATGATTCTGCCGGCATTGCGGTTATCGACAAGACAGGCCGGCTGAAGCGGGTCCGAATCCAGGGCAAGGTCCAGGCATTGGCTGATGCCATGCAGGAAGTATCCATTCATGGCACAATCGGCATCGCGCACACGCGCTGGGCAACCCACGGTAAACCCTGTGAAGAAAATGCCCATCCTCATCTTTCCCACGATGAAATTGCCGTGGTTCACAATGGCATCATTGAAAATTATGAATCCCTGCGTAAAAAATTGCAGAACGCCGGTTATCAGTTCAATTCTGAAACCGATTCAGAAGTGGCGGCACACTTGATCCATTACCATTACCAGCAACATGAAAACCTGTTGACCGCCGTGCAGGATGCCGCTGCCGAGATGCATGGCGCCTTCGCTCTGGGTGTCATTCACCAGAAACGGCCGCAGGAACTGGTTGCGGTACGCAAAGGAAGTCCGTTGGTTGTCGGGATGGGAATCGGCGAACAATTCATTGCCTCGGATCCGCTGGCACTGCGATCCTTTGCGCAATCGGTCATTTTTCTTGATGAAGGCGACAGCGCCCTGCTGACGGCCAATGAAGTGCATGTTTTTGACCACAGCAAAAAGCCGGTACAACGTCAGCGTCATCCGCTCGATAATGACAGTCAGACTGCCAGCAAGGGTAACTATCGCCATTTTATGCTGAAGGAAATCCACGAACAAAGTAAAGTACTGGCCGATACCCTGGAAGGGCGTATTGTCAGCCTGGATGTGCTCAAGGCCAGTTTTGGTGAGCATGCGGCGGCCATTTTCCCCGACGTCAAACAGATTCACATTGTGGCTTGCGGCACCAGTTATCATGCCGGTTTGACGGCCCGCTATTGGCTTGAATCCCTGACTGGTCTACCCACTCAAGTTGAAATTGCCAGCGAATACCGCTACCGGGATGTGGTCGTCGGCGATAATACCCTGTTCATAGCCATTTCCCAATCCGGCGAAACGGCGGATACGCTGGCCGCGTTATACAAGGCAAAATCCTTAAATTATTTATCTACCCTGGCCATTTGTAATGTGGCTACCAGCACCTTGGTGCGCGAAGCTGAGTGCGTTTTCCTGACACGTGCTGGCATCGAAATCGGTGTGGCCTCGACCAAAGCCTTTACGACGCAATTGGCTGCCTTACTGATGCTGTCGGCTGTGCTATGCCGCGATGAGCGGGCAAAAACCGTATTGACGCAGTTGCAGGAATTGCCGGCTTGTTGTGAGCGTGCCTTGAAAATGAATAAGGCCATTGAATCATTGTCTTCTCTTTTTGTGAATAAATCCCATACCTTATTCCTGGGACGAGGCGTGCAATACCCTGTCGCTCTGGAAGGGGCTCTGAAGCTGAAAGAAATTTCCTATATTCACGCGGAGGCTTACCCTGCCGGTGAGTTGAAGCACGGTCCGCTGGCTTTGGTTGACAATGAAATGCCAGTTATTGCCGTTGCCCCCAATGATGAATTGCTGGATAAACTAAAATCCAATCTGCATGAAGTCAGCGCCCGGGGCGGTCAATTGGTGGTTTTTGTGGATGATTCCCAAACCTGGGAATCCAATGGCGCACGCCTGATTCCCGTTCCTTCCTGTGGTCAATGGGTGGCGCCCATTGTGTACACCATTCCGCTGCAATTATTGGCTTATCATGTGGCAGTGGCGAAAGGAACAGACGTGGATCAGCCGCGTAACCTCGCCAAGTCGGTGACGGTGGAGTGAATAAAGGAAAACAATTCTGGCACGCGCTGTGGGAAAGCGGCAATCTCCCTTTCCACCGCAAGTCCGTGAATGAGGACTTAATTCAATTCTGGCCGTCCCTTAAAATGGCGGATAATCCCTCCATTTTAGTCCCTTTGTGCGGCAAGAGTCTGGATTTGTTGTGGCTGGTGGAGCACGGGGCCAGGGTCACTGGCATTGAATTAAGCGAGCTTGCCGTGCAGCAACTGGCCGCTGAAAATCACCTCCCTCTTAAACAACAGGCCATAGACGATTGCCTGTGCTATTCATCACCGGCATTAACACTCTGGGTCCATGATCTGTTTACACTGCCTCAACGCCTCATTGAACCCGCGGATGGGCTTTATGATCGCGGAGCGCTCGTGGCCTTGCCCGCGGTGCTACGGGCTGCGTACACGTCCCGCTGCCTGCAGTGGTTAAAACCAAAAGGCCGCATTTTACTGAAAACCTTAACCTACAATCAGACGCTGATGGAGGGACCGCCTTACAGCGTCACCCCGAATGACTTAACCGCTCTGTACCCTGGCTGCGCACTGCAATTGCTTAAGGAAAACCCACGTCGCATGGATGAGTCCGATTCGCTGTTTGTGCGCGGATTGCGGGAGGTTATCGATTATGTCTGGTTAATTGAAAGGAATTAACCAAAGGCCACAAAGTAGTATATAATGCTTTCGTTTTTTTTATCATCATGTTTTTCGGGGAACTGAATGAGTCAAGAGATGTTGTCTACGGCAGCGACAATTGCCCAGGAGCTTAAAGTAAAGGTGTCGCAGGTAGAAACCGCCATTCGCCTGCTGGATGAAGGCGCGACCGTACCTTTTATTGCCCGCTATCGTAAAGAAGCGACAGAGGGCCTCGATGACACTCAATTAAGACAACTGGCGGAGCGTCTGCTTTATCTGCGTGAACTGGATGAGCGCCGCGCCGTGATTCTGCAGTCCATCCGTGAGCAGGAAAAATTAACGCCGGAACTGGAACAGGCCATTCTTACTGCGGACACTAAAACCCGCCTGGAAGATCTCTACCTGCCGCATCGTCCCAAGCGGCGTACCAAGGCGCAATTGGCCCGCGAAGCAGGACTTGAACCGCTGGCGATGACCCTCTGGCAGGAGCCCGGGCATGATCCCGAAACGTATGCGCAGCAATTCATTAATGCCGAGGCTGGCATTGCTGATGCGAAAGCCGCACTCGAAGGCGCAAGACAGATTTTAATGGAGCGGTTTGCCGAAGATCCGGAATTACTCAACGAGCTCCGGGAATACCTCTGGCAGCATGCCGTGCTTAAATCCACTGGAGAGGCAAAGGACAAAAAAGACGCAGCGAATAAATTTGCCGATTATTTTGACTATGCAGAACCGATTAAAAAAATCCCCTCCCACCGCGCGCTGGCATTATTCCGTGGCCGACGCGAAAGCGTTTTACAAATCGGCCTGCACCTGGTTGATGATGTGGAGTACGGCGAGAGAAGGGTGGCTACTTATTTCAACATCAGTCATCAGGAACGTGCTGCGGATAACTGGCTGTTTGATACCGTACGCATGACCTGGAAAATCAAATTATTCACCAAGCTGGAACTCGAATTACTGGCGCGTTTACGTGAATCGGCCGATGAAGAGGCGATCCACGTGTTCGCACGTAATCTGCGCGGTCTGCTGTTGGCTGCTCCGGCTGGCCCACGCATTACCATCGGTCTTGATCCCGGTATACGCACGGGTGTAAAAGTGGTAGTCGTCGACATCACCGGCAAATTGCTGGATTACACCACCGTTTTCCCATTTGCCCCGCAGAATGAATGGCATCAGGCCATCGCTGAACTGGCAAAACTGGCCGCCAAACACCACGTTAACCTCTTAAGCATTGGCAACGGCACCGGCTCCCGCGAAACGGAACGACTGGTGGCGGACATGATTAAAATGTACCCCGATTTGAAATTAAACAAAGTGCTGGTGAGTGAAGCTGGCGCCTCCGTTTACTCTGCCTCCGAACTGGCGGCGAACGAGTTTCCGGATTTGGATGTCAGTCTGCGCGGCGCGGTGTCCATCGCCAGACGGTTACAGGATCCGTTGGCAGAATTGGTTAAAATCGAGCCAAAAGCAATTGGTGTCGGCCAATACCAGCATGACGTGAACCAGACTCGTCTGGCACGAAGCCTGGACGGTGTGGTCGAGGATTGTGTGAATGCAGTGGGTGTCGATGTCAATACGGCCTCCGTGGCCCTGTTGACCCGTGTGTCCGGTTTAAACGAAACCCTGGCAAAGAATCTGGTTGAATACCGCGATCAGCATGGCGCTTTTGTTGATCGTAACCAGTTAAAACAGGTTCCGCGCATGGGCGAAAAAACCTTCCAGCAGGCCGCGGGTTTCTTACGCATCATGAATGGCAGTAACCCCCTGGATGCCTCCGCAGTTCACCCGGAAGCCTATGCACTGGTGGAACGCATTCTGTCTGATAAAAAAATGACGATTACCCAAGTCATTGGTAATCATGATTTGTTAACCAGCGTCAATGCCGCCGACTACGTGGATGAGCAGTTTGGATTGCCGACCGTTCGTGACGTGTTGCGTGAACTCGAAAAACCCGGCCGCGATCCTCGCCCGGAATTCAAGACCGTTAATTTCAAAGAAGGCGTTGAAGACATCAGTCATCTGGAAGAAGGCATGATTCTCGAAGGGGTCATCAGCAATGTCACCAATTTCGGTGCTTTTGTGGATATTGGGGTTCATCAGGATGGGTTGGTTCACATTTCAGCCATGACCAATCGGTTTATTACCGATCCGCACACCGTGGTGAAAGCGGGTGATATCGTCAAGGTGAAAGTCGTTGAGGTTGACAAAGAGCGTCGTCGCATTGGTTTGAGCATGAAACTCGATGAAGCCAGACCGGTCGTTGTACACAAAAAAGTCAGTAAGCCTCAGGCTAAAAAAGCACCTGTGGTTAAAAAAGACGATGCCCGTAAAAAGGAAGACAGACGCCAGGTGCAACCGGCGAAAAAGGGCGTGTTTAACACCGCCATGGCGGATGCCCTGGCTAAACTGAAACCGGGATCATAGCATGACGCCTCGCGGTGAAATTACCATTCAAACTTTGGCCATGCCGGCGGATACCAATGCCAATGGCGATATTTTTGGCGGATGGATTGTTTCTCAAATGGATTTGGCTGCCGGCGTGCTGGCTAAAAAACTGGCGCGTGGGCGTGTTGCGACGGTAGCCATTCATTCCATGACCTTTTTAAAACCTGTGCACGTGGGTGATGTGGTCAGTTGTCACGTGGAACTAATAAAGCGAGGCACAACGTCAATGACCATTGCTGTCGAAGTCTGGGCAGAACCGGCTGCCGTTTCGGGGCGCTACCAGGTGACCGAGGGAACCTTTGTTTTTGTGGCCATTGACGAAGAAGGAAAATCAAGAAAGGTACCTGATTCGGAATGACTATTGAACTGGAACACTTAAAAAAATGGATCGCCAGCATGGCAGCCCTCATTGAAAAAGATGGTGATCCAGAACCCCAGCATTACACGCCTTTTTTGCAGGAACCTGAATTGGCTTTGCGTCTGGTCGATTTAATTGAGGAGTTGGACGAGTCTTCCTATGATGAAGAGCGGCCTTATTATTCAGCCTGCGTGTTTGCACTGGATATATGTGTTGCCCAACTGCAGGCTGCCCATGAAAACGGCAACAAAGCCGGTGGCAAAATCCTGACTCACTTAATGGATTACATGGCCGAAACCATCAATAAAACCAAACACACGCTAAGCTTTTGGCTGCCCATTCTTAATGCGTTTTACGAGGTACATGTTGAATTGTCATCTCGCCTTAAAGAAGCCTATTTAAATCTGGCAGGCGAAGAAGAGGAATTAACCCCGGAAGAAGAGGCCAATCATTTAAGTGCTATCAAAGACATGATTCAGGAACTGTCCGACTTGTCTGTGTTTGATATTGCTGAGAATTTTTTTGCGCAAAGCTATGCCATGCCGGATGACTTTTTTTCCGATTTGGTGATTGATCTATACAGCATTGAGGAGGGTCAGGATATTGCCTTGCTCCTGTTGCTTCATCCCAAGCCGCATGTGCGCCAGGTGGTTGTGGATACCATCGCCCAAATCATTGAAAGCATTACTTTCTCGTCCATCTCGTTGTCGCGCCTGCAGGTTATCAAAAGCTGGTATCCGTCGTCTTATCAGGAGCAGTTTAATTCCTGGATAAAAATTCAGCGAAAAAAAGGCGTCATTTTTCATCCGCTGGGCACCCAGCCGGTTTTTCGTGTAAAAGCCAGTGAAGTCGATGGCAGCGGCGCGCAGGGTTTGTTTGTGCATTTAAAAAAATACCGCGGTAATCGTCTGGGCGGTTTATTATTAAAGCAGGAGATCGGCGTTAAGGATGCCTGGATTACGCCGATCATTACGGCGAAGCAAGTGACCAGCTATTACGATGAAGCCTTTGATGAGACGGTGACCTTACGTGAAGTCGATAGCGATTATTTTGTGTTAATCACCAACCATTTTCTGGCCATTACCCTCGCGCAAGGCGCGATGCCTGATTTGCATTTATTTGAAATTCAGGAACTTCTGGGTTTGCATTTTGTGCCGGAGTTCATTGATGTGGCTGCCGTAATGGAAGAAATCAGTATTCAAATTGCCCCGTTTACTCAGGCGGCCATGGACGCGTCATTCAAGCGTTCGCGCGGTTGGCTGACGACCAAGAAATTCACAGAGTCCTGGTACATCGAAAATGCTCACGTCGACAAACTGGTGAATCGCTCAAGCAGTTTTGTAGAGGGGATAAGGGTTTGCGACATTGAAACCGCCATGGAAGCCGTTTTTGAACATGAAATGGAGAAAAACCGTGACAAGTGGTTGTTTCATTTCTTATGGATCACGTTGTGGATGAAAGCCAAAACGCGTAAAACGGAGAAGTTATGGCAGGACAGTTTTTTTATTGCCTACGCTATCCAGCAGGGGACGCCACTTCATACCATCCCTGTGATGCAGGAAATTTGTCGTCAAACCGTGATCAATAGTGCGGAGACGATGAATGAACGGCGGACTCACCTGAACCAGGAATAATTTCCTGCCGTTTCTCCAGGCAGTGATGAGATCAAACCATGATGTTATCGATGGACGAAATCAAACAACGACTCAATGCCATGACCTTTGATCTTGGTCAGGGCGATGCGGTGACCCTCTCGTTTTCTTTCACGACCCAATTGCGGTTTGGCGTCCATTTTCTGCAACGAATACGTATCGCCAAAAGGTATGGGACGGTTATTGGCGAACTGATTGTGCCTGGTTGTGAGCCTCAGCTCTACGTCTGGTGGGATCAGTCGCCTCATCCAGCACCGTTACCCCTGCGTACAACACTGCTAAAGGAGATCGATTCATTTAACCGCATGCATCCCCTTCAGGTGGTGAAATACATGGCGAAACGCTTTAACAATTGCCCTATTAAAACCCTGATGATGGCGGGCAACTACCCCTTGGGGCCGAATGACCTCCCATCCCTGTTTCATACCAACCAGTTAAGTGTTATTGAGCGTGGGGAGGAGCACTGGTCTGACTGGTTGGTTATGGCCTGCTTTTATTTTGAGACGGTCTCACAAGGCATTGAGACCTACCTGCAATCGCATGCTCAGTTGCCGCTTGATGTAATGGAAGCGGTGGGGGCTTACTCCATTGATTCAGGATTGGATTGGCAGGATTTTCCACTGTTTTATTCAAGTCAGGATATCGCAAGCGAAATCGACGGCATCAACCGACAGTTGGACTATTTGCAGTCACAGGCCACGCTGCCGGCTGCTTTGACTTCACAACGGGAATCAAGGGAAAAACTGGTGGCCCTGCTCATGGCGCCCCTGCAAGAACGGCACGCACTTCTTAAGCAGTACCAACGGGTTCCTCTCATGAGGGCTTGGCAGGAGGAGCCAAAGCAATTGCAAGCAAAACAGACGTTTGAAAGGCTTTTTTCCAACCTGCATTATCGTCATTTTGATGCCCACTCACGGATCATGCAGTTCCTTTTTAACACCTGGATTGAAATTCAGGGGCAACTGAACGATCACCAGCAAGGTCAAAATCAGGTCATTTTACAGAAGTTAAGTGAGTACGCTTATCATGAAGCATTAAAAGAAACGCCCCTGGCCGGACGTGATGTCGGACAAGACTCGTCACCCTGGCCTCCTTATTATTTGTGGGCCTTTGTTTTTGCACTGAGTCAGGGCGATGCCTTTGTTAAAAAAACCTGTACCCACCTGTTGATCAATGCCCTGTTGCCTGAACACGTGGACAGGCTGGTTCTGATTGATTTTGAGCAGTGGTGTGAAAAAAATCAGGCGGGAGTCTGTTTACTGCACGATCATTTGCTAAAAAATGAACACTTTAACCGCTTGAGAGGGGAGCTATTCGCCCATGGCCAGCAAACCTTTCAATTCGAAATGGTCAAATTGATGTTTTATGCCGTCAAAGCCATGGTTGCACTCAACAAGGCAACACCGGAAATCGCTGCCGCACGGTTTGCCAACGAGGCGCTACCTGCCTTGTCCGAGCTTATTCTAAACGGTCATCAGCCCGCGATTGATTTTATTGTCGCCGGCTTACAGGAACCCTCGCAGATCGGTGTTTTCTTTGGACTGGATTATAACCTGGCCATTGCCCTGGTAAGTCATTATGTGGACGACAATGACTTGCCCAAGGCCTGGTCTTTTTTTAGACGACTGGAGCAGTTTACCTGTGCCTCGGGGATTAAACGGCAGGCGCTTGCAACGGAAACAGTGGCTTTGCTGCACATTGTATTTGATGACAAAGCCCGTGAAGCCGGTCTTCATGTCCTTATTGAACAGGCTAAATTCGGCGCCTCGGATTTAATGAAAGACGAGGCGGTGAATGCGCTTCAGCGAGCAGGGCAATTGATCCCTGTTGCGGCATTGGCCTGTGTCAGGTATTTTATTGAGGTCCGGGAGCCCAGAGACAACAGGATTTTAAAATTCATGCGCCTTGCAGCCGAAGCGGATCCGGCTGAAACGGCTTATCTGAATTACCTTTTTTTGCGGCAGCGGAAAATGATGGCCCCGGAATCATTGATTAAAGCCGCCTCCTGGGGACATCGCCTAGCCTGCAGCGAACTGGAAAATTACATGGGCCGCTATGTTGAGGAAAAGAATACGGAACTGGTCAAGGATTTTTTTATCCCGGCTCTGCTGGATGGAAAAATACAAAAATACCTGCCGTGTGACCTTGTTGTAAAAACAGTGATTCTCATGATTGATACCCAGACTGAGGATGACAAACCGGCGTATACGGCGAAGATGATGTCATTGTTTATTCGCGCCTTGAAAAGAGAAAACCCGCCCAACCGTAACACATTGATTACCATGCTTCTGGCAAAGTCAGAAGGCCGGTTTTCCGCCGAACAATGCAATGAGCTGTCTCAGGCTATCGATCACAGTCTCCTGCCAGAGAAGGCATTGACAACTCCTGAAGCACAAGGGGTGGCCAGCCTGTCGTTTGCCAGGAAAAAAGGCCTCTTTGTCAGGGAGAAGTTGAGCAAAGAGATTAACGACACCAGGGAGCCCCCCGCTTCTTCTCCTGGTACGCCCCCGCTGTAGGTCATGCTTCTATTAAGCAATATTGATGTGCCTTCTGCGATCTTGACATATCCGGTGTTTTACGATCTGTGGATAACTTTGTTCATAAATTTGTTGGTCACCCACAAAAAAAGGCAAAAATCAAAATAAGTAATTGATTTTAATAAAATTAATCATTTTGGGGTTGGTAGGTTATTCGCAAGCGACTCTGTGGATAACAGTGTGAATGAATGATTGAATTCAAGAAAAAACAAGGGGTAAACCCATGCCCGTGCCTTGGTGCACGGGCACGATGGTTTACCTGTGAGGCAGGGTGCTTGTTGTGTAATGCGGGGCCATTTGACTAACCAGTTCCAGAAGAATCATTTGGGCAATGAGCTGGTCAATCATCCGTTCCATGCTGGGAGCATGGTGCGTTTTGATTGAGATAAATTCCGGAGCGGAGGAATTGCCTCTGTGATAGCGATAGGATTCAGCTTTCTCTTCCCGATGCAGATGAGCATCAAAATCGGTAAACAGATTAAACAGAGTCCGCAGTGGTGTAGGGGTCGTGTAAATAAAAAACGGGGCGTGTTCTGGGCCTGGTTTGAAGGTACTGGCATCCGAGGGTGAATTATAAAACCGGTAATAGGTTGGGGCTGGGCGTGGATAAAAACGATGCGAATCGTAATTGTCCTGGTTGGAAGCCCTTCTGGTCGGCTGAGGCCTGTGCGTCTGTTCTTCACGGGGCTGCGGCTGAGGTCTGTGAGCGTGTTCTTCACGGGGCTTCGGCTGAGGTCGTCTGGGTGCACTGTGTTGTTGTGCCTGAACAGGATTTCCCTGTTCATCAATGAAGCCTGCATCGTATTGAGCGCGTTGGTGGTTATCACTTAAAATGCTGTAGGCAGCACCAACTTCCTTGAATTTTGCTTCAGCCGATGGATCGTTCTGATTCTTGTCAGGATGGTGTTGCAGCGCCTTTTTGCGATAGGCTTTGCGTATGTCATCCTCTGAACATTGTTCAGTGTTGAGTCCAAGGATTTCGTATAATTTCTTAGGCATTATTACTCCAACGACGTAAATATATCTGAATTATAAGCCACTAAACTTAAGTCAATATTATGTGAGTGATTTTTCATGAGAAACCGATTAAGGGCCGTGATCACAGGGTTTCTTTTTAGCTGTGGTATCACAGCAGACCTTGCCATGAGAAGCTAGTGATTCTGAACAAGCAATTCTTTAGCATGCAGCCGGGTTTGTTCCGTGATGGTCAGTCCGCCGAGCATACGGGCAATTTCATTGATTTTATCGCTTTCTTCAAGCGCGATAATCTGGGAAAAAGTCTCATTGTGTTCACTGTGTTTTTCCACTACAAAATGATGATGAGCGGCAGAGGCAACCTGCGGCTGATGCGTGACACAAAAAACCTGGAGACGCTTGCCCAATTTTCGCAATAATTGACCGACCAATGCGGCTGTTGCGCCGCCAATACCGACGTCCACTTCATCAAATAACAAGGTGGGTGTGGCACCGCGTTGGGCTGTTACCATCTGGATTGCCAGGCTGATGCGTGACAGTTCACCACCCGAAGCAATTTTGCTCAGTAAGTCCGACGGCATACCGGGATTAGTGCAGACTTTGTATTCGACTTTGTCCATGCCATGCGCCTGCATCTTGTCAAGTGCGCTGATTTCGATTTCAACCCGTCCTTTTGGCATACCCAATTGCTGGATAATGCGGGTAATTTCCTGGGACAGTTTTTCTGCAGCCAGTTTTCGGGCGTTGGATAACTGCGCCGCAGCCTCCTGATAATGCCGGGTGCAGCGATCATATTCCTGCTGCAGGAAGGAGGCGCGCTGCTCTTTATTTTGTAATTGCTCGAATTCGTCCTGCAGTTGCCTGGCGTGTTGGGGCAGCGCATTGGCATCAACATGGTATTTGCGTGCGGCCTGATGCAACGCGCTGAGCCTCAGTTCGACGGTTTGCAGGCGCTCCGGGTCAAGCTGTACCTGATTGGTGAATTCGCGAATTTCATTTAAGGCTTCTTCACATTGAATCAGTGCATTATTAATGAGTTCCGCTGCATTTTTAATGGTCTGTTGCTCCTGGGGCAGCTGATTCATGGACTGCAAAACCTGATTTAAGGCCCGATTGATATTGAGCTCGTCATTGTCATTGAGCAAAGACAGGATTTGTTGACTGTGAGTTAAGTAATCGTTAGCGTGATGCAGAAGCTGATGTTCTTCGCTTAGGGATTGCATTTCGCCTTCATAGGAATTTAAAGCCTGCAATTCATCGATCTGGAACTGCAACAACTCCAGACGATCCGAATGGGCATCCTGATTTTTAAGATGGTCCATTTCCTGTTTAATCGTCAGGCATTGCTTATAAAGAGCCTGAACCTGCTGCAAACATTCATCATGACCGGCATAATCATCAAGCTGCTGACGGTGAGTCGCGTGATGCAGCAGCGTTTGATGCTGATGTTGGCCGTGAATATGAACCAGCATTTCGCTGAATTCCTTGACCTTTTGCAGGGGAAACGGTTGACCGTTGATGTAGGATTTTGAGCGGCCTTCCGCATAGATTACTCGCCGCAAAATGATTTCCCCGGCTTCGCAGTCAATGTCGTGCTCCTCAAGCCATTTAGCCGGTTCGGAGGTTTTATCAATGTGGAAGGTCGCGCTGATGTCGCATTTGTCTTCGCCTGTGCGTAATGTGGAAGCATCACCACGGCCGCCTAAGGCCAGCATCAGGGCGTCAATCATAATCGATTTACCAGCGCCAGTTTCTCCAGTGAATGCGGTCATCCCCTGGGAAAAATCCAGGTCAAGCTGTTTGACAATGGCAAAATTTTCAATGCGCAAGGAGGTGAGCATGTTTATCCCTGGTGTTTTGATTCCCAGCCGAGTTTAATCCGTAATGTATCATAATAATGGTAATCGGCGGGATGTAACAAGCGGAGTTGTTGCGCATTTTTTTCGACAGAAACCTGTTGTCCCGGTTTAACCAACCGTGATTCATGCCCGTCGCAGCTGATGCGCAAATCCGTTTCATTTAATTCACTGATGACTAAGTCCACCTTTGCCTGGCCATCGATAACCAGAGGCCTTGAACTTAAACTGTGTGAAAACATTGGTACCAGGACCATGGCATTCAACTGGGGATGCATGATCGGGCCGCCAGCCGACAGGGCATAGGCAGTGGAACCCGTAGGAGTAGAAATAATCAAGCCATCCGAGCGGTAATGACAGACGTACTGTTGATTGATGTACACGTCGAATTCGATGAGGTGGGTTTCACTGCCACGACCCAGTACAACGTCATTTAAGGCATCCCCCTGGAAGTAGGTGTTTTCATCATCATGGATACGGGTTTGCAGTAAAAAACGGTGCTCCTCCCTGTATTGGCCTCCGAGCACGGTGTCCAATTGTTTTTCCATGTCTTTCGGATTAATGTCCGTCAGGAAGCCCAGGCGGCCGCGGTTGATGCCAATGACCGGCACATTGACTTTAATGGCCATGCGCGCAGCCGATAACAGGCTGCCATCGCCGCCGACCACAATAATTAAATCCTGTTTTTTTCCCATGCAGGAGCGTTCAAGGACCGGGAGGTTCAGTTTAAAATGTAAGGCAGTCTCCGTATCCTGATAGGTCTCGATTTTCTGATGATGTAAAAAGTTAACCAGGCGCTCAATGCTCTCATTGACGCCCTGGTTGGCACGGTGTTGGCGTGCGTAAATGATAATGCGTTGGAATTTTTGTTTCATATCAGGCCAGACTATTACCTGTCAGGAACGGGGACCCTGTGTTTGATCCTAGCACATTCCTGACCTATAAACAGGGTGGCCGCTGCAGGAAACGCACCGCCCACTCCCTTTTTACTCCTCAGCGCTGGCGCGTGAAGCCCGTTTACGCTCGTGTTCCTTCAGCGCTTTTTTGCGCAGACGGATGGATTGCGGGGTGACTTCCACCAGTTCGTCATCGTCAATGAATTCCAGAGCCTGTTCCAGTGACAGTTTGATAGGCGGCGTCAGAATGATGTTTTCATCGCTGCCTGCGGCTCGGATATTGGTCAATTGTTTTTCTTTGGTGACATTGACTACGAGGTCATTATCTCGAGAGTGAATGCCGACGATCATGCCTTCATAGCACATGGTTTGCGGTTCGATGAACAAGCGGCCACGCTCCTGCAGGTTAAACAGGGCAAACGCACGAGCGGCGCCGTTGCAGTTGGCAATCAATACGCCATTCACGCGTTGACCCAGGCGGCCGCGATGCGCAGGGCCGTAATGGTCATACACATGGTACATTAATCCTGTGCCGGATGTGCTGGACAGAAATTCAGTGTGAAAGCCGATTAAGCCGCGGGTAGGAATCATGTAGTCGAGTCGTACACGGCTTTTACCGTCAGGAATCATGTTCTGCATTTCGCCGCGCCGCTCGCCGAGCTTTTCCATAATTGCACCCTGATGGGTTTCTTCCACGTCCACGGTTAAACGTTCGTAAGGCTCCAGCTGCTCGCCATTTTCTTCGCGCATGATCACTTCAGGCTTTGAAATGGCCAATTCATACCCCTCGCGGCGCATGTTTTCGATGAGAATGGACAAATGCAGTTCGCCGCGACCGGAGACGCGGAATTTGTCCGGATCTTCAGTGTCTTCAACCCGTAAAGCCACGTTATGCAGTAATTCGGTTTGCAGACGCTCGCGTACCTTGCGGCTGGTGATGAACTTGCCTTCCTGCCCGGCAAAAGGCGAGTCGTTAATCTGAAACGTCATGCTGATGGTGGGTTCATCCACGGTCAATGCCGGCAGGGCTTCAACCTGGTTGGGATCGCAGAGGGTGTCAGAAATGTTAAGCTGTTCAATTCCCGTGATGGCGACGATGTCGCCGGCGCTGGCGTCTTCCACTTCGACGCGATCAAGCCCTTTAAAGCCTAGTAATTGCAAAATACGGCCGCTGCGGATATTGCCATCTTTATCAATAACCTTCACCGGCGATTTGCTTTTGATCCTGCCACGGGTAATCCGGCCGATGCCAATGGTGCCTACGTAAGAGGAATAGTCCAGTGAACTGATCTGCATCTGAAAAGGACCATTCTCATCCACATCGGGTGGCGAGACGCGATCAATGATGGTTTGCAGCAACGCGTCCATGTCGCTGGCTTCATCATCCAAATCAAGCTTGGCGTAGCCATTTAAAGCGGAAGCATACACCACCGGGAAATCAAGTTGTGTATCATTGGCACCCAGATTGTCAAACAGATCGAACACCTGATCCATGACCCAATGCGGTCTGGCGCCGGGTCGATCGATTTTGTTAATTACCACAATCGGATTTAAGCCGCGGGCAAAGGCTTTCTGGGTGACAAAGCGCGTTTGCGGCATGGGCCCATCCACGGCATCAACCAGCAGCAGCACGCTGTCGACCATGGAGAGAATACGCTCCACCTCGCCGCCAAAATCAGCATGGCCGGGGGTGTCGACAATATTAATCTGATGATCGCGCCAGTGAACGGAGGTGTTCTTGGCAAGAATGGTGATGCCGCGTTCTTTTTCCAGGGCGTTGGAATCCATCAGGCGTTCCACTTTGGGGGCGCGCTCATTTAAAGTACCGGTTTGCTGTAACAGTTTATCAACCAGGGTTGTTTTGCCATGATCAACGTGAGCAATGATGGCGATGTTGCGAATTCTCTCAATCATATAAGACCTTTTGCGGTGAAGCAGACTCTAGCGTATTGCGGCTTATCCGTTATAAAAGCAAGCCATGTGTTCAGGGATTCGCCATTATACATGGGTTGAGGCATAAATCCTATTGGAAACTTGCCAGGACTGTGTAGTATGTGAATCCAGATTGAGCTCGTCTCGGGTTTGCTGCTGTATTGTGCAATGTCCGGGCAGTAGGAATGCTAATGATAAGTAATAAATCATGAAGACTAATAAATCAAAAATTATATGCCCCACTTGTGGCAAATCAGACACCTGGCGTTTGGATAATCCGTACAAGCCCTTTTGTTCCTACCGCTGTAAATTAATTGATTTAGGGGAGTGGGCCAGTGAATCACGAAAAATTCCCGGCGATCCCACCAACCTGGACAATGTCCAGGACAGTGACGGTTCAGGCGAATAGCCACGGCCAAGGTTGACTTAAAAATGATCTAAATGGTACTATATTTGACATTTTGCTGTCAGATAATTTCCCCATGCGCTCTCAATTTGAATATTCAGGTCACCCGATTTATCCCACTGCCCCTCGAACCTGGCGAGTGTTTATCCGAGCGGATGATTTGGATGCTGAGTCGGTTCGATCATTGAATACCCTGCCTGAATACAGGGTTTGTCCTGCCCTGCATATGAATTTGGGTACGGCCGACTTGCCTCAACGGGCTTACATCGACTCGGGTTATGTCAGTGCCTTTGAGTTTCACGATAACAGTGCTTTAAAGGCGGCCAATGCGTATTTGGCCTATAAAAACGTCCATTTCATTTTTATTCCTGAAGCACTCTGTGATTCGATCCATCTAACCGGCGGCACAAGAGGGTTTGAAAAAAACGGTAAAACGACTCATCCTCGACGCGAAGAGGGTTCTTCCTGGCAAATTCCGGTTCGTAATGCCGTTATTCCGCAAATTTTTAATACCGATAACATGTCAGTTGCGTTAAAAGAAGGAGACTCTCGTTCAAGTTGTGAAGTATTAATTGGCGGGAATTGGAAGGATTATGCTGTTTGCTTTACCTTGCCCAAAAGTCTCTCCAGAGAAATCGCCGGCCACGAACCTCAGGATATTGCGACTCTCGAGCGGCTGTTAAGACGAAGCGGCAGCCTCCCGTATCTGCTCAATCCCGATCGCTCCATAAGCTATGCCCAACGGGAAGCAATCGCTACCCAGGCAAAGCAATTGCAAACCTGGTGGAAAACGCTGGGAGAGGAGCGACAATTGCTTTGCTTTATGCACGCGGTGCTTGAGGGTAACGCGTATCGAGAGCCAAATCCTGAAAAGGAACCCCGTTTTACGCGCGAGCTATGGGCTGTGCATCTCAGGCTGAATGACATGATGAGCAGGACGCCTTCCGCGCGCCATTACCTCAATGCCCTGCAATGGGTGATAACACGTCTGCATGGTCAATTGCTCCCCTTTCATCCGTCCTATCACCACCTGTTTAATCGGTTCGTGCAGGAATTTAAAGAGGCGGTTCATCAGCAAAATGAGGGTGAAATGCAACAACGCATTCATTATCTTAATACCGTTGATAAGGCCCTGCAGGCGGAAGCCCAGTTCTGGAAATGCCTAGGACAGTGTAACCATCAGCAATTCTTACCTCGACAGCATTACAGACTCATCTTGAACAGTGCCGCAGCTTTCAGCCGATGGTCTCTTGCACGTCGAACGAAAAAGAGCTCATCGAAAAATCCATGTACGTCAAATCGGTAACCGAAGCTCTGCAAAAGGAATTCACTTTTTTTAAGCATTATCAAATCACTCGCCAATTAATGAACCTGGAGCAATTCAGGACAGGCAGGGAACACTCGTTTATATTCCATCTGGTGGAATGGTATAACGTGTGGGTGGATAAAAGTGACGGTTTGTTTAAGTCACTGTCTCCGGAAGCACTGAATCAACAGGCAAAAACCTGTGCAAAGACACAAATGGCTTTGATTAAACTGCAACACCTATTTGACCAGTGTAATGCCCGAGGCGCTGACATCAATCGGGAGAAATCCAATCATGGATTCAGGCAATTGGTTGCCAGGGTGACCAATCAGTTGGAGCAGGCATTGAGCGCGGGAACTTCCCTGGATGTTGGCCGATACATCGATGAAGCGACGCATTATTTGCTTATTCTGCTGGCTCAGCGTTTGGGTTCGCAACGCAATGCGTTCTTCAATGAAAAAATGCACTCCACTCAACTGCAAAATCTGGATAGAATTCCGAAACCCCAGGTAGAAGAAGCCAAACCGCCCATAATGGAAATCAATTAACATCGAATTGAATTCGCTTGCCAGTTTCATTGATTTTAAGGTTCAATACGGGGTCTGGTCTTTACGTTTTGATGCAAATTCACAAGGAATTGATATGCTTAAAGTCAGTGGCTTAAAAAAGCTCCGCTTACTGAGTTTAATACAAGGAATGGTTATGATGACAAGTACACTTGCTGGCAGCGGTCGCGGCGATTTTCACGTCCTGTATCAGGGACAGTCCGTTGACGATTTGATTATTCAGTACATGGCAGAACACAATATTCCCGGGATGTCCCTAGCGATTGTGCAGGCGCCTTATATTACCCGTGTGGTTGGTTACGGTTTAGCCAACACCGACAGCAAACGCCTGGTAGCCACGCACAGTGTTTTCCCCATTGGCCAAATGACCAATGCCTATACGGCGGTTGCGATTATGCAATTGAAAGAAATGGGCAAATTGCAGCTCGATGATGCGCTTTCCAACCATTTAAAGGATATTCCCTCCTCCTGGCAGGGAATCACACTTCGACAGCTCATTACCCATTCTTCCGGTTTACCGGATTATCGCGAAAGCCCCGGTTTTGATTACAGCAAGGACTATACACCGTCACAATGGCTGGAGCTGATTAAAAATACCCCCATTCTGTTCAAACCAGGAACCCAAAGTCGAGCCAGCGCCACGAATAATTACCTGCTGGGTCTTGTCATCGAAAAAGCTAGCGGCATGACTTATCAGGAGTTTGTCAGCAAGAATCAGATTGAACGCATGTCACTTAAACATACCTTTTTTGTCGGCGACGAGAAAACCATTGATAATGAAGTCAAGGATGACAAAGCAGGCTTTAAACATCAGCAATTTCTTAAAAATCGGGTGTATATTAACCCGATCGAGCCTGTTACCGGGTATGAACAAACCGAGCAGAAACTGTCCCCGTCCAAGCCATTAAGCTGGACTGCCACCTTTGCTGACAGCGGCATTATCGCCTCGGCCGAAGACATCAGTTTGTGGGATATTGGTTTGGCTGGCGGCATCCTGGTTCAGGATCCAGCCGACAGAGAATTCCTCTATCATCCGGTGACTGTGAATGGTCAAACCATACCAGGCAATGCAGGATGGCTGTTCCCCGGTCATCCCGGGTTTATGGAGATAAAGGGTCACTTGCCGGGTTATTCGTCGTTCCTGAGCCGTTTTACAGCACCCACGGAATTGGTTTGTGTAACTCTGCTGGCGAATAAGGGCGGATTAGCTGATTTGGATATTCTCGGGCGAAAAATTGCCGGTGCTTTCGATTACAATCTGGCCGCGCCTGTTGGAGCGGTTTGGTCCGAGACCCTGCAAAGCCCTTATTCCGTCAGTGAAACCATGAATCGGGTGGCTGCCATCATCAAAAAACAGGGCGGGACGGTATTTGCCCGCATTGATCACAGCGGCGAAGCTGAAAAAGCCGGACAATCCTTACCAGAGACGCAGGTTCTGATTATTGGTAATCCCGCGAAAGGCACGGCCCTCATGCAGGCGAATGCGGCCTTTGCACTGGATCTGCCGTTACGGATTATGGCGACTGAGGATGAGAAAAAACAGGTCTGGTTAAGCTTCACCGATCCGGTAAAACTGGCCTCACAATACCACCTCACACCCGAACAACTGCCGGTATTAAAGCCAATGAGCCTGGGATTAAACCGGATTTGTCAGCAGGCCGTGAGTACAACCACGATTCCTGCCTCTCCCTGAGGCAGGAAATCCGATTAATTGGGGTTAAACGGGACGATGGCGGTTTCGCTGTTTTCGATCTGCGGCGTTTCGGGCTCGTTGCCATTCTCCAGGTGCAAATCAGAACCGTCAGTAATGGTCAGTACGTCGGTATCGGACATTGCTTCCAATAAAGGCAAGCCCTGCTCTTGCCGGGACGGCTGATCTTGTGCGGTGGGCTGTTGAACAGTTGGAGTCTGGGTATCAGCCGGGTTTTGGCTGAATAAGCCCAATATTTTATTGGTTATTTGATGGTTAAACTCCAATACCCATCGCAGCAGCTGATCGACCCACTCCTGATTAGGATCCTTGTCTTCGCCTTTTTTAGCCGCGGGTGTCATAAAATCGTAAAGAGAATCATTCCATTCCTGGGCACGATTTTTGTCTTTAACCGTGGATTTTTTAGCCGGTGTTGCCTCCGCTTCAGCTTTAGCCTTGGGTTGTTGGGGAACGGCGGTATTGTCGGCGTCTTTTTTCTTGGTGTCCGGGGTGGTAGACGGTTGAGCGTCTTTCCCGAGATCATCCTTTTTGTCTTTATCCTTATCCTGGCCTTTGTCCTCGGTCCTATTCTCTTTCTTACCAGGAGCAGGATCTGAAGAGGAAAGATCGTATTGCCGGCGTTTCTCCCCATCTACTAAAACCGAATAAGCTTCCCCCAGTTTTTTAAACACCTCTTCGGCGTCGGGTTCCTGGTATTTATCGGGATGAACCAACAAAGCCGCTTTTTTATAGGCTTTTTTGATGTCCTCAAGGCTCGCGGTCGGAGGCACGCCCAGTACCTCGTAAAAATTTTTGGCTGTCTTGATGCGCTCAGCTGTGGGATTTTCTGCTTTCGGGGCGGCATCTTCTGGTGTTGAGGACATGTGAATCTCGTATAAACCAACTTATGTAAATAATAGCACATGCCTCTTTCAGATCATGCCGTTTTGTTTTTCTTAACACACCGTTTACAAAAAACATTGGCGTGGTTTGGCAAGGCCGCTTAAGCGCAGGGCATTTTATTGAGCAGGGTAATGAATAATGTCATGGAAAAAGGCGCTTTTATCCTGAGTATTGCGGTAGCCGTGGGGTTTGCTGGCATCAAAACGAAGCCCATCGCCCGGGTGAAGCACATGCCAGTCCTGATGAATCAGAATGTCAACGGTTCCCTCAATTACAATGATGTGTTCAATCACCCCGGGTTCATGCGGCGTGGATAATTGCTCGCAGTGCGGTAACAGTTCAATCATAAAGCATTCAAAGCGCAGTTCCGGATCAAAGGGGAACAAGGAGGTGATTTTGAGTTGCTCATCCGCATGCTGCAATGCCTGCTGGGGTTGGGGGCGGTAAAGGGTTGCGGTGGCGTCACGTGGGCTGTCTTCAAGAAACGAAGAGAAAGACACATGAAAGCCGCTGGCAATTTTCCATAAAGTGGCCACTGTCGGGCTTGATTCCAGGCGTTCGATTTGGCCAAGCATTGCCTTGCTGACGCCAGTTTCCTGAGCCGCCTTGTCGAGACTCCAGCCGCGCTGTTGGCGAAGGGTTTTTAAGTGATTGGCGATGTGTTGTGCAAAAATGTCCAAAATTTTCCCTCTCAACGCTTGTGCGCTATAACGCACGATGTTATTCTTCAGTTGTGCGCTATAACGCACAGTAATGTATTCTGTATTTAATCATGAGGTGGCGCGATGTTGAAGTATTTTTCCATAAGTCATGCCGCAGCCGGCTTTATCGCGGTGATGGTGGGGTTTACCAGCTCAGCCGCCATTGTTTTTCAGGCGGCCGCCGCCGCTGGCGCAGACAAGGCGGAAATCAGTTCATGGCTTTTAGCCTTGGGACTTGGCACATCCTTAAGCACCATGGGATTGTCCTTCTATTACCGCATGCCGGTCTTGACCGCCTGGTCCACGCCCGGTGCCGTCTTGCTGATGACCAGTCTCGCTGGCCTTTCCCTGCCTCAGGCGGTCGCTGCCTTTATGGTAACTGGCTTACTGACGTTGATTGCCGGCTTAAGTGGCTATTTTGAAAAAGTAATGGATTACATTCCGCGTGACCTGGTGGCGGCCATGCTCGCCGGGGTTCTGCTTCATTTTGGGCTGAATGTGTTTACCAGTTGGCAGGATGATCCCGGCTTGGTTACGGCTCTGCTGGCCAGTTATTTATTGGGGAAACGTTTTTTCCCCCGCTACGTGATGGTGGGGGTGCTTGCCGTCGGTCTGCTGTTTGCCTACTGTCAGGGTTTATTTACTCATACTTTGATTCAGCATGGGTTGACCCGTCCTGTGTGGGTGGAACCTGAATGGTCCTGGCCGCTTTTATTCAGCGTGAGCCTGCCTTTGTTTATTGTCACCATGACCTCGCAGAATATTCCAGGCATTGCCGTTCTTCATGCGGAAGGTTACCGCCCGCCCGTCTCCGCCTTAATTAGCTTGACTGGGCTCACGAATGTGTTATTCGCGCCTTTCGGCGGCTTTTCCTGTAACCTCGCAGCAATTACCGCCGCGATTTGTGCGGGTAAAGAAGCTGGCCGTGATCCTGATTTACGGTATCTCGCCAGTCTCTGGGCCGGCGTCTTTTATTTATTGATGGGCCTGTTTGCAGCAGCGATGGTGGATGTCCTCGCCTCTTTTCCAAAGGTTCTTATCACAACGATCGCGGGCTTGGCCCTCTTTGCTACTATCAGCAGTAATTTACAAGCCGCGTTTACAGACGCCCATCGTCGTGAAGCCGCGTTGCTGACCTTGATGATCAGCACCTCCGGGATTACTATTTTAGGAATGGGCGCGGCATTCTGGGGATTAGCGGCAGGCATCGTTGCCAATGGGCTTCAGAAAAAGCCGCTTCGTGCAATGACAACCCATGGAGAATAAGCAGCGTGCCATTCAACAGAAGGCGGTATCACCTGGATACGTCACTGTCTCCAACCCACTTCAATTTAAGCCGCTGGTTGTCGCAGCAGGGATGGAAGGCTACGCGCTTTAACAGCCTGTCCAGTATCAATGACAAGGTGTTGTTGTTTAACGAAGCGGCTGCGCAGACACTGGAATACAAGCATTTGCTGGCAAAACTTGTCGCGAACTATTGTCCACACGTCGCGCCCCAAACCTTTTGCATTGATGATGGCAATTGGCAGGAGGTAGTGCATCGTTTGCTCTGCATTCATGCCCAGTTGCCACCTCAGGAAAAATTAGCCTGGATCTTAAAACCGGCCTTGTTAAACAACGGACAACACATACACGTGTTTAACACGCCAGAGGCATTAGCCGCACATTACGTACAGTCGAAACGCATGGGCGGTATGCATGTTCTACAGCGTTATTTATGCCCTCATTTATTAAGGGATGATCGTAAATACAGCATCCGTTTGTTTGGGATTCTGACCAACTACGATGGCGCTTATTGTTATAAAGACGGTTACTTTAATGTCGCTCTGCATCCTTATGTGGAGGATTATTCTGATTTGAGGCCCCACTTAACCAATGAACATTTGCTCGATCCTAAGGTCAATGTCATTCAGATTCCGGCCAGTCGGTTTGCGCAATTCAGTCACTATCTGCCGCAAATTGACGCAATTCTGCAACAAGTATTGCGAGGATTGCACTCTGATTTTCCTGAGGCTTTTCGTTGCAGCAGGCAACGAACCCTTGCTCTTTTTGGTTTTGATTTTATGGTGGACAATCATGAGCGGCTATGGTTACTGGAAGCCAATCACGGTCCCTGTTTCCCAATCGATGACCACCATCCGCTTCAGGGTCCTTTGTATCAGGGGTTTTGGCAAGGACTGATTCACAGTTTTATTGAACCCATTGCTGACAACCGCCCTGTCAACCGCATTGATTACCCTCATTTTAACAAAGTCCTTTGACGATTTGTTCAGGTTAACTGATGTTCCGCTTTCCATTGTGACCAGGGGCCTGAATACCCCTTAAGACGAGCCTCGGCATACTCATAAAAACGTTGCAGAAACTGAAGCCGCTCCTGATAGTAGGGGGTCAGGTCGGGATCAGTACGCACAATCTGGGTTAAATCATAATAGGGTGGGATGGCCGCCAGCCGTTCAATGATGTCATTGAATGAAGCCTTGTCGGCGTTGTTTAACATATCGTACATGGCGAGCAGTGTGGTGGAGCGCCCCTTGCCGCCACGGCAATGCACATGAAGCCACATGCCTTTCGGCAATTTCTTGACCAGGGAAACGAAGGTATCAACTTCTTTATCCAGGGGGGCGCGGTGATCGGTGACCGGGAGACGGCGATAGGCAAAGCCTGTTTGAGTGACCTGCTCCTTTTCGCTGAGCAGGGTTTCAACAGCAATGGAATGGCCGGTGCCGTAATCTTTTTTGGCGAATTGCTGAACGGTCAGCACGTTGTCTATTTTTTTTAAGGACGACAGGCGTGCCAGCCATTGCGTCTCCGTTGCAATGGATTCTTCCGCGGTTTTACCGAGATTCAACCAGTTATGAAGATCACAGAGGGTGATGGCATTGCCATTCAGGTAGCCATGGTTTTCCTGACGCAAATCAAGCACCAGAACCTGATGGGGTTCAATGCCCGCCCGGGAGCGAATGTAATCCGCCACCTGTTGCCATCCCTGGCTGCCTGGCTCAGCACTTAATGACATGCGCAGGTTTTCAACACCGGCGAGATTGCCGTGGTAGTAATCGCTAATCATCAAGGTATCCCGCAGGCTGCCCACAGGCGATGTTGGGGTTTCGGTGTCCTGTACGATGCAGGGTTTCTCACGCGTCGCTTCGCAGGTGAGGGGATCATTAAAGGAAAAAACAGGGTGGATTGACGCGGCCCATCCCAGGAGTAATAACGTGATCTTCAATTTAATCATGAGAGTCACTCGCAAGTGCCAAATTGCTCTCAGTCTAGGTAAAAAACGCTGGTTCTTCAATAGTTTAAGCCGGTGAATGCTGGCCTCGATAGCAATCCATTGACAGAAAAAGCACCCGTTTGATTACTCAATGTTGACTAATTCAGGAAATTGGTATGCCGTTTGCTAAACTTAAACTAGGACGTAGGAAAAGGGGAAGAGTCATGAAACAACTTATTTTACATCCTACCGAAATAAGTCAATGGCATGCTTTAATCAATGAAGCGCAAGCTTCCACTCAACTTGTACTCAATGAAAGCACGGAAAGTTATCTGGTTTTTCTGCTGATGCGCTACACCCAGGGCCCCAAACTGATTGAATCAGTCATTGCGCTCGATTTCCTGGAATCCATGCAAAACGGCAAATGCCGCCAGGTTGAATTGCTGCGTGATGTGGGCGATAAAAGCCTGCTGTTTTGCGGTCTTTTTCCCGGTATCGCTAAAAAAAGGCAGGTTAGTCTCAACTATTTTGTCGACATGGGGCAGGCGGCCTACATGACCATCAGCGAATTGCAGGGGCGTCAACTGGCGCAGTTGTACCTGGAACTCAGTCTGCAGTTTTTAAAGCTTCAGCATATCCTGCAGGCCATGCGCAGCGATTACATTCAATTCTGTGATGCAGAGGGCCGTACCATTCCAACCTGGGATCTGCCCATGCAATAATTGTTCAGGTTAATAAAATCTTAAGCTTTATCGCCTAAAATCCGTTTCGACTAACCTTACCGGAGCGAACAATGACGCGGGCGTTTACGCATCTGACCGAAAAAATTAATTTTAGCCTCTATAAAAATACGCTCACCATCTACCCGAAATCCAAAGATTTACCTTCTATTGATAGCTTAAGAAGCAAACAGCCATGGGAAGTGATGACAGTATTGATGGAGGTGATGAGGTTTGAGGAATGTCAGGCTATTAAAGTAAATAGCGCGTTGAAGCATGTAGCAAACCAGTATAATGTGAAGCGTTTTGTGCATCGTGAAGATACTGATCACAGCTGTTACCATCGCGATGATTTTGATTGGGATGCTGACCATTACCATGCGCAGTTTGCCGTGTCGATTACACCCGGTTTGTTAAATAAGATCCTGTTGGTGTTTGAAAAGTACATGCTCATTACCAAGGAAGAGCGGGAACGCTTTATTAAAGCTTATCATGAGGCGAATGTATTGCCTTCAAAAGAGCCGCTTGGCAAGTCGCAGGAGGCTATTCTCCTGCCCTTCGCCGCAACGGCCGTGCACGGTAAAACTGTTGTTGAGGAACCAGTGCAGGTTGCCCAAGACATCGAAAAAGAGCCGGTTTTGAAGCCTAAACCCCATGAAATAAAGTTTGAAGCGCAGTTAAGCGATCTTTCCAAAAAAGTAGAGGATTTTAAAAGGGCGAGTCGAAAAGATCCTCAGACATACCAAGCGGCTTATAATGAAGCCAAGACCCTGCATGAGAAGCTTAATGAAAATTACGTGACTTATCAGCAGCACAAAGATGGGAAACTCTTTGTGGCAAATGCCAATTCGATTATCGATAAAGCGAGGGGAGAGTTGGAAAATCACCGTGGGGTTAAGAAATACATTGTCGATTTTGTTGAGCGGGTTCAGGGATTTATCGCTCAATTCGGTGATTCTCCTGCGCAGAAGGTGAATCAGAGGCCGACCTTTTTCAAGACGGATTCCATTCGCAAGCTGGAGGCCCTGACTGAGACAGTGCAAGCGTTTTCCTTCGATGCCTGATGGATTTAATGGATAACCGCGGCAACCGCGGTTACCCCTATTTTCTGAACAAGAGCGCAATATCAATGGTGTCAAATTGGTAATGACTGTTGCAAAAATCACAGGCGATTTCAATTGTTCCCTGCTCCTGCAACAATTGCTGGGCTTCGCTTTCGCCAAGTACCCCAATGACCTGCTTCATTTTTTCAGGACTGCAGCGGCATTGAAAGCGGGTTTCGCGGCTGGGGAACAACCGCAGTTCGGTTTCATGATACAACCTGAAAAGCAGGGTTTGATTATCAAGCGTCAGTAATTCCTGTTCGCTGACTGTCTGACCCAGTTGCACGGCATACTCCCAGAAATGCTCTCGCTGCTGGCTGTCGGATTGCCCGGGCAAGAGTTGCAGCAGCATGCCCGCAGCGCGTTCGTCATTAACTGCCAGCCAGACCCGTGTGGCAATCTGCTCGGATTGGGCAAAATAATGCATTAAATTTTCACTCATGGAGGTGGAGTGAAGCGGCACCATACTTTGATAGGCTTGTGTCTGCTGGTATTGATTAATGGTCAATACCATCTGTCCCTGAAGAAACGCTTCGGCATAATCCGCAATTTCAAGATTCTCTTCAAATTTGGCAAACCCGCGCAGGTTTAATTGATTATCGCATTGCACCAGCAACAAGGGCAGACGATTGTCTCCCTGAAACTGCAAACTGATTTCCCCCTCAAATTTCACGCTGCCGGCGAGCAGCAGGCAGGAAATCAGGGCCTCGCCCAATAAATTACGCACCATGGGAGGGTAAGGGCGTTGCTGCATGATGGCTTGAAAGCTGTCATCGAGATGGGCAATGGCGCCGCGTATGGTTTCGTTTTCAAAAATAAAGCCCTGCAGGGTATCCGGTTCTCTCATCATTAATCGCTAAGCCAAAAAGACAAATTCTAGCACAAAGTTCATTGCCTGCCTGCTTTTGACGCGCGATAATGCCAGTTTTTTGGCGAGGGCTCATGAAGCTTAATCCACAACAAATGGCGGCGGTCACCTACATCGGCGGACCCCTGCTGGTGCTGGCCGGCGCCGGAAGCGGCAAGACACGGGTCATTACTCAAAAAATCGCTTATTTAATCGAACAATGCGGGTATTCGCCGGCTACGGTGTATGCTGTAACGTTTACCAACAAAGCGGCGAATGAAATGCGGGAGCGGGTGTCTGCTACCCTGCCTGCAGGCAAACGACGCGGTTTGAAAGTGGCGACTTTTCATACCCTGGGCCTTGGTATTTTAAAACGTGAACTCGGCCTGGCAGGCCTTAAGAAAGGATTTTCCATTTTTGATGCCGAGGATAGCCTGCAACTGTTGCGCGGGCTGCTGCCCACGGGCAAAGCCAATGAGCGCGATTATGTCATGCAGATTCAGCATCAGATTTCCCATTGGAAAAATCAATTGCTTTCTCCTGAAAAAATCCATTCCTCTGCCTTCGGATCATCCCCTCATGCCGAAGAGGCAGCGAGACTTTATCCGGCGTATCAACAGGCCTTGAAAGCGTATAATGCGGTGGATTTTGATGATCTCATTCGTCTACCGGTGGAACTGCTGATGGCGCATGACGAGGTGCGGGAGCGCTGGCAGAATCAAATCCGCCATCTACTGATTGATGAATACCAGGATTCCAATACCAGCCAGTATGAATTGGTGCGCTTATTAACCGGTGTGCGTGCCCAGTTTACCGTGGTGGGGGATGATGATCAGTCGATTTATGCCTGGCGCGGTGCTCGTCCGGAAAATCTGGCGCAACTGCAAAAAGATTACCCGCAATTGAAGGTGATTAAACTCGAGCAGAATTACCGATCAACCAGCCGCATTCTGCATGTGGCCAATACTTTAATTGCCAACAATGCGCATCTTTTTGACAAGCGTCTGTGGAGTGATTTAGGTCATGGGGAGGTGCTCAGGGTACTGTGTTGCCGTGATGAACAGGATGAAGCAGAACAAGTGGTGGCCGACTTAATCAGCCATAAGCTCAGGATGGGCAATGAATACGGCGATTACGCCATTTTATACCGGGGCAACCACCAGTCCCGGGTGTTTGAGAAAGTGCTTCGTCACCATGGCATTGCCTACCGCATTAGCGGCGGGCAATCCTGGTTTGCCCGCACCGAGGTCAAGGACATTCTGGCTTACCTGAAGCTTCTGTGCAACGAACACGACAATGCGGCTTTTTTGCGTGCTGTGAACACGCCCAAGCGGGGCATTGGCGAGGCCAGTCTTGATGCGCTGGGTCATTATGCCCATGCTCGCGGACACAGTCTCTATGCCTCGGCCGACCACCTGGCCTTAAGCGAATTGCTCACCGACAAACCGCGTGCGGCGTTGGCGCAATTTAAGCAATGGCTGGAAACCATCAAGTCGCGCCTTGGCGATGGCAGCATTGAGCCTTTGCGTCAGATGGTGGAGGAAAGCGGCTATGAAGCCTACCTTTATGAACAGAGTGATGCACCGGCAAAGGCACAAAAGCGCATGGAAAATGTCCTGGAACTGCTGGAATGGGTCGGTCGTCTGTTGGCTAAAGACGAAACGCCGTCGCTGGCCGATGTCATCAACAAATTGATTTTAATTGATATCCTCGAACAGTCGGAAGATTATGATCGGGAAACGGTGCAGTTACTGACCCTGCATGCCTCCAAGGGCCTCGAATTCCCCTATGTTTATTTGGTCGGCATGGAAGAAGAATTGCTGCCCCATCGGGTGAGTATTGACGAGGAGCAGATTGACGAAGAACGCCGGCTTGCCTATGTCGGCATTACCCGGGCGCAAAAAGGCCTGTGTTTTACCTTAGCCCGTCAGAGACGACGTGGCGGGGAGTTGCAGGATTGTTTGCCCAGCCGATTTTTAGAGGAATTGCCGGAAGAACACCTGGAATGGTTTGGCAAAGGAAAGGAACGCAACGAGGCCAAGTCTAAAGAATTGGCGCGTTCTCATTTGCAGGGTTTAAAAAATTTACTGACTTAGTCAGCAGAATGAACCTGGATAAAGCCCGAAGGCTAAATCCAGTAGGGGGCGGTTTATGCCGCTGGGGAAATCCGTTTTGACAGTTTTTCCAGAAATGCCTCGGTCTGAGTAGGGCCTTTGCTGAAAAAGCGGTGGGTTTTGTGAACAGGGTTTCTGGCTTCATTTTTAACCAGTTCATGGGCCCTTTCCTCGCCACGACGTAACGACTGATCCAGTTCCTCCAGTTTTTGCGACTTCATGTCTGCCACACCAGGCTTCAAAAGCGTTCGTTTGAAATGCTCCTGCCGGTAAAGATTGACATGATACAGGGCCTGTTCGGTTTCCCAGTCCTCAGAGGGTTGGGTTTCCACCACCACATTTTCTTCGGTTTCCGAGTCAAAGGGATTGCCGCGTTGCTTATTCCAGGCGCTCTTAAAATCGGCATGCGGACTGCGTTGATTAACTTCCGGGTTATTGAGTTGGCTGAATCCGTAATCCCACAGGGCGGCCAGAAAATAGATGGGTATGAAAATGAACCTCAGCATCCGGGTCGGTAAATCCGCCTCATGCGAATGCCCATGTTCTTTCCCGAGGCGCTCGTTCAATACATCACGAAAATCACTGTGGCGGTGCTCATGGGAGTGAGACATGAAATAATGCATGTCTTCAAACCCTTCGCTGACAATGCCGAGAATGGCTGACAATATTTCAGGGATGCCCGGGACCCTGTCCGCGGTAACGCCGATACTGACCAAATGGCCGAAAAAAAACAGGATGCGCAAAGGCACAATGGTTAATTTCAGGATTAAACGAAACGGGTTTAAGATCTGCCCCCAGTTTTCGCGCGCATACAATTCTGCGCCCCATTTACTCAATCGCGTGATCGCGTGCTGGAAAAAATTACGGCCGCTGTTTAAGGCAGAGTAAATGATATTCAGTGAGTCCGCGGTATTTTCAAGATTAAAAATCAAGGCGGAAAAGCCGGTAATGATGGGATTGATCACCCCCATGACAAAACTGGGTATTTTGACCATCCAGCCAAACAGGGGTTGGGCATTTTTAGCCACCGTCCACCAGGTACCGGCGGTGCAGATGGTTAAGGCAGTGGCTAAACCCAACAGGAGTACGGCCGTGACCGCCATAAAGACATTTTTGACGGTGACGCCCTGTTTAAAATCATCACGAAGGCGCCGATACCACTTGCGCAGGGTATCGTTATTAATCATGTCGGTGATGGCATTGTAGGTCAGAAAACCATACGCTGTCCCGGCAACAATGGCCATGGGTAGAATGATGGCTGGCAAAAAGCC